>DAOQAB010000151.1:0-7251 GCA_035353695.1 Prolixibacteraceae bacterium
TCATTACGAATTTGACAAATACGGAACTGTGTTAAGTATTTCAAAAAATTGCTGCTGCTGTTCGGGAAAATGATACTCGATACTGGATACTCGATGCTGGATACTCGATGCTGGATACTCGATACTGGATACTCGATACTCGATACTCGATGCTGGATACTCGATACTGGATACTCGATGCTGGATGCTCGATACTGGATGTCTCGCGAAATGGTATCTGTTTGAATGTGAAAGCTAGATTGTAAATGATTGACATTAAATATTGATAATTGATGCTTAAAGTTGGATAAAGAATTCTCGAAGCCATAATATCGAGTGTCTAGTATCCAGTATCGAGCATCATAAATTCATTGTAATTAATACGAAAAATAGATAGTTATGGCAAAATACGTTATTGGATTAGATTATGGTACCGATTCTTGCCGCGCGTTGGTTGTTGATGCTTCCAACGGTAAGGAAATGGCTGCCAGCGTAAAATATTATCCTCGCTGGATGGAAGGCAAATATTGCGATCCGGCAAAAAATCAATACCGTCAGCATCCGCTCGATTACCTCGAGGTGATGGAGGCTTCCATTGTTGAGGCGCTTTCGAAATGCGGTGCTTCGGTTGCAAAAAATGTAGTAGGTATCTCATTTGATACCACGGGAAGTACTCCGGCTTTGACCGACAAAAATGGCACACCACTGGCTATGTTGCCCGAATATGCCGAGAATCCCAACGCCATGTTCATACTTTGGAAAGACCATACAGCCGTAAAAGAAGCCGACGAGGTGAATGAACTGGCTCGTAAATGGGAAGTTGATTATACCAAGTACGAAGGTGGTATTTATTCGTCCGAATGGGTTTGGGCGAAAGTGTTACATGTATTACGAAACGATTCGTCGTTGGAAAAATCGACTGTTTCATGGGTTGAATATTGTGACTGGTTACCAGCTGTGTTAACCGGAACAACGGCTCTCGATCAGGTAAAACGTGGACGTTGTGCTGCAGGTCATAAAGCACTCTGGCATCCCGACTGGAAAGGCCTTCCACCTGAAGAATTTCTGGTTTCACTGGGAAAAGAACTGGCCGGGTTGCGTGAAAATCTGTTCACCGAAACCTATACCAGCGATCAGGTTGCCGGAAAATTGACACCGGAATGGGCAGCCAAACTTGGCCTCTCAACCGATGTGGTGGTGGGCGTAAGTGCATTCGACTGCCACATGGGCGCTGTGGGTGCTGAAATTGGTCCCAATACGCTTGTCCGTGTAATCGGAACTTCTACTTGCGACATCATCGTAGCTTCGTATGATGAAATGAACGGGAAACTTATTCCCGGAATTTGTGGTCAGGTCGATGGTTCTGTCATTCCCGGCATGGTTGGACTTGAAGCAGGTCAATCATCGTTTGGCGATGTGTATGCATGGTTCAAAAACGTGTTGAGCTGGCCGTTACAGTTCATCGGTGACAACGATTTGCAGAAATCGATTGAAGATAAGCTGATCCCGGCATTGTCGGAAGAAGCAGCCAAAATTCCGGTTGAAGAGTCGACCATCGTAGCTACCGACTGGTTAAATGGCCGTCGTACTCCCGATGCTGACCAGAATGTAAAAGCAACCATCACCGGATTGAACCTTGGTTCTTCGGCTCCCCGTATTTTCAGAGCGTTGGTTGAAGCTACAGCTTATGGTTCAAAGGCTATTGCTGACCGCTTTGTTGAAAATGGAGTTGAAATCAAGCAAGTTGTAGGCATTGGCGGTGTGGCTAAGAAGTCGCCTTTTGTGATGCAAACCATGGCCGATGTGATGAACATGCCGATCAAGGTGGCACGGGCCGAACAATGTGTAGCTCTTGGTGCAGCAATGTTTGCAGCGGTTGCTTCAGGCGTTTACAAAACGGTTGAGGACGCACAGAAAGCAATGGGACAGGGATTTGAAAAAGAATATGTTCCAATACCAGCCAACGTGGCGAAATACCAGAAGATTTACAAGGAATATCAGAAACTTGGTAAATTATAAAACTTTGGTTTATAGCCATCGTATTGTTTTAGAATGATTGATTCTTTAGACAGTTCGATGGCTATGATTCTTTTTATAACCAATAATTATTTTTAATAAATTAACTTATGAAGACAAATCGATTACTACTGGCTGGGTTGATTCTTGCGTCGGTTTCGTTGTCGGCACAAAATACCCTGCAATTGAACGTCGATCAGGCTCAGACAACGATCAAGCCGGAAATCTACGGCCATTTTTCGGAACATCTGGGAACCTGTATTTATGGGGGAATCTATGTGGGTGAAAATTCAAAGATACCCAATATTCATGGATATCGCACCGATGTGGTAACCGCCTTGAAAGAAATGAAAATTCCTGTTTTACGCTGGCCAGGTGGTTGTTTTGCTGATACTTATCATTGGAAAGATGGAATTGGCCCAAAAGAAAATCGCCCGTCGATTGTGAATGTTCACTGGGGGGGAGTTACCGAGGATAATAGCTTTGGAACTCATGAATTTCTTGATTTTTGTGAACTTATCGGAACAGAACCTTACCTGAGTATTAATGTTGGTTCCGGAACGGTACAGGAAGCAACCGAATGGGTTGAATATGTCACCTCGTCGAATGAAAGTCCGATGACCGAATTGCGTAAAAAGAACGGAAGAGAGGATCCCTGGAAAGTGAAATTCTGGGGTATTGGAAATGAAACCTGGGGTTGTGGTGGTGATATGCGTCCGGAACATTATGCCGATGTATACCGCAATTTTTCAAGTTATGTGCGGGTAAATGATGCCCAAAAAATAGCCGTTGGCCCTTCGGGTGACGATTATAACTGGACCGAAAAGATGATGGAAAACCTGAAAGATAAGCGACATCTGGTTCAGGGATTATCATTGCATTATTATACCCTTCCAACGGGAAGCTGGGTTGGCAGTAAAGGTTCTTCAACCAATTTTGGTGAAGACGAATGGTTCCAAACCCTGAAAAGGACTCTTAATGTGGATGAATACATTAAAAAACATCTCGAAGTGATGGATAAATTCGATCCTGAAAAACAGGTTGGTTTGGCCGTTGATGAATGGGGAACCTGGTACGATCCGCTTCCTGGCACCAATCCGGGATTTCTTCAGCAGCAGAATACGTTGAGGGATGCTTTGGTTGCCGGTGTTAACCTGAACATTTTTAATAACCATGCCGATCGTGTCATTATGGCTAATATCGCTCAGGTAATTAATGTTTTGCAGTCGGTAATCCTTACCAAAGACGACAAAATGGTTCTCACACCTACCTATTATGTTTTTAAAATGTATAATGTTCATCAGGGAGCAAAACTGATTCCAACGACCTTGAAATGCGAAGATTATGAATACAAAGGGGAGAAGATTCCGGCAGTAAATGCTTCTTCTTCGGTTAAAGATGGTGTGATGAGCATCACCCTTTGTAACATGAATCCCAATAAAGCAGAAGCGATTGAATGCAGTTTTAACGGAGCTCAGGAGTTCAAAACGGTATCGGGAAAAATTATCAATGCTCAAAACATAACCGATTACAACGATTTTGGTCAGGCTGAGAAGGTAAATATGAAAGATTTCACAGTGGCAAAACCCAAAAATGGAAAACTTTCAGTTGAATTACCCGCTCATTCCGTGGTGTTGGTTCAGCTTCAGAAATAATTAACTTAAAACGAGATAAAATGAAAAGTATTCACTCTTTTGGTATTCTATTGCTTGCAGCGGTTGCAATTACGGCCTGTAGCAAGCCATCGGTTTTTACAAAAACTGCCGACTCTATTACGAGTGCAGCCTTTCAAAAAACGATTGATGGAGAACAAACAAATTTGTACACCCTGACCAATGGAAATGGAATGGGGATGAAGGTTACCAATTATGGTGCAAGGGTTGTTGCTTTGTGCGTGCCTGATAAAAATGGTGCACCGGTCGATGTGGTGTTTGGCTATAACACGCTGGATGAATATTTAACCAAACCCGAAAAGTTTTTTGGCGCATCCATTGGTCGTTACGGAAACCGCATTGGGAAAGGTACTTTTTCGATCGACAGTGTAGCTTACCAGTTGCCTCTTAACAATGGGGTCAATCACCTTCATGGCGGTCCAAAAGGTTTTTATGCGGTGATATGGAAAGCCAATCAGGTGAGCAATTCCAAAATCATCTTTACTTACAAATCGGCAGATGGCGAGCAGGGTTATCCTGGGAACCTCGATGTGACCATGTCGTACGAATTGACTCCGGATAACGGTTTCAAAATTGAATATTCGGCAAAAACTGACAAAGCAACGATTTGTAACCTGACCCATCATGGATATTTCAACCTTTCGGGTGAAGGCGCAGAAACAATCAACGACCATTTGCTGATGATCAATGCAAAAGGGTTTACTCCGGTTGATTCTACCTTAATCCCAACGGGCGAAATTGCTGCGGTTGAAGGAACTCCGATGGATTTCAACAATCCAACAGCCATTGGACAGCGTGTGGGCGAAGAATTTCAGCAACTCAAATTTGGCGGTGGTTACGATCATAACTGGGTGTTGAACAAGCAGGGTGAAGGCGTTGAAATGGCCGCATCAGTCGAATCGCCTGTTACAGGTATTAAAATGGAAGTTTATACCGACCAGCCTGGAATCCAGTTTTATGGAGGAAATTTTCTGGATGGTGATGTTGGTAAATCAGGTAAACCGTACGTTTATCGCAGTGGTCTTTGCCTCGAAACCCAACACTTCCCCGATTCACCTAATAAACCGCAATTCCCTTCGGTTTTGCTGAAACCGGGTCAGGAATATAAACACATCTGCATTTATAAATTTTCGAAGTAAAAATAGACGGTAATTCAAAAAGAAAAGAGGTTGTTCTGCTTAGCGGAAACAACCTCTTACTTTTTGTACTGATTTATCGAAGAAGCATACCACAATTTTTTGAAAAATGACCTTTATTTCGGTCAACCTTAATATATTTACCACCTGTTAAAATGAGAACGAACTTAATTTGAAACAAACCAATCTTCATGAAATCATTCTTAGGTACTAATTATCAATTGGAAGCGCTTTGTTGTGGTTCTGTTTTTGACGATCAGCAATGGAATTTGGATTGTCCGAATCAGCATCAGCCAGCTTTAATCAGGGCGAACTACGAAAAGAAACAACTCGGGTTAAATGACTTCCCCGGCATCTACAAATTCGCCGATTGGATGCCCGTTGAACGTATCCTTGAAGGATCGGGAGCCCCAATTACCTATAAAAGCGAAGGGTTGGCAGCTTTCCTGGAATTGAAGAACCTTTACGTTACGTTTAATGGTTATTGGCCCGAAAAAGGCGCCTACATGCAAACAGGAACCTTTAAAGAGTGTGAAGCTTTTACGGTTTGTGCGCGCCGGAATCCATTTCCGGATAAGGTGATGGTGGTGGCTTCGGCGGGAAATACGGCCAGGGCTTTTGCCAGGGTTTGTTCCGAAAATAATATTCCACTGTTGATTTGCATTCCCGAAGATAATCTTTCGGCCCTGTGGTTTGAAAAACCGTTGGATCCTTGTGTCAAGATTGTCTGCAGCGGAAAAGGTTCTGATTATTTTGATGCAATAGCTCTGTCAAATATCGCCACGGAATTGGATCTGTTTTATCCCGAAGGCGGCGCGAAAAATGTAGCCCGAAGGGATGGAATGGGAACAACGGTTTTGTCAGCCGTAACCGAAATTGGCCGGATTCCCGATTATTATTTTCAGGCCATCGGAAGCGGGACTGGTGCAATTGCTGCCTGGGAGGCCAATTTGCGCTTTATCGAAGACGGTCGGTTTGGTCGTAATATCATGAAGCTGATGGTTGCCCAAAACGTTCCATTTTTACCCATAAAGGATGCATGGGATGCCCGTTCGCGAAGTATGTTACCACTCGATGAAAACGAGGCCCGCAAAATGGTGGAGCAGATCAATGCCAAAGTTCTTTCCAATCGCAAACCTCCCTATTCTCTCACTGGAGGACTTTACGATGCCCTGGTCGATACACAGGGAGAGGTGCTGGCTGCTACCAATGAAGAAGCAGCATCGGCCAGTGAACTTTTTGAGAAACTGGAGGGGATCGATATTGATGTAGCGGCCAGTGTGGCTGTCGCTTCCCTGATTGAGGCTGTAAAGGTGGGGAAAATAGAGAAAGAAGCCACGGTTATGCTGAATATTACCGGTGGCGGAATCCAAAAATTCAAAAGGGAACATGAAATAAGAATGGTTAAACCTCAGCTCATTTTCCCGATTCATCCCGAGCCGGAAGAGGTGAAATCGCAACTGCTCTCTTTATTCTAAGTTTTTCGGTTTACTGGATTCTTTTTTCCTGTTCTTCAATCGGAGGCGCAGCATTTCTGATTTTGAGGTTTCGTTTAAACCCGAAAGGTTATACAGGTGCCTATGGAACTTATTTTGTCCATGAAAAGGCAATCCTGATTTCTTCAACAATCGATGAAACTTCATCCAAAAAAGAAATCGGAAATTTTTTCTTCTGTTCAATTTAGGTGTCTGGTTTTTTATGAAATTTGAGATGAACAATGGATGGTTGGCTTTGACATTTGAATAGTATGACGAATCGCTGCAAAAAGAAGGTTGTCCTGGGTTTTATTTCGGTATTGTTCCGTATCCCCTCCGACCAAACCATATTGACAGTTGTATCCTGATGGCTGAGCTTTGCAGGAAAACAAAATATGCAAGACGGATCAAAAGCCCAATTGATGTTTGAACTGGTAGAACAGTGGCAACAAAGCGGGAAAAGTCAAAGACAATTCACCGGAGGAAATAAAAAACACCGTAGGTGCGGAAGATTAGTAGCCCCGGGCTTCAGCCCGGGGTCTGCATGCGATCGCCAAAAGCCGCCCATGCAGAGTGTTGATCAAAGAGAAGGTCTACCTGTGGGCGAAATGGATCAAATGTTGTTTAATGAAAATTTATAAACCACAATTAAAAATCACCGGAGGTAAATTTCACAGATTGACACAAATAAAAATCACCGGAGGAAATAAAAAACACCGTAGGTGCGGAAGATTAGTAGCCCCGGGCTTCAGCCCGGGGTCTGCATGCGATCGCCAAAAGCCGCCCATGCAGAGTGTTGATCAAAGAATGGTGCACCAGTGGGCGAAATGGATCAAATCTTCTTAATGAGGATATTCTAAATGATTGGTCGTAAACTTTTTTCTTAATTGATTCACGAATTCCATGAATTGAAAATCACCGTAGGTAATTGAAAATCACCGTAGGTAATTGAAAATCACCGTAGGTAATTGA
>DAOQAB010000152.1:0-7198 GCA_035353695.1 Prolixibacteraceae bacterium
GTAAACATACAGCCTCAGCCATCTACTCTTTTACAATCGCAATTACTTCTTCCAATCCGGTAACCGATTCCAGCAATGTTACATTAATCTGTGTTTGATTGGCAATTTCTACTTCCTGAGTTTCCATCCCAATGAAGGAAAAAACAAGGATCTTCGAATTTTGAGGAATGCGAATGGAATACTTTCCGCTATTGTCGGTTGTTGAACCAACATTTGTCCCTTTCACATACACTGTAACCCCAGGCAATGCATCTCCCATTGTGTCGGAAACCTTACCTGAAACTGTTTTCTCTTGTGCCCAAACCCCGAACGGAATCAGAAGCACAAATAGCAACAACGTAAACAATCTATTCTTCAGTAAAGTCATAAATTCAGATTTATCAATTAGACATTAGTTTATCATTTTATTGTTTTAAATTTCATTTGAACAATTCACGTCAACATTCTTCTCTCTGGAGACAACGTTGTTTCTTTCTTAGATCGGTTCTCTGGCTCTGTTATTCACATTAGGTCTCATGTTATTGAAATGTTTATAAGTTCGTATAATTAAAATTCAAGATTTCAACAGCAGAAAAAGCGAACGAAATTCATCTTCTATACTGCAGGCTCTAATCAAAGTACGATAAAAATAGAAGGAGAAACCGTCAATAATGTTTAAAAAACTCGTATAAATGTACAAGTACAAAAATGGCAACAATCTATATTACTGCATTTTAGTCTAAAAAGCAAAAACAACTGATAAAATAAGGTCTGGATACTCCGACAAACGGTCATTTCAAAAATCCGTGCTGATTTTTTCTCTGTTTTTTTCAGATCAAGAAGCCGCTCAAGTATTGAATTGGGCTGTTGAAAAAGGAATCACACACCCATCTCCATCGAAGGAAAAAGGTGTTATTCTTTTCCGGAAAAAAGGCTACAGATTGAAATATTCGCGTGGTGACTTACCAAAATACTCTTTGAACCGCCGCGTAAAATAAGTTGGACTGGAGAAACCCGTTTCATATGCAGCTTCCGAGATATTGTATTTCCCGTTCGAGATGAGCTTCACAGCCTCGCGCAACCGGATTGAGCGGATGAATTCAGTCGTAGAGCAATCGACAAGGTTTTTCAATTTCAGGTGCAACAGCGAACGGCTAACACCCATCTCCTGGATCAGGAAAGTTACATCCAGGTCGGGATCGCTAATATTCTCTTTAATAATTGTGGTAAGTTTTTCAATAAACATTTTATCCGACTCCGTGTGTGTCACTTCACTAACCGAGACAAATGCATCGTTCCGGAACCGCTCAATCAGCGTGATCCGGGTATTCATAATATTTTCAATATTTTGTTCCAGAATATTGATATAGAATGGTTTTTCGATGTAAAAATCCGCTCCGGTTTTTAATCCGGCCAGTTTGTTCTCCGCTCCGGTTTTTGCCGTAAGCAGGATCACCGGAATATGAGAAGTATTGATGTCGCTCTTCATTCGCTTTGTAAATTCAAAACCATCCATTACCGGCATCATGACATCGCAAATAATCAAATCGGGAGCATGATTCTGCACTTTATCGAGTGCCTCCTGGCCATTTAGGGCAGTGAAAATCTGATACTTATCCTCCAGGGATTCTTTCATAAATTCGAGCAGCTCATGATTGTCTTCCACAATCAACAGCATCGGATCGTGCGAAAGACCATTGGAGTCTTCAAAAGCATACGGTTCTTCCGATTCGGTTTCCAGTTCCACATCCTCTTTCGAAGGGATGTATTGCAGGGAAGGATGCGAAAGTTCTTCTTTGGTATAGTCAGTTTTGGAAGCTGGCAGAGTAACGGTAAATGTAGTCCCCACTCCCACTTCACTTTTAACTTGAATATCACCACGATGAAGAATAAGCAGGCTCTTTACATACGAAAGCCCGATACCGGTTCCCCGTTCCTGTGAATTATCATTATCGATTTTGAAAAAACGGTCAAAAATACGGTTAATCATCTCCGGATCAATCCCTTTACCCGAATCCGACACCGTAATCACCAGATTATTTTTCCCATTCTTTGTTTTCTTATCACGGGAAGCCACATCGAGTTTCAGTTCTATTTTTCCGCCTTCCCGAGTGAATTTAAACGCATTGGACAGCAGGTTAAAGATGATTTTATCCACCTTATTGATATCGCACCAAACCGGGACATCAACTTCCGGAAAGAGAATTTTAAAGTCTATTTTCTTATTTTCAGCAATCTGTTCAAACGAATCGCGAATATCGTTGGTGTAAGGCTTTAAATCGCATTTTATGACCTGAAGGATCTCTTTTCCATCATCAATCTTCCTGAATTCAAGCAACTGACTAATCAGATGATAAAGCCTCTGCGCATTTTTCTCCACTCCCATCAGATGTTTTCTGAAAGATGGGCTCAACTTTTCTTCTTCCAAAATCTTGTTAAGCGGACCAATAATCAAAGTCAACGGCGTTTTGAGTTCATGGGAAATATTGGTAAAGAATTCCAGTTTAACCCGGTGTAACTCGTCGGCATGGATTTTTTCACGTCGCTCAATTTCAACCTGAGCCCTCGACTTTTCAAAACGCTTACCCACCATGTAGACCATAATGGTAATCGCCCAAACCAGAATGAAATAGAAGATAAAAGCCCAAATAGAAAGATAGAATGGTGGTTTAACGATGATTTTCAGTATCCGTTCGTTCTTCTCGTTGACGATATTACTAACCGAACCCTTCACATGAAAATAATAGGTTCCAGGACTTAAATTGGTATAGGAAGCAAAATCGCGGTTCCCCACATAATTCCAATTACTCTCAAAATTTTCGAGATAATAGGCATACTGGCATTTCCCACTATATGAATAACTTAACGCAGAAAATTCAATCGTAAAGACATTCTGTCCGTAATCGAGTTTGATTTTATCTACTTTGTTAATCGATTTTTTCAAGGGCGATTTCTTACCTGGAGCTACCTGATTGTTAAAGAGCTGCATCCCGGTAAAAAAGATTTCCATTTTCTTCGAGATATCGGGGTTCTCATTTTCGTTGAACGAAACCATTCCGTTATTTCCACCGAAGTAAATATTTCCCCGGCTATCTTTAAAAGAAGCCCTGAAATTAAACTGGTTAAAAGGAACACCCGAATTACTGTCATATAACGTAAAAATTTTTTTCTCGGGGTTTAAACGTACCAGCCCCTTATCGCTGCTGGCCCATAACCATCCACCGTTTCCTTCTTCGATACTAAACATCCACGAAACAGGGAATCCGTTCTCTTTGTTGAAACGAACAACCTGATCGGCTTCGTCATTATAATAACAAAGCCCATCATAACAATCACCAATCCAAAGCCTTCCTTTCGAATCGGTTTTTATAAAATTGATATTGGTAAATTCGGGAACCCGATCAAACAGATAGAGCGAATCTTTCCGGAAATCAAAATAGTAAATGGCCTGACTCGATGAAAACCAAATTTTATTGCGGGTTTTACATATCGCCTCAAATTGAGATGAGCCAAGCACATCGGGGAAGAAGCGGCGAAAATCCTTCGTTCGATTATTGTAAATGGCGATTCCGTTTGTCGTTGCGACAAAAATCGAATCGCCAAGAGGCATGAAAGCATAAATGTTGTCTGACGGCAAAATCGGATTGGTTTTTCGGTTGATGTAGCTATATTTTTCGGTTTGGGTATTCAAAATATTGATTCCACCAGTATAGGTTCCAATCCACAAAATTTGATCCGACATGAAATAGAGGTCGTGAACATTGTTGTAAGTGAGCCCTGTTTCATTTCCTTTGCTGGAATATTTGGTTATTGTACCCGAAGCAGCATCCAGTTTATTCACACCCAAATCTTCGAGGCCAATCCAAATATTCCCGTAAACATCTTCTTTCAGGCAACTTACCACATTACCGCCCAATTGACGGTCGCCGATTCCCGATGTCCATGTTTTAAAAAAGTTCTTTTCGGCACTCCAGAAATTAATGCCACCAAAATAGGTCCCCAACCACACATTCCCACTTCGATCACAAAAAGCATCATAAATTGGGTCGGTATTTAACCCGGTGGGATTTGACAAATCATAATGGCTGTATGTAAACGACTTCGTAACAGGCGACCAAAGGCAAATTCCGGATTCAGTACCAATCCAAACCCGGCCCTGATGATCTTCGGTAAAACAATGAACCAAATTGTGTGAAATATGCTTATTACCTTGGTTCTCTTTTGAATAATGTTCTGTTAACCCATTGTCGAGATTGGTTCGAAACAACCCGATTGTTTCATCCCCAAGCCAAACATTATTGCTCCCATCGAGATAAAACGAGGTGATGGTTGAATTCAGCAATTCTGTTGGTAAATCAAAACTTCTGATTTTATGATATTTTAAGCTAAATCCAATGATCTGTTTATTCTCTGTGAGGGCAACCATATTGTCACCATTTATCTTCAAGTCGACAAAGGATACATCGCCTGGGATATTTCCAAAAGAGACTTTTTCCCTCAATTCAGATAGTTTCTCGGTCTTTACATCCAAAAAATAGAGGCTATTATCACGGCAAATCCAAAAACCTCCATTTGCTGGCTCAACCGTCTGAACTGTACCAATGTTATTTAACAGCTTATAAAACTTGAAACACTCATTGTCGTAATCAAAGTAGAAGTATTTTCCATCGTTGGTTCGCGCAACCAGCATGGAGTCTGAAAAAGAGAAAATACGGTTACACATCAGGGAATAAGGATTACCGGCTTCATCAAATGCCGGAAATTCCCTGAAGTTTTTCCCATCGAAACGGCACACGGAAATACGGGTTGCAAACCATATAAATCCATAATAATCCTGCGCGATACTCTTTACATAGGAAGATGGAAGGCCATCCTTATTGGTGTAGTGGATGAAGCTAAAAATATCATTGGATGCAGCGGTCTCCTTCAAATTGAAAAAGAAGGAATTCAACAACACAAATATGATTGTCAAATAGTTAAAAAAAAGCTTTTTAAAATTCCTCATCCTCATCTCACCGTTATTCTACTCTGCTTAAAATTACTTCAAAACACCAAAATATTGATCTTTCAAAAACTATTTTGCATAAAAAATTATTTGTAGATAATCTGATATTTGCAGCTTGCATCACCACGCTGAACCGATGAAACAGTCGTTGCCGAAACCGATGAGCCAATAACCGTTGAAAACATCTTTTCGGCAAATCCTTCCGAACAGTAACAAAGTGCAGGATATTTCTTTCCTTCCGCATGATTGATCATTGGGCAGACACAATAGTTTTTATTCTCGTCGGCAACAATCGTTTTGGTTTCACGGTCATGGGTTACTTTCCATCCCCAACTGGTTTCCAGCCAACCAATAAACTTATCAAGATTGCCTTGGTACCCGGCCAGAACATCATCCATTTTCAACTGATTGTAATGGGCTAATGCGCAACTTTTTATTATCGAACGAACCTCCTTTTCAGACAAGGAAGAATCGATATTGGAAAGAATCATCTCGATCCATTCCTTAAATAGTTGCATCTTGTTATCTTGATCGGAAGAAGGATCCGGAGATGAAGTTGCCGCCAGTGCAACCGGTCCAAAGCCACACAAACAGGCTCCTCCCAAACAAACCGTTTTAAAGAAATCTTTTCTCGAAAGGCTCATCTTGCTTTATTTACTATTTCGATCCTAAGTTAAAAGGAATATTGGTTCGGAGCAACATGGCAGGACGGACTAACCTCAAATTCTGAAAAATATTGATGGATCAGATCATACAACTTTGGATCATATCTTTTTAATTCCTCCCTAGTATTTAACTGATTGTGTTTACCATCGGATTTTGGGACTTCGGCATTCACATTAAACCAATCCTGAACGCCTTCGGCCCAATATTCATAAATATCGGTCTTTGCATAAGTCCTGTCATATTTACCTTCCGCAATGGCTTCATCATATAGTTTTTGCAATTGGGAATTGAAGGTAGAATCCACCGGAGCTATACCAATTAAATGAATTGCATGAGCAAATTCGTGAATTAAAATATCCTCCGCATGATACTTGTCGATCTGATAGCAAAGTAAATTCTCTTCGGCACAGGTAGTAAGAGGCAACTCCATATCGCCGCCCAAACCACGGGCACGCAAATCCCAATTCATCGAAGTATCTTTTGCCAGATACGCATGTTCGGGTATATCGGTAGTTCCTTCATAACGGGCCATAATCCCCACGCGAGCACCCACTTTTTGCATCTGCTTCAAATTTGCTTCCGTAAGATCGTTGGTCATAAATTTTACAATCTCCCAGGCTTTATAAATAGCGGAATCGGGTACACGCCACGAGCTGACAATCGAAATTCCATTGGCTTCGACGAATTTTTTGTAAAACGGATCGAGTTTCAGCGATGCCGGAGGAGGTGTAATCCCCGGAAAACCAGCTGGCACTTTCGCCGGTTGCTGCGCAAAAGCTGAAACAGATAGCTGCATAACAATCAGTAAAACAGTTGCAGATTGAAGTATTTCTATTTTTTTCATTTTGTTATTTTTTAGCTTATGGCTAATAGCATAAGGCCAATAGCCAAATTATTCTGTTTTATTCCAGTCGGGAGTTGATTGCCCCAACAGGATTCGCACAAAGAAATCGCGTCGTTTTATTTCGCCATAATCACCCCCCAGCGTATGATGAACTCCCGGTAGCACAACCAGCTCAAAATCTTTTTTTGCTTTGATCATTGCATTGGCAACCTGCATCGTTGAAGAAGGATCGACATTGTCGTCAATTTCACCAAGAATCAACATCAGATTTCCCTGTAATTTATCGGCATTCACAACATTAGAACACTCTTCGTATTGTTTTCCAATGGGATACCCCATCCACTGCTCGTTCCACCACATTTTATCCATGCGGTTATCGTGGCAACCACAGGAAGAAACACCTGCCTTATAAAATTCGGGATGGAAAAGCAAAGCCGACAAGGTATTCTGCCCTCCTGCTGAGCCTCCAAAAATTCCAACGCGGGTAATATCCATATACGGACGGGTTTTGGCTGCATCTTTCATCCAGATAATCCGGTCGGGGAAACCGGCATCTTTCAGGTTCTTATAGCAGACATCCTGAAAGGCTTTCGAACGGTTGGAGGTTCCCATTCCGTCAATAGAAACAATAATGAAACCCAATTCACTCAAACCGGTATAAGAGTATGAAAACGGGCGGAAGCTTTTCTGAACAAAAGCGCCCT
>DAOQAB010000153.1:0-7183 GCA_035353695.1 Prolixibacteraceae bacterium
CCTACCGGCAGTTCTCGCTGACCATCGTTTCGGCCATGGTGCTTTCCGTGCTGGTCGCCCTGGTGTTGACCCCGGCGCTTTGTGCCACCCTGCTCAAACCGGTGGCGAAGGGCCATCATCAGGCCAAGGGCGGTTTCTTTGGCTGGTTCAATCGCAGTTTTGAGCGCAGCGCCGATGGCTATCGTAACTCTGTGAGTTATGTGTTGAAGCGTACCGGCCGTTTTGGATTGATCTACCTGCTGCTCATTGGTGGTATGATTTTTCTGTTCACCAAGCTGCCGACCTCCTTTCTCCCTGAAGAAGATATACAAGCAAAAGAGTTTCTATTCCGGTTGCTCCGGACAGTGTTAAAAGTCCGGCATTCCGGATAAAATTGCGGCGGTCAATTCCCATATTGGATTGAAATTAAGGTTCAAATGAGTACCATGGATGGTATTTTATTTCAACAATCCCTTCGCTGTTGAGCGAGCTAACGATCCGTTTGGCTGCTACAATATGTTTCTTTGAAGCAAAATTGAAGTTTGCATTGTTTGGGTTGATGTTGTTGATGTGAACGTAGCCTGAAGAGTGGATGTATTCACCGTTCCCCAGATAAATGCCTACGTGGGTGATCTTTTCGGGAGTCATTCCAAAGAAAAGCAGATCGCCCGGTTGCAGATTCTTGGGGTCATTGAAGTCGATGGTTTCACCGTTTTTGGCCTGTTGTGAAGCGTCGCGTTCCAGCATAATGGCTTGTGAAAGGTAGGCAATCTTTACTAAACCGGAACAGTCAATCGCTTTGGCCGAGGTGCCACCCCACAGATAAGGGGTTCCGTTCAGTTGGCGTGCAAACGTGAGCATCGTTTTCATATCGGTTTTCTGGTTGATCCATTCTTTCCATGGCATGCATTCTTTTTTCCTTACATACCCTTTGCGGCCATCTGGTGTCCTGATTTTTATGAAACTGCCTTTGGTTCCTTCTGAAACGAAAATATCATTTAGGACCAGATCGGTTACTACGTTGCTTTTTAGGTTGGGCGAACTGTAAGCATATCCGGAGATCTGGCTGTAAACATATCGGTTTGAACTTTTCCAAACGTCAATTCCTTCGTTCGTAAATCTTTTTAGTCCGGTAGAATCGACCCATCCGTTGTAGCCTTCGGGGCTTTCAACCTTGACCCAGTTTTCCGATTCTTCGATCAACCGTACCGGTGTACCCATAGTTACCTGTGAAACCAGTTCAGAAGCATGGCGTGGGTCGGAGCGCATGTTGCTTACCGATAAAGTGATTAATCCCCAGGTCCGGTCACCTAAAGTTGAGTCGGGTGAAAAAAGATCGAGCGCATCCTGTACGTCCAGGTAGAAGGCTTTCAACGAGTCGGTTTGTGCCTTTGCTACAGGAGTGAAAAAAAACAGAAGAAGAATTGAGAGTACCGTATTAACCGTTGTTTTCCTCATAAGCCGTTCATTTTATCTGGAAAAATGTGTAGCAAAGTTATTCATTAAATTATTTTTTGCTTTATGTTTTCCTGCTTTTGTGACGGCGTTGTGTTGAATCAGATTCGTTATTTTGTGAAACAGAACCCGATTGATCTCAAATTTTTTTATGTTTGTCAGGCAACCATTGGTAATATGGTTTTGCCCGATTAAAATAAATCAATAATGGCCGATCTATCAATCAATTTTGCAGGCATTCAATCGCCGAATCCTTTCTGGCTGGCTTCGGGGCCTGTTGCCAATACCGCACCGCAAGTAATGCGGGCATTTGAACAGGGCTGGGGTGGAGCCGTGTGGAAAACCATCGGAGAGCCTGTCTCTAATGTTTCTGGCCGATATGCCAGTCTGGATCTGGGAAGGACGCGAATGGCCGGTTTGTCCAATATCGAGCTCAGTTCGGATCGTGAAATTGCCGCTAATTTCCGGGATATTGAAACCGTGAAAAAGCACTTTCCCAATCATGCGGTGATTGCTTCGCTGATGGTTCAATCTCGCGAAGAGTGGCATCAACTGGTTAAGGATTCGCAGAATGCAGGTGCCGATGGTATTGAATTGAACTTTGGATGTCCTCACGGTATGTGTGAGCGGGGAATGGGTTCGGCGGTAGGGCAGGAACCAAAGCTGGTGGAGCTGATTACCCGTTGGGTGATGGAGGTAGCAAAAGTGCCGGTTATTGTGAAGCTAACGCCCAATATTACCGATATAACCGAACCAGCCAGAGCTGCCCGGCGTGGTGGTGCCAATGCAATTTCTCTGATCAACACCATTAAAAGTATTGCGGGCGTCGATATCGATCAGTTTGTTTCTTATCCACGGGTAGGTTCCCGGAGTACTCATGGCGGTTTTTCGGGATCGGCGGTTAAACCAATCGCGCTGAATATGGTTAAAAGTTGTGCCATTGATGACGAATTTGATCTTCCGATCTCTGGGCTGGGTGGAATTGGGAGTTGGCGCGATGCCGTGGAGTTCCTGTTATTGGGCGCCGGATGTGTGCAGGTGTGTACCGCTGTGATGCATCACGGTTATGGAATCATCACAAAAATGGTTGATGGTCTTGAAACGTATATGGATGAAAAAGGATTTCTTTCAGTTGACAAAATGGTAGGAAAAGCGTTGCCGAATATTGGCCGCTGGGATGAATTGGATCTGGAGTACAAGCTGGTGGCAAGAATTGATCCTGAAAAATGTACCCATTGCCACAACTGTTTGGTCTCTTGTAACGATGGAGCTTATCAGGCCATTTCTCTGTCAGTGGATGATAAAATTCCCCAAATTGATAGCGAAAAATGTGTGGGGTGTAATCTTTGCTCACTGGTTTGTCCCATCGAAGGCTGTGTTTCGATGGTTGAACAATGAAAAAGGCACCGTTTCCGATGCCTTTCTTGATCCTTATTTTGTTTTTTCTTCAATCCACTTTCTTGCATTGACAAAAGCTTCAATCCAGGGAGAAACTTCATCGCTCTTGCGATCGGCAGGGTAGTAACCCCATTGCCATGGAAAGATCGCTCTTTCGAGGTGTGGCATCATCGCCAGGTGGCGACCATCGGGTGAGCAGATACCTGCCGTGTTGAAATCCGATCCGTTTGGATTGCCCGGATAACCGGTATGGGCATATTTCAACGCAATGTTGTAGCTGTTTTCCCCCGAAGGAAGCGAGAATTTACCTTCGCCGTGGGCAACCCAAATGCCAAGGGTTTTTCCGGTCAAACTTTCCAACATAATCGATTTGTTGGGTTGAACCGTTACATCAAGGAAAATCGATTCAAACTTATGGCTTTCGTTGTGCAGCATCTTTGGTGCAATGGCATTGGGCGTTTCAATCAACGCAAGTTCAACCACTAACTGGCAACCGTTGCAAACACCAAGACTTAACGTATCTTCGCGTTTGTAGAAATTCTCCAGCGCGATGCGGGCTTTTTCGTTGTATTTAAAAGCGCCTGCCCAACCTTTTGCTGAACCAAGAACGTCGGAGTTAGAGAAACCACCAACAAACACAATCATATTTACATCCGAAAGGTCTTCGCGGCCACTAATAAGGTCGGTCATGTGAATGTCTTTCACTTCCATTCCGGCAAGGTACATGCTGTAAGCCATTTCACGGTCGCCATTCACCCCTTTTTCACGAATGATGGCGGCTTTCACGTTGCCTTTGGTTTTGTGTTTCGGGTCAATGTTCAGCGAAGAGAATTTACCTCCAAAATCGCCGAAGTTATAAGTGAGTTCGTTCTTTTTATAGTTGCTGTAACGTTCCAACGCTTTCACTTCGCCGCTCTGTTTGCGGTCGAGCAGGTAAGAGGTTTTGTACCAGAGGTCGCGCAACGATGGAATATCGAAGTCGTAAGATTCAGCTCCGTTTTTAATGGTTACTTTTCCAGCAACAGATGGTTTCCCGATCTTTACAAACTCGATGTTGTTTTTTACCAAAACAGCTTCTGCCTTTTCATCGGCCTGGAAAATAATTCCCGGGTTTTCGGCGAAAAGTAATTTGACAGTGTCGGCTTCATTTAATCCGGTGAGGTCAACTTCCAACCCGCTTTCGTTATCCGAAAAGCACATTTCCAGTAATGAGGTGATCAACCCGCCGCCGCCGATATCGTGTCCGCTAGCAACCATTCCGTTTTCGATCAGTTCCTGCATCGTGTTGAAAGCTGTAACAAAGTAGCTGGCATCGGTAACGGTTGGGGTTGCTTTTCCCAGTTTGTTCACGATCTGGGCAAAAGCGCTGCCGCCCAATTCTTTCGATGCTTTTGAAAAATCGACATAATAGAGGGCTTTATCTTTTACCAGAACGGGTTCTACAATTTTCTTCACATCGGTTACTTCGCCCGAGGCTGAAATGATAACCGTTCCCGGCGAATAGACCACATCGTCTTTGTACTTCTGGGTCATGGAACAACTGTCTTTTCCTGTCGGGATGTTGATTCCCAGTGCACAGGCAAAGTCGCTGGCAGCTTGAACGCCCTCATAAATACGGGCATCTTCGCCGGCATTTTTGCAAGGCCACATCCAGTTAGCGCTGAGGCTAACGCTTTTCATCTTATCGGGCATGGGAGCCCAAACAATGTTGGTAAGCGATTCGGCGATCGAAAGGATCGAACCGTTAGCTGCGTTGATTAATCCGGCTGCCGGTGCATGTCCCAGTGCGGTGGCAATCCCGCTTTTCCCCTGATAGTCGAGTGTGATGGCGCCTAAATTGTTCAATGGTAATTGCAACTTGCCAGCGCACTGCTGTTTGGCAATACGTCCGGTTACCGAACGGTCGACCTTGTTGGTAAGCCAGTCTTTACAAGCCACATTTTCTAATTGAAGCACGTTTTCGACATACTCCTGTATTTTTTTAGCCGAATACTCCAGCCTGGCAAAGTTGGGTTCTTGCTTTTTATCCTGCATGATGGTTTTTGGAGGGTTCCCAAACATGTGTTCTAATTTCCAATTGATGGGTTTTTCACCGGTTTCCATCTTTTCAAAAACGAACATTTTGTCGTTGGTGGTTTCACCAATCACATACATTGGGGCGCGTTCGCGTTCGGCAATGGCTTTCAGCTCGTCAATATATTCTTCTTTGATGACCAGCCCCATGCGCTCCTGCGATTCGTTGCCGATAATCTCTTTTAACGAGAGGGTAGGGTCGCCCACTGGTAATTTGTCGATGTTTATTTTTCCACCGGTCTCTTCCACCAGTTCCGAGAGACAGTTGAGGTGGCCGCCAGCGCCGTGGTCGTGGATGGAAACAATAGGGTTTCCGTCGCTTTCGGCCAATGCACGAATGGCATTGTATACACGTTTCTGCATTTCGGGATTGGCACGTTGTACGGCATTTAGCTCAATCTTGTTGGCAAATTCACCTGTCGCAACCGACGAAACAGCGCCGCCACCCATCCCAATGCGGTAGTTGTCGCCACCCAGCAATACCACTTTTTCACCCGGCACCGGAGTGTCTTTCAAGCTATCTTCTTTCTTTCCGAAACCAATACCACCGGCCAGCATAATTACTTTGTCGAAGGCATATTTTTTATCGTTTTCGAAATGTTCGAAAGTGAGCACACTACCATTAATAAGTGGTTGTCCGAATTTATTCCCAAAATCACTGGCGCCGTTCGATGCTTTGATCAGGATCTCTTCCGGGGTTTGGTACAACCATGGGCGTTCTTCGGTGGCCTGTTCCCATTCGCGGCTATCTTCCGTGCGTGGGTAAGAGGTCATGTAAACGGCGGTTCCGGCTATTGGCAATGCGCCTTTTCCTCCGGCAATACGATCGCGGATTTCGCCACCTGTTCCGGTTGCCGCGCCGTTGAATGGCTCAACGGTGGTCGGGAAATTATGAGTTTCGGCTTTCAGCGAAAGCACGGTTTTAATCTCTTTGGTTTCAAAGAAGTCGGCTTTGTCCTGCGTCTTTGGCGCAAACTGTTCAACCACCGGTCCTTCGGCAAAAGAACAGTTGTCTTTGTACGCCGATACAATTTTATTTGGATTTTTAGCTGTGGTTTTTTTAATCAATTTGAACAACGAAAGCTCTTTCTCTTCTCCATCAATAATAAATGTTCCGTTAAAAATTTTGTGGCGGCAGTGTTCGCTGTTCACCTGCGAGAATCCGAAAACTTCGCTGTCGGTAAGCGGGCGGTTCAGCAGTTTGGAAACAGAGTTGAGGTATTCAATTTCTTCGGTACTCAGGGCTAACCCTTCTTTTTCGTTGTAAGCCGCAATATCGTCGATGTTGACAATAGCTTCCGGCTTTCTTTCGACGGTGAAAATGGCCTGATCAAGGTTGTGGTACAGGTGCTGGAGCATAGGGTCGAAGCGGGCGTGTTCGTTTTCAACTTTGATGTACTCTTCGATTCGGTCGATGCCGGTAATCCCCATGTTTTGGGTGATTTCAACCGCATTGGTGCTCCATGGAGTAAGCATCTCTTTACGAGGCCCGACAAACCAGCCATCGATCATGTTGTTCTCTACTTTTTCGGCTTCGCCAAATAACCATACCAATTTATTGATATTTTCCCCTGAAAGGGTTTCTTTTGCACTGACGGCGATGTAGTTGTTGCCTTGTGCGTGAAAGAATACGATCATAATTTTGAAAATTTTCGTTAAGAAAGATTAACGATACAAATATAGTAAAAAGGGCAGGTTCTTAGGAAAAAGGTTTATCTTTCCATTTTGGGATGTAAACTGTTAACAATGCCTTAAAGCCTGGATTCCTGTTGTCTCACATTGTTTAATGTTGATAAAATATGGTAAAAAAATTGATTTTATTTTCATTGGTTGTTTTAATGTTCTCCTGTAGTGTTTCTTCGAACCTGTCGAGGAAATATGTTGGGGAGGGTATTGAGGTGCTATATCGCGATATGGGATCGCCCAAAACCATTGAAAATTTGAAAAACGGGAATAAACTTTTCGGGTACGTAAAAGAGACTTTTGTGCGCGAAACTGAGATCAGTACCGGCAGGGGAACGTTGGATAAAAAAATGAGTCCGGCTTACAGTAAAGTGGAATTTTTTGATTTCGAGATTGATAAGAACGGTTTAATTGTTCGGACAGCTTATCGTAAGCAGTTTGATAAATAAAAGAGACAAAACGTTGAAATTTATTTTGGATGGAAAGTGGATTTTTTTACTTTTGCATCCGTTCTCAAGGGGATAACGTTCATGAAATTCTTGCCCAGATGGTGAAATTGGTAGACACGCCAGCTTGAGGGGCTGGTGCCGGTTAC
>DAOQAB010000154.1:0-7138 GCA_035353695.1 Prolixibacteraceae bacterium
AATGATAACTCTTGCCCCAATAGTAGAACATTTTTCCCCAGCTGGCATCCTCTTCCAAACCACAGAAATTCCAGGGTGTATAATAATGTACTTCAACCATCAATCGGTTTTCTGCCGAATCCGAAGGCAGTGTTGTCATCAGGCTGTTGGTTTTTTCGATATCGGTTGAAGGCCCTTGCACAACCAGCACCCGATAACTGTTTCGGCCTCCGGTAGAACGTACAGCATCCACAAAAGTCTGATGGTAGGAATTCAAAACCTCCATTCCTTCGGGGCTACTCACATTGGGTTCGTTGGCGCTGGCAAAAAGCAGGTGTTCATCAAAATCGCGCAAGTGAGTGGCAATCTGTTCCCAAAAGGCCCGTTGCTTTGAGTTATTGGCATCCTGCTTAACTTCGGTGCAGTTATTTTCGAGCCACCCCCCATCCCAATGGATGTTGAGGAGCACATACAGGTCATCGTCGACACAATACTGCACCACTTCTTTCACCCGGTCGAGCCATTCTTCTTTAATTTCCGCCGTTGTCGAATCGACCATGTGTTGGTTCCAGGAACAGGGAATCCGAATGGCATTAAAACCATTCTTTTTTACCAGGTCGATCAGCTCTTTTGTTACAAGGGGGTTGCCCCAGGCCGTCTCTCCACCAATAGCCTCCAGCGTATTCCCAATATTCCATCCCAACCCGATTTTTGCAGCCAGTTCACTGGCCGTACTGCTCATGCCACTGGCATCGGGAGCAAGTGGTGAACTATTGTAACTGGGATAAATGTCCCCTTCCTGCGAAACCGTTACCCGAACCACGGGTGCTGATGGGGCCGATATGGTAATGGTCGCCGAACGTACATTGTCGACTGTATTTTTTGTTGCAATCACATCAACCGAAGAGGTTCCTTTTTCTCCCGAAGCCTGGCTGAACCGAATCCATCCGGCATCGGAAGCAATGCTCCACTGGGGGGCATCGGTGGTAATCGTTAAACCTGATGTACTGCCTTTACTTTCAAATTCCAGCCTCGAATGGTTGGTTGTCAACGAATAAAGAAATTCGGCAGGTGGTTGCGTTACCACAATTTTGGCAGGTGTGGCGGTACCTGCAGTAACGATCAGGGTATCCACACGGGCTTCAGCACAACTTGTAGAAACAGTGGCTGTAACCACTACCTTATTTTCAGTACCTTTTGTAACCGATAAGGTCAGCCAGCCGGAAGCCTGATTCTCAATACTCCAGGATCCGGCATCGGTTTCAATGGTAAACGTTGCTACTCCCCCCTCTTTCGGTATCTCCAGTTTGGCTGGCACAACAACCAATGTATTGGGATCCTCCTTTTTGCATCCTGACAACAAGAGCAAGAACAAAAACAAAACACCCGGAACCTTAAACCTCATCATTTCTGTATTTCTAAAAAGTTATGACTTCATTTTTGCTTGAATACCTTTCAATGTCCATCGTCACTCTTCTTCCCAAAAAGAACGATGAACTTATGCAAAGATGCAATATACCGACACAATTCAACGGGTGAATTTATCGTGAAAAACAGTATCGAATGTCTAATTGGGAAAATGGGAAAGAAAAAACAATTGCCATCTCATTATCCTCAGAGAACCGGTAAACAACTAATTTAAAAGCTTCTTCAAACTTTTTATCAGTTTACCATCATTTTCCGAATCGATCAGTTCATCGATTTTACTTCGTATACCGTTATCGCCTGAATAGAGGAAAATTTGTTTTAAACTGACAATCACATCCTGCTTGATTAAATTGGAATGCGGATTTTCATTCTCGTAATAGGAACGGCACAACTCGCCGACAATCTTCTTTTGATAGGAAGCGTGTTCGATGGCAATTTTCCAGACATTCTGGATACACTGCCGCGAAGTAATGAATTTTTCATCTTCAAAAAAGCCAACATACCGATCAAGCAGCGCATTGAAGCGTTGTTCGGTATCACTTTTGCACAGATTGGCCAGTAACAGGATAGCAATACTTCGCTGATAGGAGTTATCGGATGAAAGTTTATCAACCAGCAGATACCACTTGTCGTAAACCCACGAAACCGGTTGTTCGGTTATCGTAAGAAGCTCCTGAAAGGCAGGATAACGAACTTTATCATCTTTACTGTCGAGCGCATCAAACAGCGCATCGATTTGTTGAATCTCTTCCATAACCTGAATTTTAAAAAAAGATTGATCCGAATATAACAAAAGAGAATGACAACCCTATGTCAGCAGGGTACTTTTTATCGCTTACTTCTCGCGGCACTGTCGGGTGTCGTTACATGCGGCTGGATCACACAACGTAGCAACCCGGGATCGTCGTAACAAGATCGGGGTTAAAAATCATCGGAATGAAATCCCTTACAGGAAATAACACTTCTTGTTTGTGATCTATTTATCCGTTATTTTTGCACAATACGAATTGTTTAATTCATTATTAAGACCGTTAAGTTTGTCCCTTGGGCAACACACTAAAAAAGAAGCGATGGATTTACAATACATTACCAACACCAGGGGGCACAAAAGTGCCGTGCAGCTCCCCATAAAAGAGTGGGAACGGATTCAAAAAGACCTTGAAGAACTGGAACGTCTGCGCAATAAAAAACAGTTTATGACCGAGCTGGCCGAGGCTGTTGAAGAAATGAAACTGGTTATGGCCGGCAAGGCACAGGCCCGTAACGCCGAGGATTTTCTCAATGAGCTTTAACGTTAAGACCCTATCCGTTTTTGAGCGTCAGGCTAAACGGTTGGTAAAAAAATTCCCGTCGCTCAAAAAGGAACTGCAAACGCTTATCTCCGAACTGAAGGAAGAACCGGAGAAGGGCACCCCCATTGGCCACAACTGTTATAAAATACGGCTGGCTATTGCCAGTAAGGGGAAAGGCAAATCGGGCGGCGCAAGGGTGGTTACCCATGTGGTTTTTAAAGAAGGCACTGTTTACCTGCTCTCCATTTACGATAAATCGGACATTGAAAACCTTGCCGATAACGAGGTACTCGAACTGGTAAAAATGATTCCATAATAAACAAGATAGCCCGGGTAACCAGTGCCGTTTGGGTGGCGGTGCAACCATGTACCTTTTTCCACTGGGCGGTTCAGGTCGTCGTAAACCGTATAGTGGTATTTATTTGCACTCTTCAAAACACTATCTCTGGTCAGCACCAGCCGGTCGCGCGGATCGTAGATCTTTTAGTTCCAGCCACTGCCGGGCACTTTTTTGGCGATCATCCGCTGCCGGGCATCGTACCGGTAAAAAAAGCACCCCTCGGCAGTGTCGGGCGTCGTTACATGTGGCTGGATCACACATACTAATAGCCCGAGCAGGGGAAAAAGGCTACAATAACAAAAATGTTAGTCTGAAAACTTGGCAAAAGATAACTTTAGAGTTAACTTTGTTTAATGGAAGCTCAGCGACAAATCATTTTCTACGGGAACTATTTCATGGACTTTTATTTGGAACAACCAGAAAAAGTTCAAGAGAAAATCGAATTTGTTTTTAAAGTAATTCGTACTGTTCAGGATGTACCGAAAAAGTTCCTTGAACATTTGACAGGAACGGATGGACTTTATGAAATCCGTATCGAATTTGAAAGTAATATCTATCGAATATTCTGCTGTTTTGACAAGGGAAAATTGGTTGTGCTCTTCAACGGATTTCAAAAGAAAACACAAAAAACGCCCAAGAAAGAAATTGATCTGGCTTTGAAACTTAAAGACGAATATTTTAACTCAAAAGAGAAATGAAATGGACAAAGAGATGATTCGAAATGCTAAAAACTTTGATGAGTTATTAGACATTAAATACGGTAAAATTGGGACAGAGAAACGTGACCATTTTGAAGAAAATGCTCAATACTATGTGATTAGTGAAATATTGAAAGAAGCTCGAAAAGAAGCAAAAATGACACAGGAGCAACTAGCCAAAAAAGTTGGAACTAAAAAAAGTTATATTTCCCGACTTGAAAACGGGAAGTGTGACATACAGCTATCAACCCTTTACCGAATATTTGAATTTGGACTTGGAAAAAAAGTAAATCTCATCATAGGATAAAAAGATTTAAAAAACAAAGCACACCGAAACGGAAGGCTTTGCATTATCGTACTTGCTTGTGCAAAAAGTGCTGTTGTTTAAAAGGATTACAAATCCTTAGTTTAAAAGGTCGGGATTTCAAATCCCGACCAGCCGGGGGCCCGACGATTTCGCCGGGCTTCTATTTTATTATTTTTGAAAGCATTCTAAATAATAGTCATACTTATCAAAATCAAAAGTAAAGTCTATTCTTTTTTGTATTTCCAATGCGAGTTTCGCATTAATCTTATAAACATCATACAAAAGAGGATCATTCTTCGGTGGTTTAAATAATGAACTCAAAAAATCAAAGCTCAAAATATCAACATTAAAATCCCCTATATAGCTTTCACCATCCTTTTCATAAAAGGATATGCATCTTTCTATTTCCATTTTCTTACTTTTTTGTATGTCGTTCCGGTTTCCCCGGTTTTTTTTGTTTCCCTGTATTAGGATCATAAGCTCCTTTATGATTCTTCCCTGTTTTATCATAAACTTCAACTTCGCCTTCTTGGGAGTCCCATTCTGCAATATCACCATTTGGTAATTTCCAGCGAGCTCTTTTTGTTTTAGCTTTAACTTTAACAGAACCTGGAAATCCATGTAACTCTCTTGGGGCTGGCTGATATGTTTTATAATCAGGTGTATCCCCCGGAATTGCCATAAATACAAGTGGGGCTAAAGCTTGTGCAGTACTTATTTCAAGCACATTGCCTAAGGTTACATACAAAGGAATTGCAATCGGAAGCTCGATCCCTGCTCGTTCTGTGTTGGTAGATTCTGTCGTTGTTATACTTTGATTGTTATTTGAGGTATTGCCTTCACCTCTTCCGCCCCAATCAAAGGCCCTTTTGTAGGTTACATCTGCATCACCTTCATTTTCAACTTTTTTACCAACAAAATATTCGCCTCCCTTGTCTTGTAATACCAAATATAATCAGGATAATCCAATAATCATAAAAATCATGGTTCTGACAAAATAAAGCCCGGTAGTGCCGGGCTTTATTTGTTTAGTTAATAATCCTCTTAAGGTATATTTTCTTTTTGATCTTATAATCACAAACTACGTCTGTCTTACTTAACACAAAATCATCTATATTTCTAAGAAAATTAATGCGTTCTGTCTTGGAAGCTTTAGATAGATCAATATATCCTTCAAGTGAACCTTCGTTATGTCCTCCTCCGAAAGAGAAGCCAAATCTTTCTATTAATGTGATAAACTTTTCCCAGAATGTATTCTGTTCTTTTTCAGTCAAATTATGACTAAATTGAACTTTTATGGTTATACCATGCTCAAAAATCCTCATTATAAAAATGTTTTAAAATTTTATTTCAAACAGTTTTTTACTTGATTCATAATGCTTTTTAGAGTTCCAATGGGTAGTGTCCCATTACCATGAACAGGTACAGTTACTTTGTAGCCAGAACCAAGATATTTCAATTGCACATGACTGCCACTCTGTCCAACAATATTAAAACCACTTTTTTCCAACATCTTGACAACTTCTTTACCAGTCATTGTTTTATTCCATTTTATCCCAGGAGTAGGAGCCATCCCAGTAATTGGTACCAATTGGTTAGTTAAAAGCCCCTGAGAATTGACATATCTTCCCGCATATTCTCGTTCGCCAGCTATTCCATACCAAGCTTTTGCATACCAGCTATCCAATGGTTTCATTACCGGCTCTCCTTCAACTGGCCCAAAATGGTATTTGTCCCCTGAAAGGATTTTATAAACATCGACCCAAGCTTGGTGAAAGCTTTCCTGATCAACTTTCCAGCCACCTTCATCTTTGTTTACCAATACATCTGAAACCAAGTAGGCACCATTGCTTAACTTGCCCCCACCGTTCATCTCACCTTCAACAAACCCCGTCATCTGGTTAATGCTGGGATTATTGTTGTTCACAGCTTGCTCTGCTTGCATGTACGACATAAAGCGGGCTATTTCGGATGGGTCATTTGTTGAATAACCTCCGGCAGTTGCAACCCACATTCCATTTGGGTCAAGAAGCAACACGGGATTGTTCAATGCA
This sequence comes from Prolixibacteraceae bacterium, assembly GCA_035353695.1. Classification (GTDB taxonomy): domain Bacteria; phylum Bacteroidota; class Bacteroidia; order Bacteroidales; family Prolixibacteraceae; genus CAYMTR01. Next base: position 6,099 of record DAOQAB010000154.1, read on the forward strand.
TAATTGTAAGGACTCCATGAATCATATTCATCTGCAAGGGCATCAGGCGAGTTCCACCTCCCCAGCGCGGGGTCATAGAACCTGGCCCCGTAATCGTACCAGTTCAGGTTAAAGTCGTCCTGGTACTGTTTGCCGTTGTACAGGTAGTCGTTGCCAGTACTGGTCAGTGCCGTACTGATCTGTGACATGCGCATCCCAAACGGATAGTAGTGGTTCTGCTGCAGCACACGGGCATAACCCGCTACGGTTGAGTCGCCCAACACCACGCGAACATTTCCAAGGTGATCTTTCAAATCGTACTCCCAGCTCCACGAGGGCGACGTATCGGTACCATTGTTTACTATCCTTCCTTCAGGTGTCATAATATACTTTAACGAGATCGTTCCTCCCAGTAAACCTTCGTGCACAAACGGCCCCATGTAGTAGGTTAGTGTTGGCGTACCTCCACTGGTCATCACCGACCGTAGCATCTTCTCACCGGTGGAGTTGTAAAAGTACTTAAAATAAACCCCATCCCCAACCCTTCCCCTAAAGAGGAAGGGGGTACATTCTGTGTATTTGTGGCTTTCGTTCATTTATGGTTGTAAAAAGTCTGAACCCTGATTTATGTGATTAAACCGATTCACGTGATGATTTAGTAACCTCAAATATAATCAGGATAATCCAATAATCATAAAAATCGTGGTTCTGACAAAAGAAAACCAGGCCCGTATTCAAGCCACGTATTCCCTGCAAACCTAAGCAGGGTACCCTTCAAGGTTTGTGAAGGGTGAGGTACACTGTTTGTGAAGGGATCCCTTCACACAACCTGAAGGGATGGCTTCACACACCGTGAAGGGATAAGGGTTTGGTATGCGAACCTTTCGGCCCGCATACCTACCACTTTCTGCAATCCCGTCAATTTGCCTGTCCGGCAACGACCAGGATTTTGTTCATTTTAACCATTCTCAAGCTTTTCGTGTTTTTGAACTTTACCCTCACAACTACCTCATACTCCCCTGCCGCAAGTGCGGGGACCATAAAGATGAGTTTCGAAGGTT
>DAOQAB010000155.1:0-7124 GCA_035353695.1 Prolixibacteraceae bacterium
CAGTAAAAATAGAACTTGCCATTACGGGCAATGCACTGTGGTGCCCATGCACTGTGGCCATCGGCCCACGCAAATGTTTTGTAGGGTTCGCTTACTCCTGCTATAATTCCCCGGTCGGTCCAGTTCACCATATCGGTCGATGTATAAAGCATCCAGTTGAACATTTTGAAGCCAAAAGCATCGTCTTCGTCGTGCGAAGTGTAAAGGAACACCGTGTCGTTATAGACCATCGGTGCCGGATCGGCAGTGTATTTTGTTTGGATGATTGGATTTTGGGCAATTCCTTTGCCAATAAAACCTAGAACAACAAACACCAATACAAATAAGCTATTTACCTTCATGTACGATTATTTTTTAAACTGCCACCAATCGAAGTTAAACAATTGGCCTTCGGCTCCTTTGAAGACAAAGCAGAGGTCTTGAACGCCCTTTACTTTTTTTACTTTGCCATTAACTGTTGCCCAGTTTTGCCATCCTCCGGTATTTTTTACCTCAACAGAACCCAGCAGTTCGCCATTGGGGTTGCCCAATCGGATTTCGATTTGGCCACCTTGCGATGCTGAAGCCACACTTGCCTCGAATGTTTTTGCACCTTTCCCGAAATCGACACTGCGAACCTTAAGGTAGTCGCCATTTTCAATTTTGGCAACATAAACTCCTGTTTTACTGTCGGTCAAAGTTTTTAACCCTTCAGAAAAAGCAATAGTTTCAGCTTGCACACGTGTGTAAGGGTTGAGCAAGGAAGAACTTTCTTTTACGCCTTCGCTTGTTGGATCAATTAATGGAATTGTACCATCAGCATTAAATTCAAAGGGCTCAATGCAAACTGAGCGTTTAAAACCTCCTCCACCGGGCAAAGCACCATTGTGGTAAAACAAGTATGATTTTCCTTTGTATTCTATGTATCCCGGATGATTGGTAAAAGCACCTTTGTCTTTGATTACGTGCATAATGGTATCTCCGTATGTCCAAGGACCAGTAATGCTTTTGGCTGTTGAATAGGCCAAATGTTCGGGAACGCCGCCAGCAGGATAAAGCAAGTAATACAAGTTTTTCCTTTTAAACAACCAAGGGCCTTCTTCATAAGAGGCTGTACGATTATCGATTTTTTTCGAGCGGTAGCCAAAGTTTTCATCTTTCAAATCTTCCTTAACAATTCCCAATTCCTGATCGTAAGAAATCATATCTTCGTTCAACTTCACATGCCAAAGGTTGGGATTTCCCCAGTACAGGTAAGCCTGTCCATCATCATCGATATATACAGTAGGATCGATGTAGCCATAACCAATAAGCAACGGTTTTCCAAGAGCATCTTTAAATGGTCCAGTAGGACTGTCGGATACTGCAACCCCAATAGCATTTCCTCCGTCTTTTTGATTCACAGGCAAATAATAGTAGAATTTGCCGTTGCGGAAAATGCACTGGCCAGCCCAAGCATCGCCTCGTGACCATTCAAAAGTTTTGTAAGATAATACAGACCCATGATCAGTCCAATTTACCATGTCGGTTGTGGAATAGCACTTCCAATCGTTCATGGTGAAGAAATTCCGCACGGTTTCATCTTCATCATGAGATGTATACAGAAAAACGGTATCGTTATACACCATGGGCGCTGGGTCGGCAGTGTAATAAGTTTGAACGATTGGATTTTGGGCAAAACTAATATCGGATATCAAGCCAGCTAAAAGGGCTAAACCCAAGATTCTTTTTTGGCAGTTCATATTTCTATTTTTTTAATTTTTTTCAATTATTGTTTTTACAGTCTATGTTCCTACACCTCATTTTATTGAAACACACACGACTCCCGTTGTTCCCGACTAAAGGGTTTCGTTGCCCGAAGCTTTTACTGTTTTAAGCTTCTGACCTGTGCTCAAGAAAAAAGAGACAGAAGAATCCCCAAAATTGCTATTGGTAGACTGAATCTGATCTCTCTCCTTATGAATTAGTTATTGTAAACTACAACTTTCCTTTGTCCAACAAAGTAAACGCCGTTTTTCAAACCGTCGACAGCCACTTCTCGTTTCACTTTCGAACGGATTTTAGCTCCCATCATGTTGTAAACATCAACCTCGGCAGGTTCGTCAATTTGGTTACTCTGAATTTGATCGATTCCTACCGGAGGATCGTATTCGCTTGAATTTGAAGGGAAAACATTATCGATCACAATTGGGCTATTCCCGCTTGACCAAAACCCTACAATGTAGATGTGTGAAGGATCGAGTTTTGTGGTTTTTCCAGCTTTCACCATATTATTCAGGTTTACAACCACTTCGCGTTTATTCCCAAAGTTATACTCAGCAGCCCCCGACCAGTAACTATTTTCGTCGAATACACGGAAAGAGATGCTACTTTTATTGTCGGCACCAAGGCGTGCAATTAAGTATTTGTAATCAGAAAGATCCAACCCATTGGAATACCACCAGCCACCAAAGCCCCATTGTCCAGTAACTAAGGTGTGGGTTGCTTCGTCGAAAGTACCCTCAGCAAAAATTGATGGGTTGAACAATTGAGTGGTTAATGGGAAAGTCGAAGCATTAACCATTATGGTTTTATGCATTTTTGTTCCTTTAGTGTCTGTGTATGCTATGTTGATCTCTGCATGTCCATCCTTTAAAGCGAAAATTCTACCCCTAACAACGTTAACGACATCCGGATTATCGACTGTAATTTCAGCAAGTGAACTTACATTTTCGATATGACCATCGGCAAACACCGCATTAACTTTAAGCCCAACCGAACTTTTGGTGAGGACTGTAATATTTTCATCTCCATCGACAACCAAATCTTTCATGGTTAAGTATTCAGCAGAAGCACCATTAAGACCATACTCGTTAGCATACTCTTCATACCATTTATGAACAGGTGTAGGGCAAGCTTCGGGGTCGGTCAGAAAATCAACAACATCGGCATCGGCATTAGGATTGCCATACTCAGCAAGAAGTTCAGGACCAGTAAAGAGCAACCAGCTTACATTGCCGCATTTGTCGACAATTTTTTTGAAGTTTGCTCCAAATCCGCTACCTCCGGCAACACCGGTACTATCTTTACCCCACGATTTTTGGTGACGTTCAGGAGCCCAGTCCATTTCGGTAACAATTACCGGTGCAAAATCGGCCACTGGCTGAACCTGATTATCCCATCCCTTCTGAAAAGGTTCATAACCCTGACCACTGTTAAACCATCCTGGGTAAACGTGTACGGCATAGCCAATATTTTCGCCTTCAATAGGATTAACGGCATAGCCGGCATAAAGCGCCTGGTATCCCAAACCCGGAATCCAAATAATGTTTTCGGAGTTAGCCCTGATTGTATTTACAATGGTTTGAAAAAAGGTTTTAAGGTTATCGTAATGTCCTTGTGTTCCGGCACCATAAGTCCCATCAGTTCCTAAAATATTAACAGGCTCATTGGCCAATTCGAACATGATGTTCGGGTTACTTTTCAGTTTTGGGTGTTTTGAAACGATGCCCCAAACCTTATTGAGGTATTGTTGGTAATTGTCGCCAACAGCAATTTTTTCAGGACAAACACCTGGAGGGCGCATTACAACATACATCCCTTTCGAAATGGCGTATTCAGCCATAGGTACAAACACCTCGTCGAGGTATTTCTTAAAACGGGTTTCGTTAAAGGCCGAAATATCATTCTCGCCTGTAGTATTCTGTCCTGGATTGTTCGACCAATATGGATCCATGTGCAAACGGATGAAGTTCATTTTCCAATCGGCGATCGAAATTTCATCAATTATGCCCCGGTTATAATTTAAACAACCTTCAACATCATAATTGTTCCATTTCGTTCCTCTCTCATTGAACCATGGAGAGTAGGTTTGAGCAAAACCATGAAGGTTAACAATGTGCCCATAACTATCTTTTAGATAGCGCCCTTCGATGTGCAGTTTGGGCATTGGCATCCCTTCCCAGCCAAAAGCCAATGTTGAAGGGATTAAAATTAAAAAAAGAATGAAAATCTTTATAAATCTAAAACTCATGTAGTGTCTATTTAAATAATAATATCTACTTTATTTACTTCGCTTTATCAGCAGAAAATTTATACAGCAATACTCCGTGAACCGGGACTTTAATAGACAATTTTTCGGATTGGGTATTTAGGCCACTGATATCTTTTTGCCTCCAAAGGTCGCGTACAACAAATTGTCCGTTCAAGCCCAGTTTGGCAAAATCGGCATAGGCCATATCAACCTCTTCGAGACCAAAATTGCAAAAGCCAACCGCCTTGCTGCCATCTTCCAATTCTTTCACGTATATACGCAGGTCGCCAATGGTTTGTAAGCAAGTAGCTTGTTTCCCCAACGGGTCTTGGTTTACTTCGATTACTTCGTCGTTGGTAAGTAAGTTTAGTGTGAAATCGTCGAGTTTTTCCATATCGCAGCCAATTAAAAGTGGCGCAGCGAAAAGGCTCCACAAACTGATGTGCAGGTATTGTTCGTTGGGTTTCAGTTTGCTTGGGTGTGTATTTCCCCAACCCACATGACCTACGATAAGCATATCGGGATCGTTCCAATTACCAGGTTTAGCATAAGGAGCCGATTTTTCATTGTCGAGTGCAATACCTTTCATACTTGCCCAGGTATCGGTAATATCGTTGGTGGTTCTCCAGCAGTTGCCACCAACCGAGCCGCCCCATTTCCACACATCCGACATTCCGTATTGACAAACGCTGAACACAATATCGCGTTTCTGTTTTTTCAATAAATCGCCCATCAAAATGAAGGGCTTTTTAGCGGTTTCGAGCTCGCTGCCGCCGTTGTATGAGAGCGATGAAACTTTGTAAGGATCGTTTTCGGGCAAACCGTTGATCACGTTTCCATAGCTGCACCAGTCGTATTTCAGGTAGTCGAAGCCCCATTTTGCATAGCTTTCTGCATCTTGCTTTTCGTAACCAAAGCTTCCGGCACTACCACCACAAGTCCATGGACCTGGCGATGAATACAAGCCAACTTTTAAACCAAGGCCATGTACATAATCGGCAAGGAGCTTCATATCGACAAAACGCGAGTTCGGAATAATATATCCAGCCTCGTCGCGCAGCTTGCCTCGCAAAGAAGGATCTTTCGAATCACGGTGATTTTCCCAGAAATCGTCGATGTTAATGTAAGTCCAACCGTGATTGATCAGCCCGCTGCTGACCATGGCGTTGGCTGCACGTTTCACCTTGTCGGCCGAAACTTCCTGTGCAAAACAGTTCCAACTGTTCCAACCCATTGGTGGGGTAAGCGCAATTTTGTCGCCACACTCAATGCGGAACTCTCTCTCTGCTTTTCCTTTTGCATTTTTTGCGCCTAAAGTCACTTTGTAAGAGCCAGCTTTTGAGATTACTCCGGTAATTAAACCAGTTTTTTCATCCATCTTCAACCCTTTTGGCAGCCCTTTAGCCGAGAAAGTCATCGGACGGTCGCCGGTAGCTGTTACCAAATGTTGAAATGGTGAACCAGGACGAACTCCAAACACCTTGGCTCCGGTCAATTTTGGCTCGGCTGCTGGTTTTGGGGTAAGAATATATACCTCGCTCGAAACAGGATTAAATGTTTTGAAGGTTGTTGCTCCCGATGTTTCAAATTTGGCATCCACCCAATCGACATGGTCGTAATAGTTGCCATTTCCGCCATCGGTAACAAGCAATTCCAATTTTTTCACACCATCGAGCTTCACGGAGCAAGGCTTGGCAGCATCGCCCAAACGCATTACACCGCTAGCCCACAACCTTTTACCATCTCCATTTATAATGAATTCAGCAGCCGAATCGTGGCCTTTCACCTCGTCGTCCATACCCACTTTGGCTGTAAACGTTGTTGCTTTCCCTTCCAATAGGATGGTTAGCAAACTTTCGGAGTGGCTACCAAAGCCACGTTCAAATGTTTCACCAGCAATGGTAAGGGTTTTACCATCGCACGATTTATTCTTTTTCGGCACCCCGTAACCTTGTGTGGCGGCGCTTAGATCAAGCTCGTCGAGCCAAACAGTTTGTGCCGAAAGACTATTAATTCCAAAGAGACTCAGAATAATAACAATCCCTACAATGATCTCTACTTTAATATAATTTTTCATCTTCATCTATTTTCTAATTTTCAAAATCAACAAAAGCATCCGAATATTATTTCAGTCGAATTGTATAGCTAAAAGAGGTATTTTCAGCAGAAACCTTGAATTGTTCAAGTGGCTGAGGACCACAACTATTAGAGCCAACACCCAGCGTTTTTGTTGAAACACTCAAAACTGTTGCCGTACTTGCGGGCAAATCAATTTTATACTCAACCGGGTTCATTTGCTCATCGGTATGAGGCAGTGCAGCAACCTGCATCAGCTTTTCATCTGATTGGATCAAAAGTGAAGGCATATCCTTACCACTCAATTTTGCCCAACGAACTTCTTCGTGATTGCCACGTTCCATTGGCTTTTCGTATTCGTATTGTTCGTTTACACCTAGCTCGTAAAGACCAACCTCGGCAGCACTTTTACGGTCGGAATAGTTTTCGAAAGGACCACGGCCAAAGAAAGTCATCCGATCGAGCTTTTTATCGAGCAACATGCGCACTCCAATTTTAGCAAGGTTTATTTTGAAACCTACAAACTGAATTTGGTTGTCGACCTTTATCGAACCATCACCTTTTACAAGGTAAGTTGCTGTGTGGTAAACACCAAAACCCTCTTTTCCATCGGCTTTTGTTGTCGAAATTATTTTCACGGTTGAGTTATCTACAGTTTCAATTTTATAATCGACCGGTGTATATTGGAGCGATGTTACGCCAAATTTTTCCCATTGACGGAAAGCCCAATCATCGTCGGTACGGTGGGCAGCACGCCACAAATGCAATTTTGGTGCACCATCGGCAACCAAAAGATTGGTCCCATTTTGAGTTAATTGGCTTAGGAAACCTGTTTTCTTATCGAAACTCACAGAAAAATTGCTACCCGAAACGGTAGCCATTTGTTCGTTCTGAACCAATTTTACAGGCTGTGTAACTTTTGTTTCTACAACAGGCAAGGTATTGATTGGCAACTTAAACTGTTCAGTTGCAACTTCAAAGCCTTTGTCGGCCCAAAGTGTTTTTTCTTTTAGAGTAAACGAAACACGTACATAATACTCAGCACCTGCTTTGGGTT
>DAOQAB010000156.1:0-6905 GCA_035353695.1 Prolixibacteraceae bacterium
CCGGGTGTTAACGTTAAAGTTTACGTTCAAAACAAAACCGTTGGCACAATTGCCGATGAAAACGGGCGGTTTCTGTTGGGGAATATCCCGGTAGGCCGTGTTACTATTGAATTCAGCCTGATTGGTTATGAATCGACATTATTGCAAAATGTAATTTTGAGTTCGGCTAAAGAGTTATCGCTCACCATCGAACTGCCCGAAAAAGTTGAAAAGATTGACGAGATCGTTATCCATGCCCGTTCGAAAGAAAAAGTTTCCAATGAATTTGCCATAACCAGCGCACGGGCGGTTACCGTGGAAGAATCGAACAAGTATGCAGGCAGCTGGGGCGATCCCGCACGAATGGTTTCCAATTTTGCAGGCATTATTACCGCCGGTGACCAACGAAACGATATTATCATACGAGGAAATTCCCCCTCCGGGCTATTATGGCGTCTCGATGGCATGGAAATTCCAAATCCCAACCACTTCGGCAATTTTGGATCGACAGGCGGCCCGATATGTATGCTCAACAACAACCAGTTGGCTAACTCCGATTTTTTTACCGGGGCTTTCCCTGCGGAATATGGAAACGCTCTATCGGGTGTTTTTGATCTGAAAATGCGAAACGGAAACACAACCAAACACGAATTTCTGGGCGCCATGGGATTCAATGGTTTCGAACTGGGAGCTGAAGGCCCGTTGTCAACGTCACAAAAAAGTTCATACATGGTCAATTTCAGATACACCATGATGGATTTAATGTCGGCAATGGGCATGTTCGATGTGGGTGGTGTGCCAAAATATACCGATCTGTCGTTCAAAGTGTTTTTGCCTACCCAAAAACTGGGCACTTTTTCGCTGATTGGCGTAGGCGGCAAAAGCCATATCAAACTGAAAGATGACAGTCAATCTGAAAATGAATCATCAAGCGGATGGGCATCGGAAATGTTGCCTGGGACAAAAGTCTCCAACGGATCGGAAATGGGATTCATCGGATTGACAAACAAGTACTTTCTATCGGAAAACGGAAGGATTGAATCATCGGTTTCGGCAAGCTTCAGCAACTCATTCACTCATGTCGATTCGCTCGACGGAGCAACCGGTTTTAACTTTTATAACGAAAACTACGCCGAAACCAGGTACACACTTTCAACAAAATACATCCGAAAATTTGGGCCAAAGAATACACTTCAGGTGGGTGGAAAAGTGAGCCTGTTCGATTTTAACCTGTTCGATGAAACCTATTTCAATCAATTTGAAAAGTTCATTCCGGGAATTGACAGCAAAGGAAAGATATCACTATATCAGGCTTATTTTCAGGTAAAAAACCGTCTTTCCGAATCGTTTACCGTCAACTGGGGCTTGCTGGGACAACTGGTTGGTCTCAATAATACAAGTAGTATTGAACCTCGGTTGGGGATAAACTATTCGATGGGCGAAAGACAAAGTATCAGTTTGGGCTATGGATTGCACGGTCAAATGCAACCCCGTCTAATCTATTTCGCCCAAACACCCGACAACACTTCGACAAATTATACGCTTACCAACAAAGAGTTGGGATTTTCAAAAAGCCATCACCTGGTGGCTGGCTACGATTTCATGATCCAAAAGAACCTAAGATTCAAGGTTGAGTCTTATTATCAATACCTCTATAAAATTCCGGTTGAAAAAAGGGCATCCTGTTTCAGCATGGTAAACTATGGGGCAAGCTTTCACAACGAAAACAACAACAGCTTAGTAAATAACGGATTGGGCAGAAATATGGGACTGGAACTCACTATTGAAAAGTTCATGGCAAACAACTTCTACGTTCTACTAACAGCCTCTCTTTACGATTCAAAATACCGGGGAAGCGATTTAGTTTGGAGAAATTCGGCGTTCAACGGCAATTACACGCTTAACTTCCTTACAGGATATGAGCTTCCCATCAAAGATGATGCGTTATCGATCAATGTGAAAACAGTTTGGGCTGGTGGACGAAGGTTTATCCCAATCGATCTTGAAAGCTCCATGGCACAAGGCACCACAGTTTACGACTACAGCCATGCCTATTCTCAAAAATACAATTCCTATTTTCGAACCGATTTGCGAATAGCATTTCGTCAAAACCTGAAAAAAATATCGCAGGAGTGGTCATTCGACGTGCAAAACCTCACCAATCATAAAAACATCTTCACACAAAAGTATGATCCTAATTCAAAGAAGATTACAGATATTCTTCAAATGAAGTTCTTTCCGATTGGATCGTGGAAAATATATTTTTAACTTGCAGTCGGATTCAGATTTTAAGGTTATGTCTGTTCGTGAAATTGGTTGTTGTGGCGCCTATTGTAAAACCTGCATGGTATTTCTGACCAAGGGCCAGTGCAAAGGCTGCAAGCTGGGGTACGACGATGGGTCGCGCGATCTTTCTAAATCGAAATGTGCCTATAAAAATTGCTGTTTCCGCGACAAACACCTTGAAACCTGTGCCGATTGCCCTGACTATGTCTCGTGTGAACTGATTCACGGGTTCTATGCCAAAAACGGATTCAAATACAAGAAATACCAGCAGGCTGTTGAATTCATCAGAGCCAACGGCTACGAAGCTTTTCTGCCTGTTGCCGACCGGTGGAAAGGTCCCTATGGAAAATATGACTAAGTAAACACCAATTATCCTATGGAAAAAGAACAAGCCATCAAAGAACTTATGACTATTCCGGGTGTTGGAAAATCGATCGCCAACGATTTGTGGAATATCGGGATTGAAAAAATTGACGATCTCAAAGGTCATGACCCCGAAGTGCTGTACGACCTGAGCAACCGGTTTGCCGGTACCATGCAGGACCGTTGTCTGTTGTATGTTTTCCGTTGTGCGGTCTATTTTGCCACAACCCCTCCGGATAACCGGGAGAAAGAAAAACTGCTTTGGTGGAGTTGGAAAGACAAGAATTTAAAACGTAATTTAGAGCATCTCTAACCTGAAAAAGAGTGTGCACTGAACAAAGTGCTCCATTATTTTTACTCTCTGAATATCTTCACATTGAACTTTTCCGAATAAAATAGTAGAAAAAACCTAAGGAAACAATTTTTCAACTTTTTTTAGTAATTTTGAAGTTAACAAATGAGGAGTACGATTCTTTAATTTAGTGAATTGCGTTCCTAAAGAATTTGGAAATAGATGAGCATAGCTTTTTGCTATTGTTCGTGTATCAGAAACCAAGAAAATGGTTTTATATTGATATTACAATGCCTGAGATATCCAGATTTTACGGACTGATTATACTTATGAACTTTAAAGACCATAATCCACCCCATTTTCATGTGTGGTTTGGTGAATTTAAAGCCATAGTAACCATAGATGATGGAATTGTTAAGGGCGAAATGCCGAAACGAGCATTAAAAATGATTTTTGAATGGTTGGAAATTCACCAAGAGGAATTAATTGCCGACTGGAATTTGGCGCAAAAAGGAGAAGAATTGTTTAAAATTGAACCATTAAAGTAATACAGCATGTTTTTAGAAGTAACACAAGCTAGTTATATCAATGATTATAAGTTATTATTGAAGTTCAACAATGGCGCTGAAATGACTGTAGATTTAGAAAATGAATTAAACGGAACAATTTTTAATCCACTTAAAGACAAAAGCAAATTCAAGAATTTTTCTATTGTCTTCAATACCATTGAATGGGAAAACGGTGCTGATTTTGCCCCCGAATATCTTTATGAGTTAGCAAAATTCCAACATCAAATTGCCAGCGAGCCTACTAGTGAATATGGGAATAATAAAAAATCTTAATCACCTAAAATATACCTTTTTAAAAAAAGACTGGATTATTAAAATAACGTTTAGCTATTGTTCGCGCATCCAAAACCTGAAAGATTTCAAAATAAGTTAGCACACATAAGAATTAGTCAGCGAAATGCTCAGGTCAAAAATGTTACCTATTGTATGTTTTCCGTTGTGCTGTCTACTTTGCCACAACCCCTCCCGACGACCGGGAAAAGGAAAAACTGCTTTGGTGGAACTGGAAAAGCTGATTAAACCTGTCTACGGTTTTGTTCACCGCCAAATTCGGACGCTTCATCCTTTTTTTTGTTCATCAGAAACCAGGATGCATTACTTTCGACCCATCAAACAAAAATGAAACGAACAGTATGGAAAATCAAAAAGTTTGCCCCTGGTGGCTTGGTTACACCTTTCTGATCCCGTTGCGGAAATATCAGCACGACCCGTATAAAATAGTTGGGTCTCATGTCAAAAAGGGAATGACGGTGATGGATTTTGGTTGCGCCATGGGGTATTTCAGTATCCCGCTCGCAAAAATGACCGGACCGAATGGCAAGGTTTACTGTGTGGATATCCAGGAAAAGATGTTGGAAAGACTGGAGAAGCGAGCTAAAAAACGCAAGGTATCTTCAACCATAAAACCGCTACTGGCAGGTAAAAGTTACAATCCTGCTGCATTAAAAGAACAGCTCGATTTTGCCCTGTTATTTATGGTCGCGCACGAAGTTCCCGATCAGACAATTCTTTTCAGGGATTTGTTTACCATGCTGAAACCTGGTGGAAAAGTCCTCTTTTTTGAACCCGAAGGACACGTAAAAAGAGAAGCCTTTGAAAGATCTCTGAAATTGGCCATAGCAACCGGGTTTACCATCACCGATAAAAAACCGGTGAAGGGATTGAGTGCTTTGCTGTTGAAATAAACTATTTCAGTATTTTCAACACCTTGTCGAGCCGCTTTTTCTGGGAATCCTTTTCCATCTCCTTGTACCTTTGCCGAATAATATCGATAAACGAACTTCGGTTTTCTGCCCGGACGTTCTTTACCGATTTTTCGGCATACATGGGCAGTTGTTTGGCCGGGCAACGGTTAAGCTGCTCGGCGAGTAACGGGAATGCGGTCTCCGAAAAGGCTTCGATGGCCGAAAGCTTGGCAAGGATTGAAACACCGCCGTCGATGGTAATGACCGACCCCTGATCGATGGCTTTGCAGATGCCCGGAAGAATGGAGAATATCTCTGCCGGGTTGACCGACGCGATTGTGTCGAGCGCATACATAGCGCCCCACACGAGCCGGTTGTTTTTACTTTCCAATAGTTCTCCGAAAGTTTGGTAATAAGGTGCAATCAGGAAAGCAGCCCCTCGCTCCCCTATTTCATAAAGCACTTTGATGCAGTCGCTTTGAATCATCTTGTCTTTATGTTTCAGGTTCGCGACCAGTTCTTCAACCCAGTCGGTTCGATTCGACTGAATAATCAGCTTGGCCAGTTCCTGATTGGGAACATCGTCGTTTCTGCCCAGCGAAGTGGCCAGTAAGTCCATTGCGTTCATCTTATCCTTTTTTCGCCATTTGATAAAACTGCTGCAATTCAGCTTTTCGTTGCGGCGAGAGTTTGTTCCACTTGGTATCGCTAAGCGAACCATCCAAACCATAGAGCAAGCATAAACAGGCACCGGGGTCGATGGTTTGAAGCCTTATAAATGCCTGCTCAGTTCCTACCGTTTTCAATTTTTCGAAAGAATCGATGCCGACCTGAATTAATTTCGTCTCGGTATCTTTCCCAATGTTGGTGTGTTTCGACAAATCACTCTTCATATTCATCAAATTGGAATGTTACCACAAATTTAGGTCACCAATTTGACAACTGTATGTCAGCAGTGGTTTTTTTAACTCAATCACTAATGTCCCCTATGTTTTTCTTTCCTCTTTTGCTGCCTCAGATCAAATTTTCGTTGTAGCGACTCTTCTTTTTCCTGTCGGTAAACCTCCTTTCGTTCCGTTTTTAGCTCCGACTGCTGTTGTTTCAGCATGGCCTGTGCTTTGGTGTAAGTATGTCGGTACTCGCTGCTCCGGTATTCATTGTTTTTGTGCAACTGCTTTTTAAAACCAAGCTCTTTCCTGCGAAAGGCACTCTCCTCTTCAACCGGTTTTGAAAAACGAAGGGTTTCGACATCCAACTGGTCGAAGAATTCAGTCAGGGTTGCACCCGTTGGTTCCGATGTCCCAATAACGACCCGGGCCACGACATACGATCCGTTGCCGCTTTTTTCGATCAGAGCCACCCAGAACGGATCTTCATACAGCACCGTTATTTCGGTTGTATCACACATGTTTACAAGGCAGGCACAAACTTGGCGTGAATAATCAGTCCATTGCTTCCGGCAATTACCTTATGCACCGTGTCATCGGGAATTACAGCACAATCGCCCGGCGAATAGTGAATTTCATTCCCATTTAAGAAACAGGTTCCCGAGCCCTCCATTACCTCGTGCAACTCGGTTCGTCCCTCATGAATATGGGTATCGAGAATGCAACCAGGATCAATCCGGACGATCAGCGAACTAAACCGGTTGTTTGTCTGATCGCCGGTAATCAGATTTTTTAGATAAACACCCGGAAATTGGGGATGCTGATTCCAGTTTTTGTCAGAATTAGAGACGGTATGGGCTAACAAGTAGGTGTTCCCATTTTCAAATTTCGATTGCAAAACTTCTGTCTTCATGGCTTTCTATTTCAATTTTTCAACAAAAATAGAAGCAAGGAAAAACCGGTTGTTGTACAATCTTGCTATTCTAACGACAATTTTTGGATTCCTCTTTGAAAATCCAATGGAGAAACGCCATAGTAGCCTGAAAAATGACGGATAAAATGGCTGGTATCGTAAAATCCGGCAGCAATGGCCACATCGCTCACCAACATGCCTGCTTCGAGCATTTCGCGGGCAAAATGCAACCTGTTATCGAGCAGGTACTGATGGGGCGCCAAACCGGTATAATTCTTAAACATCCGGGAAAAATGAAACTCACTGATGGCCGCTTCGCCGGCAAGTTCGGACAATGAATGTGGATCGGTAACCGAACGATCGAGGATGGTTTTTACCTTTTCCAACCTTTTATCGCACGTAATATCAATAGATTCGCTTTTCTGAAAACGA
>DAOQAB010000157.1:0-6903 GCA_035353695.1 Prolixibacteraceae bacterium
CGCGACCCCGACCTTGGCAAGGTCGTGCTCTACCAACTGAGCTATTCCCGCATATTTTCCAGAACGCTTTGCTTTAGCGGATGCAAATATATGGTATATTTTTTTTTGTGCAAAAAAATGAGAAAATTTTAAAGCGAATAAACGTAAAACTCCTCTCAGGAAACCAACTATAAGGAAAAAGGCCGTTGAAAAACAATGGGTAAGCCGCAACTCCCCATTTCGCATCAAACGATCTTTCTCCCTGTACGCTTTCTTATTTTCGCTGAACGTCAATTCTCTGGGTTGGTTCCTGGCTCTCGTTCCGCAGTTCGATTGCCCCGATTACATTCCGGCAAACCTCCGCAAAAGCCATCCCGGTAATCGTATCGGGCCGGCTCGCCGCAGGGATCCCTTCGTCACCGCCTTCCCTGATGCTCTGCACAATCGGTATTTGACCCAGGAAAGGAATTTCAAGCTTTTCAGCCATCCGCTTTCCGCCATCCTTTCCAAAAATATAATACCGGTTTTCGGGCAATTCGGCAGGAGTAAACCACGCCATATTTTCAATTAAACCCAGCACCGGCACATCGACCGACTTACCCCGGAACATGTTCACCCCTTTAATCACATCGGCCAATGCCACATCCTGCGGAGTGGTAACAATCACCGCGCCGGTAACCGGGACCGTCTGCATAAGAGTAAGATGAATATCGCTGGTTCCTGGAGGAAGGTCAATCAGCAAATAGTCAAGCGGTCCCCAGATGGCATCGACAATCAATTGTTTCAATGCATTGGAAGCCATGGGACCACGCCAGACCAACGCATCTTCCTGATTGACAAAAAAACCGATGGAAAGGATTTTCACCCCATATTTTTCGACCGGAACAATCATGTCCCGCCCATCGACCTTTTCACCGGTTGGCTGTGCAAGCTGCTCCCCAAACATGATGGGTACCGATGGCCCGAATATGTCGGCATCGATCAGCCCGACCGAAGCTCCGGTTTGGGCCAGTGCCACGGCAAGATTTACGGCAACCGTCGATTTTCCAACGCCACCCTTACCCGATGCCACGGCTATGATGTTCTTCACCCCGGGAAGCACCGGACGTTGCATGTCGTGTACCGAGCGCACAGAAATGTTTCCCGCCACCTCCAGATCTTTTCCCAGATTCCGTAAGATAGCCTGCACACACTGGGCTTTTACAACCGCTACATTGGGGTCGTTCGACCGCTGGAACACCAGCGTAAAACTGACCTTCTTCCCTTCAATCCGTATCCCCTGAACCATGTCGAGGGCTACAATGTTCTCCTGCGATCCGGGCATCTTAACCTGCCGTAATGCTTCTTTGATATCTTTAGGCTGAATAACCATCTCTTCAATTTTTTACAAACTTAAAAAACTATTCAAAAAGGAATTAAAAAATAAAAGTTGTAAATTGTCTTAACGATACAATTTCAAATTCAACAAAGATTAAAAACCACTTACCATGAAAAAAGTTTACCTACTCTTGTTTTTTGCCCTGCTTATTTTCCCTGCAACGTTTGTTAATGCTCAGGATGAAGATACTGAAGGATGCACCGAATACCCCATGTTTAACCGGATGACTGATTTCAAGATCAATTCGTGCGAATTAAAAGATTTTGAAGGGTATAAGTTCAAAATCAGTAATAGCTCGGGAGATGATGCTCTTACCGAAACGGTTGAAGGAAAATACTACTATTACGAGTACACACTCAAAGACAGTAAAAAAGACGAAGGCAAGATTTATTCCGCCCTTCAGATTTTCAGAAACTTTGAAAATGCCTTTAAACAAAGTAAAGCTACTATTGTGGCCAAAGTAGTTGAAGCCGGCAATTCGTACAGTTTCATCGTTGCAAAGTATGTGAAAGGAAACATGGAGACTTGGGTAAACCTTGAAGCAAGCGACAATTATTACTATCTTGCGATCATCGAACGCGAAAAAATGACACAGGTTATCCAGGCCAACGAGATGCTCGATGCGCTCAACAAAGATGGCTTTATTGCCCTCGATATTCTTTTCGATACCGGAAAGTCGACCATCAAAGAGGAGTCGCTACCGATCATCGACCAGATTTTTGAACTGTTAAATTCCAATTCTTCACTGAATGTGAGCATCGAAGGGCATACCGACAATGTTGGCACTCCCGAAAGCAACAAAACACTCTCCGACACCCGCGCGAAAGTCGTACTTGATGCGATGGTGTCGAAAGGTATAACCAAAACCCGTTTGTCATCGGTTGGATGGGGACAGGAACGACCCGTTGCCGATAACCGTACCGAAGAGGGCCGGGCTAAAAACCGCCGGGTCGAAATCGTTAAAAAATAAACCCGATGTACTTCGATTCCGATAAAAAACAGGACCGGTCTCTTAAGCCCGGTTCTGTTCTCTTGCTGGTTGGGCTTTTGCTTTCGCTCTTGTCGCACGGGCAAGAAACCATGAAATTCCTGAAAGATTACCAGGGCAAGGCTGTTTACACCTACACAAAACCCGGCGCCGATTATCTGCAAAACTACACCCCTGCCGAAGAATCGGTTGTGAAAGCAAAGCTGGAGTCAATTAGCCGTTACCTTCAGACCTCTCCGCTAATCCATTCTCCCAAAGGAAATGACGTTCTGATCACCTCAATGCTATCTGAAAATCTTTCAAAGGAAAAATGGTGCAAAAGTCTCCGCATGGAAATGAATGTAATCCTTTCACCATGGTATTTGAAAAACGGGAAACCCGCCTGCGATTGTTCTGCATACAAGGTTGGGTTCGATCTGAAGTTAAATCACCCGGAGATGGCGTTCAACGGGCGTTCATCGGCTGCGGGCGACAATGTTTGCGATGCAGATGGATTGACTATTTATTTTGAGCCGCAAGAAATTGGAGAACAGGATGGCTGCAAAATCTACGACAACTCCATTATAATTATCACAAACGGCAAACCGCTTTGGGTACCTGTAACTGTAAAAGAGTACGATGAAGCCCTGATCCGCTGCTTCGAAAAAGAGAAAGAACAACAGCCAGAAGAGGCAATGGTTATCGATATTTATCTGAAAAAGATCAGGGAAGAGATGGCAACTTTTTCGGCTGAAGAACTGAACAAACCGGCTTACCAATCGAATAAAATGGGGGGAAGCCCTGAAAAAATAGAAGGAAGCCAGCAGTTGGTAAAACTGAATAGGGCCTATTTTGACCCAGGCAAACCTCGTACGGCGGTTCAGTTAATCGTTTTACAATGCGGGAACATCGGGCTACAGGAAACGGGCGAATTTTACTTTACCGATGAGAATTCGTCCTATCCAACCATAAAACTGGCCGAACTGCTAAAGAGTTTGCGCTTTTCGGAGTTCAAGAAATTACTCGATTAGCAATTGCATAACAACTGGCTGATGCGGGTTATCTTATTCCCGACTTTACGGTAACAGCTCCTTTGTTGGGTCCCAGAACCGTTCCTTAAAATTCAAGATCCGGTCATCATCAACGATTAACCCTTCGCCTTCGAGCAGTTCCTGCATGACATTTTCCCCTCCAAAGAAATGTTTTCCAGTAAGCAACCCATTCCGGTTAACCACCCGGTGTGCCGGAATTACATCACGCTGTGCATGGCTTTGGTTCATGGCCCAACCCACCATCCGCGAAGAACGGGCGGTGCCCAGGTAGCGGGCAATAGCTCCATAACTGGTTACCCTGCCCGGAGGGATCAGCCTCACCACTTCGTAAACCTGCTGAAAAAAACTTTCATCCATTACTGCTTTACCACTTTTAACCGGGAGACATTCCCCGCGGTTTTCAGTTCGACAAAATAATGGTTAAATTACTATTTAAACAGATATTATCATGAAGCAAGCCTATGGTTCTTCATTTTATTTCCTGGAGGGAAATTGAACTGACCCGTTTTTTTGTGAACAGAACAACCGACCGGTTGCGTATGTCGCAACCGACCGATTGTTTTCAACACAACCGATCGGTTGGAGGTATCACAATCGACCGGTTGTGGCAATTATACCAAAATCACTGAACGGTTAACACTTTATCGAAAAGATAGGTTCGGGCCTCTTTTAGCAGGGTAGCCCCACTGAACTGAGTTGTGATCTGCAACTTATAGGTACCTGCTGCCAAATTGGGAATCACAATGATGAGTTCCGATGGGTTATTGGTTACAATGTCGGAAGCATCAACTTTGTTGCTTTCGCCCGATGCCTGGTTAATAAAGAAAACCCCCACACTACCATTGTCGCCTGCAATCTTAATTTTATACCCGCTGATCTTCAGGTTGCGATTAGGGGTAATGACATCGTTTACCAATCCGGTTTTGATGTCGATAACTTGCGAAATACTCAAGCTGCTATCGGCCACACCGAGAATATCAACCTTAATGGAAGAAAGTTCATTGCGGAGCGTTTCGCCCTGGTTGAACTGAAATAATACAGCGTGTTTCTCGCTGTTGAACGTTTCATCGGGACTGTTGAACACACCTTTGATAAGCGGGGTTGCGGTAAAATAACCGGTATTGATGGAATAACCATCGCACAGCTGATAGCCCATCTCCTTGAGGAAGAGCACCACGCCATGTTCCATAGAGGCAGCCGAAATATCGGCACTGCCGCGGCTTACAGCCGATTCGCAGATTTGACTGATGTTGAGCGAACGTTCGGTGCTTACCCTTGCGATATAATCGTTGGGATCGTCGGTAAATTGGTTGGTGTATAAATACGCCTTGATACTGTGAAGAATAGTTGCCATAATGTAAGTTTTAATGGTTTATAAACTGATGTTTAAACAGTGCTGGCATCCATGTCACTCACTGCTGATTTTGCTGATGACAAACTAAAATTAAGCATTTGTAAAGAGTGCAGCATCATTCAAGCCTATGGCTTAGCTTTGGAATTCGGAATTTAAAAGAAAGTTGTTGAAACAATCAGCCTTTGGCACTACGCTGAAAAGTGCGGAAATAGGATGGGGTAAGACCCGAGAATTTTTTAAATGCCGTTACGAACGAGGAGTTCGAGTTGAAACCCACTTCGGAACCAATGGCCTCGATGGTATAATTTGAATATTCTTTGCTCACCAGCATGCACCGGGCTGCTTTAATCCTCAACTCATTGATGTAATTGGGAAATGATTGCCCATAGGTTTGATTGATGATTTGTGATACATATTTGGTGTTTGTATGAAGCAGGTTGGCAATTTTAGCAAGGGTAATATCACCCTCTTTCCAAAGCTGTTGTTCATTCATCAGCCGGTTAAAGTGTTCTTCCAGCACATTGCGGGAAGTGGCAGTAAGGGTCGAATGTTTGTATTTCTCGACATGAACCATCAGGGGGAGATACGAAACGAATGCATCATTAAGGGCTTTGCGTAATCTCTTCTCGGCCTCCATGGCCTCCATGTTTTTACGGAGCAGGTCGTGGAGCATATGGTTTCTCTTTAAAAATACAACGATAGAAAGGGCTATGAACAAGAACAAAAGCAAGGTAATCGCCATGGAATATTTCAACCTGATTTTGCTCCGTTGAACTTCATTCTGTTGTTTTTCATCCTGAAGCTCTTTCTTTTCCTTTTCGTAAAGAGCATACCCCAAATCATGACCGGATACCGACAACCCCGACCGGTAATATTCCGATACCCCCAAATTGTAAAATCCAATGTTTTCGAGAAGCGTATCGGAGTTCAGCCTGCCCGCTTCAATTAACTCCAAAGAATATTCCCTTAACTGCATTGGATTGGCTGGGGCCGATTGCCAACTAAAGCAAGACCATTGGGCTGCACGACCAGATATTCCGGCGTAACCCGAAACATCCACTGGCAAATTGGCAACCCATAACGATCCGGCCCGTACCGCAAATACGAAAAACAAGAACATCACAAGGAAAATATATCTCCGCTGGTGAATCATGATCAATGATGATCGATTGATTATCAATCCTAAGGTAGTGAATAATATTGATTTATGATACGCTATTCCCCAAAAAAACTATTCGTTGGAAGATCGAAAATCGTTTTTTCTGATGCAAAAAAAGGCACCCCTTACATGGTAAAGGATGCCATTAACCAAACTAAAATCAAGCTTTAGAAATATCAATTATATCTCATTTTCTTCTTTCACATAAAAATCGTAAAAAGTATTGATATATCAAACTCATACCGAAAAAATCATTTATCCCTGCAGGTTGGGAATCGTCGTCCCGGACGCAAAAAAAGCGGCACCCCCACCAACTGCAACGGATGCCGCTAACCAAACAGGAAATTGATCATGGAAAATATCGTTGAACCTATCGTTTTACTATTTTCTTTTCAATCATGGTTGAACTTGTCTTTATTTCAAAAAAGTAACCCCCTTTGCCAAGCGTATGGGTCTCGATATAGCCGGTGCCGGTTATTTTCTCCGACAAAACCATCCTTCCACTTAAATCGAACAGCGAAACAGTTGCTTCCCGATTACCCGTTTCGACATAAAAACCTTCGCTGAACGGGTTGGGATAAACCCTGATTTTGGCCAGTTCATCGTCCAAAACGCCAACGGTCCCCGCTTGACTTATCACCACCGTGTGTGAAACTGCTCCTTCAGCCGAAATGGTTATCGTAGCATTGCGTTCATTGGCCGTTGAATTTTTTGTGGCAGTTAAGGTTACCGTACCATTGCCCGAACCGGAAACAGGAGTTACACTTAGCCAGCTTTGATCCGAAGTAACCGTCCAACTGGTGTTTGAAGTGATCGTAATAGTTGTATCACCTCCCATAGCCGCTATGTCGATGGTTAATGGAGAAACCGTAAGGGTTGCTGCCCCGGCTGCCTGGGTTACCGTAACCGTTTGGGTGCCGGCGCCAGTGGCTGAAACCACAAGGGTTCCCGTACGTTGGCTGGTTGTTGAATTTGCTTCGGCAATAACCATCACCTCACTATTTCCACTCCCGA
>DAOQAB010000158.1:0-4733 GCA_035353695.1 Prolixibacteraceae bacterium
CGCTTTGCGGCTACTGGTGGTATTGGCGTTATTTCGAGCCGCCTTACTGTTGAAGGTCCGCTGGGGAGAAATGGCAGCTCTTTTCTGCTTTCCGGCCGACGAACTTATACCGATCTTTTTCTGCTTCTATCTAAAGAAGAAGCTTTAAGGGGTAGTAAACTCTATTTTTACGATTTGAACCTGAAAACCCACTTCGATTTGGGCGATAACGACCGAGTATACATTTCGGGCTATTTGGGGCGCGATGCGCTGAAAACAGGAATGTTTGGTTTCGATTGGGGAAACAGGGTTGGAACCATGCGGTGGATGCACCAGTTTTCGCCAACTTTCTTTAGTAATACATCGCTGATATATAACGATTACGACTACAAAACTTCGGCAAATCTCGATTTTTCGTTCGACTTAAAGGCAGGCATTGTGGGTAAAAACCTGAAACAACGTTTTACCTGGTACTTGAACAACGACAATACCATTTCGTTCGGCGTTGAGGCCAACGATTATTTATTTAAACCCGGAACGCTGAACATTGTATCGCTCGATCAGGAAAAACAAAATCTTAGTGTTTCGCAAAAACGTGCATTTGAAGGTGCTGCATATATTTCAAATGAACAAAAAATTGGCAGTAGGTTTACTGCTGCTTACGGGCTTCGTGTTTCTAATTTTTACCGAATTGGTCCATCAACAGAGTTTCTTTTCGATTCGGATGGAGAGATGACCGATTCGACTGTTTTTGCCGATGGAAAATGGTTTAACCCGCATTGGAATTTGGAGCCAAGATTGAATGCTTCGTTCATTATAAATGAGAATACAAGTGTTAAAGCCGGCTATAACCGCATGGCTCAATACATTCATCTTCTTCAAAATGCCACTGCTGGAACGCCGGTCGATTACTGGATTCCAAGTTCGCCAAATGTAAAGCCACAAATTGCCGATCAGGTAAGTGCTGGTGTTTTCCGCAACTTTATCGATCATCGGTATCAGTTTTCTGTCGAAACATATTACAAGTGGATGCAGAACCAGATCGACTATAAAACCGGGGCAAGTTTGGTGCTGAACGAAATGGTTGAGGGCGAATTGCTTTATGGCGATGGAAAAGCTTATGGCGCTGAGTTTCTTATTGAAAAGAAAGAAGGTAAACTCACCGGGTGGATTTCGTACACTCTTTCTCGTTCGCTGAAAGAAATTGAAGGAATCAACCGGGGCAAATGGTATCCTGCCCGGCAAGACCGGATTCACGACCTTGCAATTGTGGCAATTTATCAGCTTAATCCACAGTGGACTTTTTCGGCCAACTGGGTTTACTATACTGGAAATGCAGTTACTTTCCCGGCAGGGAAATATTACATCGACGGGAAAATTGCCAGTTTGTATACCGAACGCAATGGCTATCGTATGCCCGATTATCATAGGTTAGATGTTGGCGTTACCTGGTTGATGGCTCAAAAGAAGAATTACCGCTCCGAACTGAACTTTTCGGTCTACAATGCTTATGCGCACAAAAACCCTTATTCCTACATCTTTAACGAAGATCCTGATAATCCGGGATTAACCAAAACAACGATGGTTTACCTCTTTTCGGTTTTACCGTCAATAAGTTGGAATTTCAAATTTTAGTACAATGCGAAACTTAAACTATATATCGGCAATAATTTTTGGGGTTTTCCTGATTTCGTGTCAGGAAGATGTTGTTCTCGATCTGAAAAAGATTGAGAAGAAACTGGTTGTTGAGGCAAAGGTCACAAATGGTTCGCCTTTGGCTACGGTTTGCTTGTCGTATAGCCAGAACTTTTACGATACTCCCGAATACAAACTTTTGTCGAATGCCCAGGTTATTTTAGCTGATGAAGAAGGAAATGCCGAAACATTGGTTCTCAACGCCGAAAATAATTACGAGTCGAAAGAAATTCAGGCACAACCCGGAAAGAGTTACATGTTGAAAATTGCTGTTGATGGACAGAGTTTTGAGGTGGCAACAACGCTTCCTCCATTGGTCGAAGTCACCAGTGTAAATTTTGTTCCGAACCCGTTTTCAGCAACGACCGATAGCCTCAATATCTTTGTGAATGTAAGGGATCGGGTGGGCGAAGATAATTTCTTTCGCCTGAGGGTGAATAAAATTGGCTTGGTGCCAACCGATGAGTATTACCTTGTTGACGACTCGTTTGGGAAAGACGGTTTGATCACAATGCCCATCTACTTTAAGAATTTCACTTTTGGCGATACGGTTGTCATTGAACTTTATCACCTTAACGAGTCGACCTACAAATACTATTCGGGGTTGTCCGAGAATCTGAACGGTTCTTTTAACTCAATTGCCCCGGGAAACCCGGTTTCGAATATGCCCGACGATATATATGGTTTTTTTGCCGGGTATACTGTCGATCGTGATACGGTTGTTGTGGGTGCTTTGGCTTTCTGATTCTGCTTTTTATGCCTACTTTTACACTGCGAATTATCAAGTTTAACCAATGTAGAATTTCATGAAGACACGTAATTTATCATCAATTTTAATTGTACTAGCTATGATGAGCTGTAAAACACCAGCACCCAAAGAGGAGCCAAAAACCGAGAATTTTCAATACCTGATTGAGCAGTTTGCCGATCTTAAAATAATGCGTTATCCTGTTCCCGGTTTCGATGAACTGACCCTGAAACAGAAAGAGATGTTGTATTATTTGTCGCAGGCAGCTGTTGATGGGCGCGATATTCTGTTCGATCAGAACAACAAATACAATCTGGCTGTGCGCCGCACATTGGAGGCAATCAATGCAAACTATACAGGCGACCGGACTACTGCCGACTTTAAGGCTTTTGAAGTTTACCTGAAGCGAGTTTGGTTTTCGAACGGAATTCATCACCATTATTCGAGCGACAAATTTAAACCCGGTTTTAGTGCCGATTATTTTAATGTTTTGCTGAAAGACATTGATGCTACTTTGCTGCCTTTGGACAATGGTGAAACCAAAGATCAGCTTATTGCAAAACTTACACCTGTGATTTTCGACCCTGCGGTCGATGCAAAGCGGGTGAATCAGGCCGAGGGTACCGACTTAATTGCAACTTCGGCAAATAACTATTATGCTGAAGGAATTACTCAGAAAGAGGCCGAAGCTTTTTATGCAAAAATGAAAGTTCCCGGCGATTCAGAACCAATATCTTATGGGTTGAACAGCACCCTGATAAAAAAAGATGGCAAATTGGTTGAAGATGTTTGGAAACTGGGCGGAAAATATTCTGCTGCAATCGAAAAGATCACTTTCTGGTTAGAAAAAGCTCTAACGGTTGCAGAGAATGACCAGCAAAAACAGGTAATCAACTACCTGATTTCATATTACAAAACAGGCGACTTAAATACCTTCGATGAATACAACATTGCCTGGTTGGCCGATCAAAATTCAAGAATCGATTTCGTGAATGGGTTTATTGAAACTTATGGCGATCCGCTTGGAATTAAGGGAAGTTGGGAAAGTGTTGTGAATTTCAAGAATATTGAAGCTACCAAACGCACCGAAATTATCAGCGCAAATGCGCAATGGTTTGAAGATCATTCTCCTGTCGATCCTAAATTCAGAAAAGAAAAGGTTAAAGGTGTTTCGGCTAAAGTGATTACTGCCGCAATGTTGGGTGGCGATTGCTATCCGGCTACAGCCATTGGAATTAACCTTCCTAATGCCGATTGGATTCGCAAAGAGCATGGTTCTAAATCGGTTACGATTGAAAATATCACTTTTGCTTACGATAAAGCTGCTCAAGGAAATGGTTTCCTCGAGGAGTTCTGTTATTCAGACGAAGAAATTGCAAGTGAGCGCAAGTACGGTTTCCTTGCCGACAACCTTCATACCGATATGCACGAATGCCTTGGCCACGGCTCAGGTCAGTTGATGCCAGGTGTTTCGGGCGACGAGCTAAAGGCTTACGGTTCAACAATTGAAGAAGCACGTGCCGACCTGTTTGCTCTTTACTATATGGGCGACAGTAAGATGGTCGAGTTGGGCTTGCTTCCCGATGCCGAAGCTTACAAATCGGCTTATAACGATTATGTCCGCAATGGGTTGATGACCCAGCTTACCCGCATTGAACCGGGAAAAGATATTGAGGAATCGCACATGCGCAACCGCCAGTTAATTGCTATGTGGGCTTATGAAAACGGTAAGGCCGACAATGTGATTGAACGAAAAACGAAAGATGGTGAAACCTATTTTGTTGTGAACGATTACAAGAAACTTCAGTCGTTATTCGGGAAACTTCTTGCTGAAATTCAGCGGGTAAAATCGGAAGGCGATTTTGAAGGAGCCAAATTGTTGGTCGAAAACTATGGCGTCAAAGTTGATCACGAACTCCATGCCGAAGTTCTGGATCGTTTCAAGAAGTTGAACCTTGCCCCTTACGGTGGTTTTGTAAACCCAGTTTACAAGGTCGAGACCGATGCTTCGGGTAAGATCACCAATATCAAACTCGATTTTACCGAAGGCTACACCGAACAGATGATCCGCTACTCGAAAGAGCATTCGTGGTTGCCAACCTATAATTGAATCTTATTTCGATAAAATAGCAAAGAGGTTGTTCATTGAGCAACCTCTTTGTTTTTACTGTGAATCATGAACGTCTGATTATTCGTCGGCTACAAGCATGATCATTGATACCGGCGGAACAAATATTGAGTCGGAAAAATGTTCAACAATTCCGTTTTCATCAACAACAAAACCCCTGACAACCTCTTTCCATTTTCTTTT
>DAOQAB010000158.1:4833-6713 GCA_035353695.1 Prolixibacteraceae bacterium
CAATTCCGTTTTCATCAACAACAAAACCCCTGACAACCTCTTTCCATTTTCTTTTTTCAACAGGAAATACCACCGGGTTTTCATTGTTGTTGAAAATAAGTTGAATGTGTTTCCAGTTGTCTCCGTTGGCATTCGGTCCAATTTCATAAGCAACAACTCCGGGCAAATAGTGTTTGGAGAAGGTCAGGTGCTTTTTTATCTGATCGGTATTGATCATCCGGAATGCAGGGTGGTTTTTCCTGATTCGGATAAGATCCTGAAAGAACTTAAATACATACGAGAACAGAGCTTTCCGGCTCCAGTCGATCAGGTTAATGTCGTCGCCCGATTTGTAGCTATTGCCATGCCCTCGTTTTGTGCGGAGCATTTCGACACCTGCATGTAGGAACGGTATTCCTTGCGAGGTTAGCAGCACCGAAGCCGCAAGCCTTACTCTTCGGGTCAACTCCTGAAGTGTTGCTTCGGGATCCGACAGTTTCAGCTTATCGTACAAGGTGTAGTTGTCGTGGCACGATATGTAGTTTATGCTTTGCTGTGGCGATGCCGACCAAGCCCATTTTGTTGTGGCTACCCAGTGGTAAACAATTTGAGGGTGGTAAGTTGCTGCAACAATTCCATATTTTACCGATTCTTCGTTAAGCGTTTGTCCGCTTGCGAATCCCAGACTTTTTGAGTCGCCCCAGTTGCCTTTTAGCGCGTCGCGGAAATCGTCGTTGAAAACTGCTATTCGGTCAAGCTTTGGTACATTGTTCTTTGTTGCCCTGAGCTTTTCATGCATCGGACTTTCTCCGCCAGTCCATCCTTCGCCATACATAATTAGTTTAGGGTCAATCTGATCAAGTTCGTGGCGGATGGCATTCATTGTATCAATATCGTAAACTCCCATTAAGTCGAATCGGAAACCATCAATGTGATATTCCTCGGCCCAAAACTTGAGCGAATCGATCATATATTTCCTCACCATCGCCCTTTCCGAAGCTATCTCTGTTCCACAACCACTGCCATCGCTAAACGTTCCGTCGGGCCGTTGGCGGTAGTAATATCCGGGCACGGTTTGATTAAAATAGGAGTGGTGTATAAGTCCGGTATGGTTGTAAACCACATCCATAATAACGCCGATTCCTTTGTCGTGCAGGGCTTTCACCATTTTTTTAAACTCCAGCACCCGAACTTTACCGTCGTAAGGATTCGTAGAATATGATCCTTCGGGCGCGTTGTAATTCAATGGATCGTAGCCCCAGTTATATTGTTTCTGATCGGGTTTTGTTTCATCAACAGTTCCAAAGTCGAAGAGTGGTAACAGGTGAACGTGCGTTATCCCTAGTTCAGCAATATGGTCGATACCAGTTTTTGCCGATTCTGGCGAACGTGTTCCTGTTTCGGTAAAAGCCAGGTATTTGCCTTTATTTTTCATTCCCGAAAACTCATCAATACTGAAGTCACGGACATGCAACTCATACAAAATCATGTCGGTATAGTGTTCGGGCAGGATATTTTTATCAGCATCCCAACCTGTAGGGTTTGTGCGCGAAAAATCGCAAATCATTCCTCTGCGGCCATTTACTCCAACGGCAAAAGCGTAAGGGTCAGGAATTTCGTCCATCCATTTCTCTTCAATCTGGCATTGTATGGTGTAGTAGAGACCATGGTTATCTCCGTCTATTTTTACAAACCATACGCCGGCATCTTCTCTCGACATTTGGAGTACATCAATTAACTTCCCTCTGTCGCCTTTTGTGTAGGTCCTAAAAATTACCTGTTGTGCTGTGGGAGCCCAAAGTCGCAGTGTTGTGTTTTCTTTTGAATACGTTATTCCCAATGGTTGATCATTGTACGCCGGATAAGTAGAAAAATCGATATGACCAAATGTCCAATTCATA
>DAOQAB010000159.1:0-4773 GCA_035353695.1 Prolixibacteraceae bacterium
AAAAGCTCATCACACGGCCCCGCTTATCCTCTTCGGCAATGGTTTGCAACATGGTATTGATCGAAGAGAGCAGAAGGATCATCGAGGTTCCCCCAAAAAATAAAATAACGAGCGAAAGATGGAGGTTCGCCGAAAGCGCTGCCAGAATAATCATCACCCCCAGTAAAAAAGAATTGATCAGGATAATACGGCCCAGTCCCAGCACCGTTTTACGTGAAGCCATAAACAAAGCCCCGCACAAAGCTCCGGCACCCATTGCCGACATGAGGTAACCCAGTGTTTCGGAGCCACCTTTCATGATTTCTTTGGCATAAGCGGGCAAAAGAACAATAAAAGAGAGGGCAAACAAACTAAACACCGTCAGCAGGATAATGAGCATTCGGATGGGTATCGTTTTGAAAGTATAGTTAAACCCTTCGGTGAAGCTCTCTTTAAAATTGGTCTTCTGAGGTTTGGCCTCTCGTTTTTTGATCTTGACCAATGATAAGGCAATAAGCACCGCAGCAAAACTCAGGGTGTTCAACAAGAAACAGATCCCTTCACCAACCGCCGCAATGGTAACACCGGCAATGGCAGGACCAATTAACCTTGCGCCGTTAAAAATGGCAGAATTCAAAGCAATAGCATTCCCCAAATCTTCGGGATGGTCAATCAGGTCGATAACCAGCGACTGACGGGCCGGAGCATCAAAAGCCGTGATTGTGCCAAAAACAACACTCAATGCAATCAGGTGCCACACCTGCACCACGTTGGTCATTGCCAGAATAGTGACCGTAAGCGCCTGCAACATGAAAAACAACTGAGTCAGCTTCATAATCTTCAGCCGGTCAAATTTGTCGGTCAGCACACCGGTAAACGGAGAAAGGATGAAGGTTGGTATCTGGCTGGTAAAACCAAGGAGCCCCAGCAGAAAAACCGACCCCGTGATCCGGTAAACCAACCAGCTAAGGGCAATGCTTTGCATCCAGGTACCAATGAGTGAAACTCCCTGCCCGATGAAATAGATCCGGTAGTTCCTCGACCGTAAAGAAGAAAAGATATTCCGCATTACGGCGAAATCGTTGGGAAGAATGTTGCTAAACGCCATGTGATTCAGGGCTATAAATCGCGACAAATGTATGGAACATTTTTTTCTCCTTCAATGGGTTGGCTTCGTTGATCGTTAATTTTAATAATTTCATGAAATTGTTACTGGGTGAGATTGAACCTTCACAGGGAAGTATCAACCGGGCAACTGTTAAGTCAATTTATATCGATCAGGATTATTCGCTCATCACTCCGTCTTTTTCGGTATATGAACAGGCTGAGTTCTTTAACGAGGATCATTTGCCGGAACACGAAATCATTGAAATCCGTACCCGGGCCATCAACGAATACTCCGGCACCCTGCTGGTTGTTTCGCACGACCGTTACTTTCTGGAAGAAATCGGTATTACCCGGATTATTGAAATACTGAAAAAATAACGTTTTCCGGAATCAGGCAAATTTTTCGATTGCCGCTTTCACATAGGGTTCGGGCATCATACTTGCCGTTGAGATTTCTTCGACGGTAAGGCCCTCTTTGTGCAAGCGGAAACAGGTGTATTCCATTGGCTCACCTACTTCAATGATGTGGTGATCGGGATCGTAGAACCGGACCACTTTTTGCTGCCAGGGTTGTTTCCTAAGCGGATGAACCATTTCGACCCCGTTTTCTTCGAGCCGGTGACAAAGCTCGTCGAGCTGATCGTATTCGAAGTAAATTTCGAAATCGTTTCCTCCGGTGGTAACCTTCTTTCCATCAATCAACATCTGATAATGGCTTTGGAGATGAAGTGCAAAGTTGCCTTCAAGCGTGATGTTTTCGCCATAATCAATGATAACCTGTAGTCCCATCACTGTTTCATAAAATTTTCGGGCACGTGGCATGTCGGCTACTACCAGCAGCGGACACATAAATTTTGGTTTCTGTTCCATTTCTTAAGCTTTTTCTGCAAATCCTAAAATATAACCGTTCAGGTCTTTCATGTAAAACTCCTTTACTCCATACCAAGTTGTTTTCAACCCGGTGATCTCGCTTACCTTTCCTTTCACCGAATCATACAAACTGGTGATTTCTTCGGTCTCAATGTAAAAAGAAACCGAAGCTTCAATCTTTTCATTGGAAGCAATTTCAACATCGTGTTTAAAACTGTCGGAACGCTGGAACATCAATTCCACGTTGTCGCGCTTCATGATGGCGAAAACATAGGGTTTCCCCTCAACCAGCTCCATATCGGTGCCATCCTGTGTTTCGGGTACAGCCGCTACCAGCGAAAAGCCCAAAACCGATTGATAAAAACGAACGGTTCCGACAATGTCCGAAACCTCAAAATTGGGTGTCAATTTATTGAATATCATAGCTACTTAATTTTTGTTTGAAGGCAAAGCTACGATTTGGATTGGGTCGATAATTGTAAATATCGGACGTTTTTATTTTTGTGAAGCTCTTTTGGGGTTACACCGGTATACCGTTTAATCTCTTTGATGAAATGGGCCTGGTCGTAATATGCTTTTGCCGCTCCGGGTTCTCCGTTGGCAATGTGCTGGTATGCAGCATGGCATTTCAGAATATTGGCAAAGGTTTTGAGCGAAAGCCCAAACTGACGGTTAAACCACCGGTTGATTTGCCGGCTGCTCCAGCCAATCTGTTCGGCCAGTTTACTCACTTCAACATCTCCTTTCTGATCATAAAGAATTTGAATCAACCGGAATTTCCGGCGGTCAACTTCCGAATAATCCGGAAGACAGGAGGCAATCAGCGGGCTCATTGTTGCAGAAAACGATTCCATGGAACCAAAAACCTCGCGGTCGACATTCCAATAATCGAAAGGCAGTTCGGTCGATGTATCCAAAATCTTTTCGATCGACTCGTGAAAAATGTATTCCGAAGCAATCAGTTTAAAACGGATCCCAAAGAAACGGACATGTTTGGTATAGTTTACATCGACCGGTTTTGTCCAGGTGCCGGTAAGGAACACACTCTCCAGTTGTTCGCCTGAAAAACGGTAAATCAAATCGAAATAACCATCGGGCAGCACGGTGTGGATCCCTTCGGTCTCCCCGCTACCCGACATCCAGAAGCATTTCACAAAATTGGAGAGTTCACCCGATATTTCTTTTTCGGCATAAATCATCGGTCAGTAATTTTTTGCGAAGATAAAACCCGAGAACCATTAAACGCAGGCTAATCGAAAGAAAATAGTTCAAACAAAAATGGTTCAAAAAGATGATTATTTCTATTTTTATCCACCCAAAAGCAACATAACAGAAAACACAAATCCATGAAACTACCCATTTTTTCAATCGGGAACAGCATTCTTCGGAAAACGTGCAGTGAAGTATCACCCGGTTATCCGGAGCTTGAATCGCTTATCGACGACATGTGGGAAACTATGTATGCCGCCAATGGTTCAGGGCTTGCAGCCCCGCAGGTTGGACATGCCATCCGCTTGTTTATTGTCGACAGCAAAGCCGCTTTCGAAAACATGGAACCCGAAGACCAGGAATTTTTCTTTAATCCCGACGACAGTGGTATTACCGAAACATTCCTGAATGCCCGCATCATTTCCCGTTCAGAAGAAACATGGGATGAATCGGAAGGCTGTTTAAGTGTTCCCAATATGTCACAAAAGGTAAATCGGCCGTGGACCATCACCATTGAATACTTTGACCGTGATTTTAAAAAGCAGGTAAAAACTTTCGGGGGAACAACCGCACGGGTTATCCAGCACGAATACGACCATACCGAGGGAATTATCTATCTCGACCACATTAACCCGTTGACCCGAAAACTGATCAGCGGAAAACTTAAGAAAATATCCCTGGGAGAAAACCCGGCATCGTACCCAATGGTCTATGCAAAATAAATAACGATGAAACAGATTGATATCGAAAACTGGAAACGGAAAGAACAGTTCAACTTCTTCTACCGGGCAGATTATCCACAGTATAACATCTGCATGAACATCGATGCAACCAACTTTCTTGCATTTGTAAAAAACAACAAACTATCATTTTACTATTCCATGATCTATGCGGTTACACGCATTGCCAACGAAATGGACGATTTCAGGTACCGGATCCGGGATGGAAAAGTATTCCTTCACGACACGGTCCACCCCTCATTTACCGACTTGAACGAAACCGAGGAAGATCCGTTTAAACTGGTAACGGTCGACTACAAGGATGATCTTCTGGAGTTCATTCAGCAGGCCAAAGAAATCAGCGTCAACCAGCACCAATTTATCGATTTCAGTGTGTTGGAAGGAAGGGACGATTTTCTTTACATCACCTGTATTCCGTGGATCTCTTTCACCCACGTCTCCTATACCTTTTCGTTAAACAGAAACGATTCGGTACCCCGCATTTCGTGGGGCAAATATTTCCGCGAGGGAGAGAAAGTGATGCTTCCCTTCTCCGTTCAGGTACACCATGCGCTGATTGATGGCTACATGGTAGGGAAATACGTTGAAAAACTCCAGAAATTCCTCGACAATTGCTGATTTGAAAAATCAGGGTGATCAAGAGGAACTAAGAATTTCCATGACGCCGGGAATATCTCATCCAGCAACCTCTTCTTTGTTGCTTTTTTCTTCTTATTTTTGTTCTGCCATTTTTTAATACTGATTGTAAAAGAAAGTTTTATGAAACAAATTACAGTGACCATACCCGACAATAAAGAGAGTCTCTTCATGGATCTTATGAAAAATCTTTCTTTTGTCAAAAATGTTGAACGCAATGAAAATAGTGACA
>DAOQAB010000159.1:4873-6709 GCA_035353695.1 Prolixibacteraceae bacterium
ACCCAGTTCATGGGTTTTGTGGTCGACGACGACGCTTCGCTGGTTCCCATTACCAACCAACGGAATATTCTGATCGAATTCATCGGAAACTCCATTACCTGTGGTTACGGGAATGAAGGAACTTTAGGCGAGGTTTTTGGGGCAACTACCGAAAACCATTACATGAGTTATGCCGCCCTTACCGCCCGGAATTTCAACGCCCGCCATATAGCAGTATGCCGCTCGGGAATTGGAATCTATCGGAATTACGACGGCCCATCGACCGGAAGTACCGATTGCATGAGCAATTACTACACCCGTACTTTTCTTTACGATGAAAACCCAAAATATGATTTCAAAGAACGCCCCGATCTGGTCTGTATCAATCTGGGGACAAATGACTTCAGTACCACCGGAGGAGATTCTGCACGGTATGTCAGCAATTACCTGCGTCTGATCGACACCATCCAGACGAAATACGCCATGCCCGACATTGTTTGCCTCATTGGTCCGATGCTTTCCGGTTCAACCCTGATCAACATCCGGAAATACACAAAATGTATTGCCGAAACAGCAACAGCAAAAGGGAAAGGCAACGTAACATACTTTGAAATGTCTGCCCAGGGAGAACTGGGTTATGCCATCGATTATCACCCAACCATTGCCCAGCACAAGAAAAGTACTCAGGAACTGACCGCGTATATCCATTCGCTGAAAGGATGGAAAATTACACCTTCGCTGTCGAGTGCTTCTATTGTTACAGCCAAACAATTGAAGATTACCTTTACCACACCGATACAGGATCCCACAAACCATTTCGCCGGATTCAACCTGTATGAAAATGGGAAACTTCTTCCCTTCACAGCTTCTTCCGATTCATCCGATAAGCGGATTCTCTACCTGTTTCCACAGCAAAGTTTATCCATTGGCGGAGCCATCAGCCTTGGCTATACTCCCGGAACTGTTGAATCGTCTGACTCAATCCGGTTGGGGGTTATCGAACCATTCGATATTCAAAACACACTGACTGAAACAAAGCTTTCCAAAGGGACCATCAATACCAACGGAAATACAGTCACCCTCACTTTTAACAAGAAGATGAAGGATGTCGGCTCTATCGACGGGCTAACCATTACCGATAGTGAAGGAACTGCAACCATCGACTCTTTTCAGCTTTTCAATAACATGATTACCATTTATGTCAAAGACAATTTTTTGAAAGGTGATTCCGTTTTTGTGAGCTACAACGGGAATTCAATCCTTGGGGCAGATGAAATTGCACTGGAAAGTTTTTCGAATACCGTTATCAAAAACAACTCAAAATATACCAGTGCCACAGAGCTAAAAAATGTTACTTTCAACATTTTCCCCAATCCAAACCCTTCCGGACGCTTTCAATATTCGCTGGGTAATATGGAAATTGACAGGAACACAAAACTCGAAGTTTTCAACGCCTGTGGCGCCATCATCTACAACCAGCCGGTAAAAGAAACCAAAGGCTCCATTGATTTGATGTTATCCAAAGGAATCTACATTTTCAAAGTCACAGCAGGAAAAAACATATTGACTCAATCGGTGGAAATAAACTAATTACATAGAACAACGATTCCTTAAGTATCCAAAGCACATTGAGCTCAGGAACCACGGTAACCATTTCCCTGCCGGCAAATATTACGGCGCCCAACGAAAGCAATAAAGAAAATCTAGTCCGGGAAGTCGTTCTTTGATCCAAAAATGATTTCTTTTGCATTCTAAAATCAACACGAAAACTATGGCTTTCACATCGTTTACCGGAATTTTCATTGGACTGGGCGCTTTTCTCATCATTGGGATCCTTCATCCTGTGGTTATTAAAGG
>DAOQAB010000160.1:0-6700 GCA_035353695.1 Prolixibacteraceae bacterium
AACCTGTGCATATTCTGGAAAATCAACATCTACATTATAAAACATATTAAATGCACCAAGCCCTTCTGTAAATCGAACTGGATTTGAAAATATAGGAGCAAATGAAACTACTTTTTTGCCAGAATCATAATATACACTATCAACGACATATGGAATGGACTCGTTCCTTCCAAAATAGAAAGAATCATTTTTTGCTAGAGATAAATCCATTAATAGCTCTTCGTTACCGTTAATGTATCGACACCAAAGCCTTCCTGCAATAGTATCTTCTTTGAGATAACCATATAATTCTAAGGGATAACCATAGTCCCCCATATAAACGGGAACATATTTTTCTTCGTTTATCAGGGTATCCCCGTATGCCTTAAAAATCAGCGTAGGAAAGTAATCAGGGATATGATAAACAATATTCCATTGGGTTGTATCTTTACCAAAAACTGATTCATAGGGTTGTGCTATTAATTTTATGTGCAAAGTCAAAATGAAAAGCACGCAAAATACGGATGAATAAATGAACTTCATTTCAGTAGGTTTATTCCGTTAAAATCATCTTTTTTGTATCCACCTCTTTGCCATCGGCAATCAGGGTGTAAAGGTACATGCCAGCTTTCAGCGAGTGGCCTTCAATCGTAACCACGGTGCTTTCGCGTTCGTTTACGGCAATTTGTTTAATTTGTTCTCCCTGCATGTTGTAAACATACAGCGTGGCACGAGAGACCGAAGCAGGAAGGTACATCTCAATACGGGTGTTTGTAGTGAACGGGTTGGGTATATTTTGCTTTAAAATTGCCGCTTCACCTTCAATGGTTGCCGATTTCTCAGTATTGCTCTTCTTTAACGCAGCAATCTCGGTTTCCTGTGTCTCAATCTTGGTCGTCAGATTTTCAATTGTGGCTT
The DNA here is from genome assembly GCA_035353695.1 of Prolixibacteraceae bacterium. Taxonomy (GTDB): domain Bacteria; phylum Bacteroidota; class Bacteroidia; order Bacteroidales; family Prolixibacteraceae; genus CAYMTR01. Next base: position 898 of record DAOQAB010000160.1, read on the forward strand.
GTTGTTCTTTCATGGCTTCCACAATTACCGGAATGATGGCATTGTATTCAATATAATAGCGGTCGGCTTCCTTGTCGTAGAATACCGCTTCGGGCAAAATATCCAAAACTTCCTGAGCCACAAAACCCAGCTTGTCTTTCTTTAATTGTGCTTTTTTCTCTTTTTCCCAAGCTGTGCCTATTGTATCGGAACTTTCAGAAATATAATCATATTTTTTTCCATTAAGTTTCAAGATCTTAACCAGCGGTTGATCTATTGTCCTGAAATTTTCTTTCAACCGTTTATCCGATGTCAATAAAGTAGATGTTGCGTAGTGGTATTGTCCCCTGATCTCACCAAACTGATTATTGATCTTTCCTATTTTGCCAGTATTGGTTGTACCGGGGTAAAATTCAGGATTACTGTACTCGTTGCCAAAAATGATCTTTCCATCGTAATCGTTCTGCAGGATTGTTAAACCCCGAAGCCATATATTGCAGGTGGTCGATGTGGTTGTGGAATGCAGGCCAATCCTGCCATCAGAATCAACTTTTATTTGGGCGGATGAGAAACTGGCTGTTGTTAACAGGCACACAATAATAAATAACACTTTTACACATGATTGTTTAACGGATTTTTTCATAAAGCTAAGATTTAGTTTTTAAAATTTGGTTTTCTTTATCTGTTTATTCCTGTTTTTCAGAAAAGGTTACCCTGTAAATCAAAGTATTTTTGCTTATGATAAAAATTTATTAAAGAGGCAGGTAATCCACGGTATGGATAAACGATGTGAAAATTCAAGGTGGTTGGGTCTTATCAACGCAAAGAGGGCGCTCCCTTTTATTCCTCGTCTCAAAAGAAGAATGTTCAGCCACGAAGTTACCGTTGCTTTTACAAAAAAAGAAATTGTAAACATTTTCATTTTTAACAGAAAAAAAGATTCAGGGTTTGATTGAGTTGGGTTACTTTTGCGACACATTTTTTTCACACACACAACACTCAGCAATAAGCAACAAATGAATAAGTTATTCTATTCCATACTTCCACTGCTTTTACTATTCACCTTTCAAAAAGGTTTTTGCCAGACAACAGAATCGAAAGGGGCTCAAAACCTCGACCGGTTTACCTCGATGGAAATCCCAAGCCATATTCTCGTAGGAGAAGGCATTACCAACATGGGGCATCTGCTTTATGAAGCCAATATTGCGCCCACCTTCAAGATGTCGCCCCAACAGCTTCCGGATCTGGGATTTGTGTTTATTCCCCAAATCGATATCCGGATGTACAACCAGTTTTCCCATCCCATCAGAACCCCGTCGTATATGCCCCGTGGCATTGCCTATTATCATTTCAATAAGAGCGGGAACGATCAATTTGTCTTTTTAACATTGGGACATCACTCCAACGGGCAAGATGGATCGTTATACGAAAGCGACAGCGTAACCATCAACACCAGGGACGGCAGTTTTTCGACCAATTACCTTTCGGTTAGTTATGAAATATTTACCGACAACACCAATCACTTCAGACCTTTCGACGGACTCCGGCTGAGTGCCGCCCTCCATTCAATCAAGGACGTGAATGTTCGCTATATGTATGGCCGGTTGCGCTTCAATGCCGACCTGAAATCGACTTATCAGTTTAAACACCAAATCCGGAACATTATCACCAATACGAAACAAAGTCCACAAATAACCAGCATGTTGCGTCTCGGCTGGATTGGACTCGACATGGACCATGCCAACGCTTTTGATATCGACCGGCTGATACTGAATTACACCCTTTCGTTCCAGCCGGCAATTATCAGCGACCTCGAAATTTTTGTCCGTTACTATTACGGTCAGGACTATTACAACATCAACTTTGAAAGAAAGCTGAATGCCCTTCAATTCGGATTTTCATTAAAGAATATCTCTTTCCGGTAGCGGTTTAAAACAGTTCCACTTTCCGGCTAACCGTAGACGAACCGCTTGTAACAGTCACGATGTAAAAGTTTCGTTTTAAAGAAGGATTAAAAACCTCTTCCTGAAAGTTTTGTGTTTTAAGGAATTGCTCCGAGAAGACAGTCCGGCCCGAAAGATCGGTTATTCGTACCAAGACGGTTCCTCTATAATCGTTTTGAAGAGACAAATTCAACCCATTCTGGCAAGGAATGACTTTTAGGATCGACTCATATCCAACAATTTTTGAGGCAGTTGAAAAAGTAACAGCCGAAACTTCGTTGCTGCATCCCGACTTATATTCACCTTTAGACGCTCTAACCCGAAAATAGTATTGGGTACTGCCCTCAGCTTCCCTGAACACAAAACGAAGAGTATCCTTAACCACCTCGCCAACCTGAGAATAATGCAAGCTATCATCCTTCGAACATTCAATGACATAACCTTCTTCCTTGTCGGAGTTGTCCTTCCAGGTAAGCTCAACTTGTGAGTCGGAGAATGACTTTACCGAAAGCTGAACCGGAGCAGCAATTAAATCCTCAACCGGCCCAATCTTGACAAGCTCAATTCCATTGCCTGTTCCCAAATTACGGGAATATTGCTGGTCGGTTGCATTGTTCCAGTGTTCATAAACACCCAGGCTTTTCATTGGTATCCCATCACGATCTGGACAATAAGAGATACCGGTTGGCCAGGATGACGGATCGGCAGCCTGCTGCAAATGTTCACAAATTCCTTTCAGGGTGATGGAAGGAAAACCACAACTGGTTGAATATTGGCTGGCCAGGATGTCATAACAGACCGATTCAATCGCAACATTATCCTGAGAAGCAAAAACCGACGAAGGCCAGTCGTTATTGAACGGCGGATTCTTCAATTTGAGGTTTGGTCCATAAGCATCACAGCAAAAGAACGTTCCGTCCACAAAGAACAGCATGGTTTTGCCCCCAAGGTGTTTACTCCCCATCAAATCGACAAGTACCCTGTACGAGCCGGCAGCTCGCGATGAACTGCTAAAAGCAGGGCTAACCATTCCTCCGTGCATCTCAATAGCCCAAATGCGGGCAATCGTTCCAAAATAATTCTTGGCACTCGAAGTCACCCCTTCGCCGGTATGCGCTTTCAAGGCGGCCAGATTGATAATGTAATCGGCATCCTCAACAACCGAATACAACGGAATGCCTTTGAGCGGTTTTCCGGCATAATTGAGCAACACCTTTCCATTATCGGAGAAGTAAACCAGTGTATCCTGCGACGGTTCAACCAGGGTGCGGCCATAAGTATTTGAGTGACCCATGTAGTGAACATTGGGAAAAGCATTGTGTAACATGTCGTACGTATACTTGTGGATATCGCGCATAGGATCACCAATGGAAATATCCTCCTGAGGAACCCCCGCTTTATTGACCAACTGATCGATAATCGACAACATGGTATAAGGATTACCTTCAAATGTTCCATATGAACCAGCTGTTTTCTTAAACGAATAATCTTCGTTAAGGGCTCGTCCCAAACTGGCTCCATAATAATTAAACTCGGTTCCAGAAACAGCCGGATGTCCCCAGGCGCTGTTGCAGTTTATTTTGATGAATATCTTCTGCCCAGCCTGGTAGCCAATGTTGCCATTGCCCCTTTTTTCGTTGAACGATTTAAAAAGCAAATCCCAGGCCTCTTTCAGGTCGTTTTTTCCCGTCAATGATAGAATGGTTTGCTGAGTTAAACGGTTAATGATGGCCGAATCGTTGTTCGACAAATCATAACTGGGTATCTTATAATAATTGCTGGTTGCATCGGGATCTCTGGCCCATACCACTCGTCCCGGGAAGATGCCGTGAGCAACCCCAACCGGTTTATTCGGTTCAAATTGTTCTGGCCCGCTTGCAACAGACAACCGTTCCGATCCGGAAGAAACAGAAAAATTTACTACAAGCCCGGTCAGCACAGCCACCATACACAGGAGCATTCCCGACAGGAATTTCGATTGTTTAAAATGAAACAACGACTTCTTAAATGAAAATAAGCTTGCCATTGCCCCTACCAGATAAATTACGAAACCCGACATAAAAGGCGAGGCGGCTTTCATGCAAGGATAGGTTGCACGCGAAGGTTTGGGGATTACCCGGACCAGAAACCATACGGTAGATGCAATTCCCAGGGAAAAGAAGGTAAAACGGGCAGGCACTTTGCACCGCAATAAAGCCTGCTTCACTTTCGAAAGGTTTATTTTTTTCATCGCTATTTTTGTTAGAAAGTCTTACTATCGTAATGACAATTTACAAAATATTATCCCTTAGGCGCATACAAACATTTTCTTTTGTAAAAAAAATTCGTCACCCAAAGCAACCATTGACGAAAAAAATCGATCTGGTAGAGGAACCGGGCCGTAAACAGAATCGCCCAATTTCATTACTTTCGTACCTGATCGGCCCTTTCCATTTGGTACGAACTTTGTAAAACATCGAAAAACAAAAACAGATCGTATGAGAACAACATTCACCCTTCTTTTTGTATTGGCATTTGTTTTCACTTATGCACAGGATACCAAAAATTTTATTGATCTAAACTACATCGAAGTCACCGGGAAAGCCGAAATGGAGGTAGCACCCGACGAGATTTTTATCCAGATTTTCATTAACGAAAGCGACTACAAAGGAAAACAGACGCTTGAGATACTGGAGCGGAACATGCTCAAAAAACTTCAGGAGATTGGCATCGACCTGAAAAAAGAGTTTGCCGTAAATGACATCAGCAGCAATTTCAAAGATTACTGGATCAAAAAGACCGACATCTTCACTTCGAAACAATATCAGGTAATTGTGCACACAGCCCCGATGGCTGGCCGCGTGTTCAGGGAGCTCGAAGGGCTGGGGATTTCCAATATCTCCATTGAAAAGGTAGACAACTCTGAAATCGAAAAGTTCAAAAAAGAGGTGAAGGTGAAAGCCATTCAGGCTGCCAAAGAAAAAGCGGAATCGTTATCCGGAGCCATTGGACAAACCATTGGGAAAGCCATATACATCAGGGAGAGCGAACCTCTGTATGCCCCTGTTATGGCCAATACGATGATGAAAGCCCGCGGCATGGAACTGGATGCTTCATACACCGAACCGGATATCGAATTCGAAAAAATTAAACTCGAATATTCTGTCGACGTTTACTTTGAACTAAAATAATAATAATCAATCATTCAAAAGAGCCCCGAAAGGCTCTTTTGTCTTTGAATCATTTCGATCTGTTTAAAACTCTTTCACTACAGCCGCTCCTTTCGATCTATTTCTTGAACCGTTTATCTATTTTTGAACAGTGAAAAAAATAGAGGATCGTGAAAGTTTGTATTGCCGAAAAACCCAGTGTAGCCAAAGAAATAGCCCGGATATTGCAGGCCAACAACCGCAAAGATGGTTATTTTGAAGGCAATGGTTATCAGGTAACCTGGACTTTCGGTCACCTGTGCACCCTCAAAAATCCCGATGATTATACTTCCGACTGGAAACCCTGGCGAATGTATGCCCTGCCTATGATCCCATCCCGCTTTGGCATTAAGCTGATCGACAACGAAGGGGTACAAAAACAGTTCGAAACCATTAAAAAACTCTTCTCCGAATGCGAAGAGATCATTAACTGCGGTGACGCCGGGATTGAAGGAGAGCTGATCCAGCGCTGGGTGATGACCCTTACCGGTTGCCGCAAACCACTGCGAAGGCTCTGGATTTCGTCGATGACCGACGAAGCTATTAAAGAAGGCTTTGCCAAATTGCGCGAAGGAAAAGAGTTCGACCGGCTGTATGCTGCGGGAAATGCCCGCGCCATTGGCGACTGGCTGCTGGGGATGAACGCCAGCCGGCTTTACACCCTGAAATATGCCGACGGCAAAGGGGTTCTTT
>DAOQAB010000161.1:0-6678 GCA_035353695.1 Prolixibacteraceae bacterium
TTTCAATTTGAAAGTGCGGGAAAACTACAAAATACTTTTTGGACAGCCTCTTTTTATTTCTATTGCACCCTCTCTATCAGCCCCAAACAATATTTTACACCATCCATCACAATCAGTTCACCCGAAAGCAGGCAATCGACCGGAATACCATCCTTCTTTCTGGCCTTGATGGGCATGTTGTAAAAAGAGCCATTTTTCTGCAATTCATCAATCACCGCTTTACGCTGTTCAGGCACATACCAGGTGTTCAAACTGAATACTGACTGGCCAATCATTTCATCTACCCGGTAGCCATGAATATCGGCATAGGCCTGGTTGACATGAACAAATACGCCGTCGGACAGGCGGGTAAGAATGGTTCCCACGGGAGCTTCACTTTTCCTTTCCATCTCCATGATTTTTATTTTCGATTCATATAATTCAAGCAGGTTCTGATCGGGCATCCAGCCTCCCAGCACAAACGAAGGATTTCGGTAACTGGCAACAATTGCCGAGTCTTTTTCCATCGTCAGTTGCCGCGATGCGAGGTGGCGACGACTGGTATCCACCGGTTTTCCGTCACTAAGATTGGTGCTGTTGTATTCCCAGTAATGAATAGTTGCAGTTTCGCCGCCAACCTCGCCCCACCCTTTGGGAATAATCCCCGAGAGGGAACAATCGATCAGTACGGCTTCGCAATAGGGATAATTCTTGCCACGATTGGTGGGGCAACGGGCAATTTCGGTTTCCCCCTCTCCCATCGCGATGAATTTACAACCTACAAACACATTCCCGTGATTAACACCGGTGTTGCGGATCCACATAAAAGCACCATACGAACGTAACTCGCAACGGTTGAAATAAGCCGGTCCGCGCCCCAGCACCGTGTCGCCGTCGCCAACAATGAGGCAATCGGTAAAGTAAGCCGAACCGTTGGTTTGCAACGCATCGCCCGAGCCAATAATGGTTACGTGACTGACCATGTTCTCTTCACCGTTCAGCAACAACCCTTCGGCCTGCCCTTTGGCGGTGGTTTCGATGGTCATGTTCACCAGATGGATTCCACGGCAATGATCGGCAGCAAAAGCAGCCCTGCGCGAAGGAAAAGTTCCGGCCATTTCATTCGTTTTTACATTCACCGGATGAGGATTAAACACCTCGTTGTTCGCATACCGGACCACCGTGCCTTCGCGGCTTTCGCCCAGAATGGTGATGTTGTTTTTATTTCTGAAGTAAACAATCTCTTCGTAAACCCCTTTCTTCACAAAAATGGTTACCCGGTTGGAATTGTTATCGGGAACAAAATCAAGGGCGCCCTGTACCGTATTGAAATCACCCGTTCCGTCGGCGCTGACCACAAAACAGTTGGAAAGGAGATTGGGGACAACTTTTTTGGTGGCAAACGACCAGTCTTTCCCCTGAATTCCGGTGAAAGAGCCATCATTGAGACTCAAAACACCCGGATCGATCTGCACGTAATAGCTTTTGCCATACTCCAGCAGGTTGTTGTGCAGGTAAATAGTGGCTGTATTCCCATGAACAATGACCGGATAAAAATGAAAACCATCGGTAAAACCACCAATGATGGTCAACTGATACTTGTCCGACGTAGGAAGAGCTACCCCCGAAGGCGTTCCTGGTTTGGTATTGGCATTGGTAAACTTTCCGGAAACATATTGGTAAGGTACAGGAGTATAGGTTGCATTTTTGGTCGTATCGCCGGTGGTTGGGCCAGCCGGGATACTCAGATCGAGCAGATCGACCAACCGGTTATCGGCCGCATCGTAAACCCTGATTTGACCTTTCGCCCCCAACACAGGAGATGCCGGAAAAGTAAGCTCCAGATGGGTATCGGGATTTACATTCAGAGCCCCTGACGCAGGAAAAAATGTCACTTCAGGCAGAACACCAAAAGCAGGTTTTGCCAACAATAAAACAGATAAACTAAGAAATAACAATAAAAACAATACCGTTTTACCATCTGCCTTCCAATTTTTTCTCATCACTTCAGTTATTTCAATTAAACCAATAAAGATAAATGTTTCTGAAAAAAATGTTCCCGAAGTAAAAGATTATTGCCTCTTAATTTGTTCCCAAATAGCTTTCGGATTAATTTTGGCCGGTCCGATCCAAAACGGATGAATTTACGTTAACGCAGGAAACTTTATACAAGACGAAATGAAGAACGAAGAAAGTATCGATTACGGAACGTTTGAAGCAACCCTAAAAAGGAGCAATCAGTTGGAAGAAGACTTAATCAAAAACCCCGGAAAATACCGGGTTCTTACCGGTGACCGTCCAACCGGGAGGCTTCACATAGGGCACCTTTTCGGATCGCTACAAAACCGGGTACGGTTGCAGAACCTTGGCGTTCAAACCTACATCGTTATTGCCGACTATCAGGTTTTAACCGACCGGGATACTTTTGAATCGATCTCCCAAAATATTTTACAGCTCACACTCGACTACCTGTCGGTTGGACTGGATGCGGAAACAAGCAAAACCGTTATTTTTCCACACAGCCATGTTCCCGAGCTGAACCAGCTTTTGTTGCCATTTCTCACACTGGTCACCAATGCCGAACTCGACCGTAATCCTACGGTCAAAGAGGAAATCCAGGCATCGGGACAAAAAAGGATCAATGCCGGAATGTACACCTACCCGGTGCATCAGGCTGCCGACATCCTGTTCTGTAAAGGGAATGTCGTTCCGGTTGGTAAAGACCAGCTTCCGCACCTTGAACTAACCCGGGTTATTGCCCGCCGGTTCAACGAACGTTTTGCTGCCAGCAAGCCGGTCTTTCCCGAGCCACAACCACTACTCAGCAAGTCGCCGGTAATCCTGGGGCTCGACGGTTCCCAGAAAATGAGCAAGAGCCGCAACAATGCCATCATGCTCAGCGCAACCGAAGACGAAACCGCCAACCTGATCAAGAAGGCCAAAACCGACTCAGAACGTCTCATCACCTACGATCCGACAAATCGCCCGGAAGTCTCGAATTTACTAATGCTGATCTCGCTTTGCACAGGCCGCACGCCCGAAGAGATTGCTGCCGAAATTGGCGAAGGCGGTGGCGGACAGTTGAAACGGGTGCTAACTGAATCGATCAACGAATACCTGCGTCCGTTCCGTGCACGCCGGGCACAGCTCGAATCGAACATGGACTATATCCATCAGGTACTGAGAAACGGCGTACAAAGCGCACGCGAAGTTGCCATTTCCACCCTCGACGAAGTACGCGACGTAATGAACATGAAAATCTGATCATTATTTCATCGTTAAAAAAGGATTCTTTTATCAATATCGGACCGTTGAACCCATTCGACGGTCTTTTTTTTGCCTGTTACCGAGTATCTAAAATCGAACAGCTGGAAAATCAGTGTTCAACAGCGTTCAACGATCCGTGCCATCTGCGTTCCCTTTTCATCGAACATTTATCTCGTTCTGAACGTTAAGAAATTGCTAAGCAGCCAAAAATTGAACGGAACATAACAGCATCCTCACAAATCGTTGAATTATTGGAATTAAGGCAAACGTTTGCACTAAAACAACAATGTTGTATATCAAGTTATTATAAATTTAACATTCGAAAAAGTGAGAGTTTGGGCAACTCAAATATTTTTGCGCAACGAAAATGCACCGAAAAGCATTGATCATTAATTAAAGTAGACCGCTTAAAAAAGATAAAATGAAACTGAATCGTACAACAACTTCTTTACCGAACTATCCGACACGAATCTTGCAATTTGGAGAAGGAAACTTTCTTCGGGCTTTTGCCGATTGGATTGTCAACAAAATGAACCATGAAATCGGTTTTAACAGTGGCGTGGATGTCGTTCAGCCATTGGCAACCGGAATGATTGACAAACTGAACGAACAGGATGGTTTGTACCACGTTTACCTGAAAGGTATTAAAAACGGGAAACCGGTAAAGGAATATACCCTGGTCGATTGCATCAACAAAGGGATCAACCCATATACCGAATTCAGTGCTTACGAAGAATCGATCCTGAACCCCGACCTCCGTTTTGTGATTTCGAACACAACGGAAGCTGGCATCAGTTGGGATGAAAACGACCGTCCCGAGATGCAACTTCAGAATTCATTTCCCGGAAAGGTTACAGCAATGCTTTACAAACGCTACAAAGCTTTCAACGGGGACCAATCGAAAGGGTTGATCTTTTTTGCCTGTGAACTGATCGACAAAAACGGGGAAACTCTCCGGAAATTTGTCCTTCAACATGCCAAAAACTGGAAACTGGAAGAAGAGTTTATTCAATGGGTCAACGAAGCCTGCTGTTTTTGCAACACACTGGTCGACCGTATTGTGCCCGGTTTTCCAAAAGATGAAATCAAACAAATTCAGGAAGAACTTGGATACGAAGACAATCTGGTCGTGGTTGGCGAATATTTCCACTTCTGGGTCATTGAAGGCCCTGAATGGGTTCACAAAGAATTTCCTGCCGAAAAAGCCGGTCTCGATGTTAAATTTGTAAAAGACCTGACCAAATACCGCGAGCGGAAAGTTCAGGTATTGAATGGCTGCCACACCGGAAGTTATGCCGTATCTTATCTGAGCGGGCTGGAAACCGTACGCGAAGCCTTCGAAAACCTCGAAGTAGGCACTTTCATGAAAGATTTGGTTTACGACGAGGTTTTGCCGGTTCTCGACGGAACCGAAAATGAATTGAAATCGTTTGCCGATAAAATACTGGAACGGTTCCGGAACCCCTATATCAGGCATCTGTGGCAAAGCATTGCACTGAATGCCATGTCGAAATGGGAAACCCGAAACCTCCCTACCCTGCTCGAATACTACGAGACCCACCACATGCTGCCGCAAAAGATGGTATTCTCGCTGGCAGCCATGATTGCCTATTTCAAAGGAGAATCGGAAGATGGTGTTTATAAGGTTCAGGACGACCAGTGGATCATTGATTTCTACAAAGAAGCATGGTCTCAGTGCGACGGACGTCCAATTTCAATTTACCAATTAACAGAGAAAGTTTTGGGCCTTGAAAAAGTTTGGAAACAAGACCTGAACAAAATACCCAATCTGACCATCTCGGTTTCTTCCTATCTTTTCCTGATTGAACAGGTTGGAATGAAAAGAGCCGTAAAATCGGTACTAAACAAGAACAATCCACTGATGAAAATGTCGTAGAAAATAGCTATTTTTCATCGTCGAACAGCTGAAAACCTGACAATGGCAAAATTCATCAAAATAAATCCATCGGATAATGTGGCAGTCTGCCTCGAAGCAGGAGCAATCAACGAAGAGATCCTGGTTGAAGGAACAAAAATCCGGATAAAGCAGGATATCCCTGTTGGACACAAAGTTTCGCTCACAACAATCGAAAAAGATGCCAACGTAATCAAATACGGAGCTCCCATAGGCCATGCAACCGAACGAATTGAGCCAGGGATTCACGTACATGCCCACAACCTGAAAACAAATCTGTCGGGAAACCTGGTTTATTCATTCAACCAGAAATTGAACCAGTTACGCTATGGAAAACAGCAACTGACATTTGAAGGATACAAACGGAGAAATGGCGACACAGGAATCCGCAACGAACTGTGGCTGGTGCCAACCGTTGGGTGTGTCAATGGACAAGCTCAGCAAATTATCGACCGCTTTAAACAGGAAGTAAACCCAACCGACATCGACGGTGTGGAAGTTTTCAAACACAACTACGGGTGCTCGCAATTGGGCGACGACCACGTAAACACCCAGAAAGCACTGGCCGATCTAATTAATCATCCCAATGCCGGAGGTGTTTTGGTGCTTGGTCTGGGATGCGAAAACAACCAGATTGAACAGTTAAAGAAGTTTATTGGGGATTTTGACCCTCAGCGGGTTCGCTATCTGGTGGCACAGGAGGTGGACGATGAAGTAGAAACCGGGCTGCAACAACTGAAAGAAATCTACGAAATCATGCGCACCGACAAACGGGAAACTCTTCCCCTTTCGGAGCTGAAAATAGGTCTGAAATGTGGTGGTTCCGATGGCTTTTCGGGCATCACGGCCAACCCGCTGGTGGGAGCATTCTCCGACTTTTTGGTTACTCAGGGCGGAACAACCATCCTCACCGAAGTTCCCGAGATGTTTGGCGCCGAAACGTTGCTGATGGATCGAGCCATCGACAAAGAGGTATTTGAGAAAACCGTGAAGCTGATCAACGATTTCAAGGATTACTACCTTCAGCATAATCTGCCGGTATATGAAAATCCTTCACCGGGAAACAAGCAGGGAGGCATTTCTACGCTGGAAGATAAATCGCTGGGATGCACACAGAAAGGTGGTTCAGCCACGGTTGTCGACGTGCTGGAATATGCACAGCGCATCAAAAAACGGGGACTAAACCTGCTTTCAGCACCGGGGAACGACTTGGTTGCCGCATCGGCACTGGGCTTCAGCGGTTGTCAGATGGTGCTTTTCACTACCGGGCGAGGCACTCCGTTTGGAAGCTTCGTCCCTACCATGAAAATATCAACCAATTCGGCCCTTTTCAACAAAAAGAACAACTGGATTGATTTCAATGCCGGCCAGCTTCTCGAAAACAAAAACATGGACGAACTTCTCGAAGAGTTTATCCAATATGTTATCGAAGTTGCAAATGGCAAGAAATTAAAACATGAGTTGAGTGGTTTCAAAGAGATTGCAATCTTCAAAACTGGGGTAACGCTGTAAACCAC
>DAOQAB010000162.1:0-6647 GCA_035353695.1 Prolixibacteraceae bacterium
TTTCAGGTGAGCAAGGGAAAACTGTTTTACGATCAGAACCATAAAAAAATCATTTTTGATTTCACGTTTCCGCAAAAAGAGAAAATCGTTCTTTTTGACACCGTTATGTATACCTTCAGGGCCGACACCCTCTATTCGAGATCTCCCAATTTGTTGATACCCGACCAGTCGTTGTTCCACTTTATTTTGAAAGGAAAGATGGCGAACTACGGACTCGATGAAGCTCGTTTCAGCATGAAAGGATTTGAGAAAAAGGGAGATATGGTGATAACTACCTGGATTCCGCCCGACATCCTGAAAAAAATGATTTCAAAAGTATTGGTTGCCACGAAGAATAAGCTGCTTTACTCAGTAACCATGATCGATTCCAAAGGGAAAGTAATTAGCCGGCAAATACTGAAAAACTACAAATTGAGCCAGGGAATTGATATTCCAACGGAAATACTGATCGCCACCTATCTCGAAAAGGGAAACCTTTACCAGATTATCAACATGGAAAATGTCATGATCAATGAACCCACGAATGATGAAAAGTATGACTGCAATTTGTAAAATGTTCATGCCGATTGCATTCATCCTTGGGCTGATTGTTTCTTCTCCGGTTCCATCACCGGCAAAGACTCCATCTAAATTTGAAAAACTAGCACAACTGAATAAGCCCGAAAATCACAACCATCAATACCGGAGTTTTCTGAAAAAGGATGCCAACGAGCTGGAAGCAACGGTTGCGATTCTTTTCATTGGTTATAAAACTTTTTTTTCGTCGCAGGACATGAATAGCTGTGTTTTTACCCCGTCGTGTTCGGTGTATGCCATCGAAAGTTTTCAGCATCGTAATCCGTTTGTTGCTTATCTGAGGACTTTCGACCGTTTGTCGCGTTGTCATCCGCTGGTGGCCAGCAAAGAGTATCCCTATAATTATCAAATACAGAAATTCTATGACCCGGCTTATTAACCTGACTATTCTTTTTTTGCTGGTTTCGTTTGGGCGTGCTGCCGGGCAATCCAATTTGTTTGACTGCGAGAACTCTAAAAACTTCGCTGCCTATCTCTTTAACTCCGGGCAATACGATCTTTCGGAGCAGGAGTACGAACGGATTGGTTTTTTCTGTCCGTTTGATTCGACATCCCGGTTGAACCTGCTTAAAACCTACCGTAAGTTGAAGAAGTTTGATAAAGAAGCGCTCTTTTTCACAACCGAAGGGTTGGAAAAACTGAACCATCTGTCGCCTGATTATCGCGATGAATATATCCGGATGCTGATGGCCGAACAGAAATATTCTGAAGTGCAGAAAGCGTTTGATGCAGGACTGGTGATTCGACAGGAATTTGAACACCGGCTGGGTTCCGAGCTTCTGTTAAAACATTGGGAAGGCGCGTACCAACTGAGTAAACAGGAGGTGCCCAAAGAGAACTACAAAATTACCGGGTTGAGAGTGGTTGCCAATAAAGGGTATCAGGCCCGCAGGAAAAGCCCGGTGGTGGCCACGTTGCTTTCGGCTGTTTTTCCCGGAGCAGGCAAAATGTATTGCGGTTATTGGGGCGACGGCGCCATGTCGTTTCTTTTTACCGCATCTTCAACCTTCTTTGCCGTCAGGGGGTTTGACAAGTATGGCTCGAAAAGTGTATATCCCTGGATCATTGGAGGCATAGCGGCCAGCTATTACATGGCCAATGTATATGGCGGAGCTGCTTCAGCCAAACGATTTAATGATAACCTCGATCACGAATTTATTAATGAGACGAAAAAGATACTTTATACTGATTATTAGTCTTTTTTATGGCCTTTTCTCCATGGCGCAGACCGTTGAGGAGGTGGTCCGGTATGCTGACGAGCAGTTTGAAAAAGAAAACTTTCAATTTGCCGCTCAGGAGTATAACCGTGCCCTCTTTTTTGGTTCCGATCAGGTGGACCGGTTATCGATTCAAATAGCCCATTGCTACAATGAGCTCTCTAATTATGATCTTGCGGCAACCTTTTACGATCGCTCATTCAAATATTCCCAGTCCGACAGCCTGAAAAATGAAGCGGTGTTGGGAAAAGCCTTTTGTTTGCTGATGAAAAGTGAGAATATCCTGGCATTGAATGAACTATTATACCTGAGCGACGATCCCAACCTGCTGCAAAAAACCGGGTTGCACTACCTGAAAGGAATTGCCCTTTATAGTCTTGGCGATGATTCGCTGGCGTATGACGAATTTTACACAGTCCTTAATCTGACCGGTGCGGGTGATTCGGTTAAGAATCTTCTCGATAACGAATTTGAAAAAGTGTTCCGTTATAACAAACGGTATAATCCCAAACGGGCCTACATGATGAGCGGGATTATTCCCGGATCGGGCCAGTTATCGGTAGGGGCTTTCAAAGAGGGGATTAATTCCATGGTGTTAATAGCCGGGTTGTATCTTGTTGCCGTTCAGATTATAAGAGCCTATTCGTTGCTGGATGCCGGTTTGACACTTTTCCCCTGGATTCAGCGCTACTACCTGGGAGGAATGGATAAGGCAAAAGGCCTGGCCCTCTCCAAAATAGAAAAGAAGCGATATCAATCGTATCAGAAAATCCTCGGGCTTACCACTCCTGCCGCCTTTCAATGACAGCGAGAGTTGTAACCATATCGCTTTTGATGTTGATGCTGGCAATCTGTTCGGCATCTGGGGCCGTCGGATCTAAATTATCGCCCAAGAAAGAGGAGCAGCTTAAAAACGACCTGTCGAAAATATGGCCCTATATCCAAACGGTTAAGGTTGAATATGAATTGGTTGAAGCTCAACTGGAAACCATCGAATGCGATTCGGCTAAAAAGGAGTACCTTCTGAAATATGAGCACTATGTGAAAGATGCTTATTTCGACAAAGTGATCAAGCTCAACATTCGGCAGGGAAAATTGCTGTTACTGCTGATCGATCGCGAACTGGGGAAAACGCCCTACGATCTGCTGGAAAAATTTCTGAACAAAGAGAGGGCCAATTTCTGGCAAAAATGTGCCAAACTGGTGGACGCCGACCTGAAAAGAAAATACTATTCCATTCTTTATCCCGAGGTAGAGTTTTATCTTGAAAAGCTTTCTAGAGAACGAAAGCACGACTACTTGTTGCCAAAGTAGAACTCCTGACGATTCCATTATTTTCGATATTGCATCGGGGTACCGGTGTGTCTGACCAATTTTTTTATCGTTACGAAGATTTTGAGTGTTTTTGTAGGGTATATTTTGCCTTGACGCTTACTACATTGATGTTGAGATTCACTAACTTTGGTTTATTCAAAACGTGATCCGGAACATCTCTTTAAACGGCAAAAAATCTTTTTTATGAGACCCGTAACAATCTTCCTATTTCTTACCTTGTTTATGACGCTTTCATTGCGCGGACAGGTAATTTATGTGCGGTCTGCTTCTTCGGGGAGCAACAACGGCGCCAGTTGGGCCAATGCCTATACTTCGCTGCAACCGGCTTTGGCGGCGGCAACGTCTGGAAAACAAATCTGGGTAGCCAAAGGAACTTACAAACCAACCACCGGCACCGACCGGGCGGTTTCATTCCAGATGAAAAATGGCATCAAAATCTATGGTGGATTTGCCGGTACAGAAACCTCCATTAGCCAGCGTACAAATTACGAGGCAGGATCAACCAACGAAACCTTCTTGAGCGGCGATATTGGTACAGCAGGCGTGAATATCGACAACAGTTACCATGTGATTTCCAATTCGGGAATCGACAACAGCGCTTTGCTCGATGGCTTTACCATTACCGGAGGGTATGCCGACCTTTATTCCGAGCTAAATTATTCACAGGCTATGGGCGGAGGAATGTATAACCTGAATTCATCACCAACGTTAACCCGTTGTAATTTTTCCAATAACTATGCCTATTATGGGGGAGGTATTTATAATGAAACCAGTTCCCCATCGGTTACCAATTGTTCTTTTAACCACAATTCAACATTGTATGATGGAGGTGGAATATTCAACTACAGCAATTCAAACCAAACGGTAACCCGATGTAACTTTACCAACAATTCAGCCGACTCGGGTGGGGGGATTGCCAATTATAATAACCCTTCGTCGACTATTTCCGGTTGCACTTTCGATGGTAATTTAGCGGGTCATGGAGGTGCATTAAGTAACTATAACTCTTCACCGATAACAACAGGATGTATATTTCGTAACAACTCAACCCAATATGGAGGGGCAATTTACAATGGTGAAAATAGTTCAGCAGCAATAACCAGTTGTTTGTTCGTTCATAATTCTGCAGAATTTGGTGGTGGAATTGAAAATTTCAACTCATCACCAGCGATCATTAATTGTACCTTCTATGGAAATTCGTCAAAAACATATCTTGGTGGTTGTGCTGTTTACAATGATGAACCGTCCCGTCCAATCATTAAAAACTCTATTTTTCGGGAAAATTTAATCACCAGCAATTCTTTTGTTTCAGACATTTATGGTGGTGTTGCTGAAAATATCACCTATTGTTGTTTTCAGGAAGGGAAAACCATTTATACCGGTAAAGGAAATATCTTCTGTATTCCAGCTTTTTCCGGTGCCGCAGGTGATGATTTTTCCTTGCTCGATAACAGTCCGTGTATTGGGGCGGGAACAACCACCGGGGCTCCCGCTACCGACATCCTTGGCCTTACCCGTGGCACTCCGCCCGACATGGGAGCTTATGAAAATGGTTTGAATGCTCCCAATATCAAAATCATTTATGTGAAAGCCAATGCTACGGGAAAAAATGACGGTACGAGCTGGGCCAATGCCTATACTTCGCTGCAACTGGCTTTGAAAGACGCTTTGTTGTATGATCAAATCTGGGTAGCTAAAGGAACCTATAAACCTACCATCGGAACCGATCGGAACATCTCCTTTAGCATGAAAAACGGAGTTGAAATTTATGGAGGTTTTGCCGGAACGGAAGCCGAACTTAGTTTTCGTAAGAATTACGGGCCGGGCGAAGCCAACGAAACTATCCTGAGTGGAGACATTGGCAACGAAGCCGACAGTACTGACAATAGTTACCATGTTTTCTATCATTCCGAAGAATTATTGCTCAATGCAACGGCTATTCTCGATGGGTTTACCATCACTGGGGGATATGCCAACGGAACCGACGATTACTGGGGTTCTCCGTCGAACCATGGCGGAGGGATGATTAATTATCAGGCATCGCCCACCATCAGAAACTGCACCTTTGAAGGCAACTGTGCCAACGACGGCGGTGGTGGTATGTTCAACTGGGAACATTCATCACCTTTGATTACCAATACGCTGTTTACCCGGAATCATGTGTTTGGAGTGACGGCAACCGAAGAAGGTGGTGGCGGCATGTATAACGACAACCAGTCGTCGCCCGAAATCACCCATTGTACCTTTTCATACAACAAGGCTTTCGTGGTCGATGGCTCGTCGGTTTTTTCCAACGGTGGCGGCGGCGGAGTTTTCAACGACAACGGTTCTTCTCCAGTCATCGATCAGTGCCGGTTTATCGGGAATTTTACCGACTTCTTTGGTGGTGGGGTGAATTACTATCTGTCGACAGCCAATATTACCCGTTGTGTGTTCGACGGGAATGAAGGTTTTGGTGGAGGAATCCAGCTAAACGAAGGGCAAACAGGTACCATTTCCAACTGCCTTTTCACCAACAACAAAGGTGGGGGGATTTATGCCGCTATGGAAACAAGTGCGAATGTGGTGAATTGTACTTTCTCGAAGAATTCGGGGGATTATGCCAGTGGATTGCGAGTGTACAACAACAGTTGTTCTATCGATATCATCAATTCTATTTTCTGGGGCGACACCCAGAGTGGGAGCAACCATATTGAGATTACGAAATACGACAATGTTGTTGCCTCCAACTGTTGTATCCAATCGGGTAGCGACCGGTTTAGCGGCAACAACAATATCTTCACCAACCCGCTCTTTGTTGATGCTACTCACGGAGATTTTCACCTTTCGGCTGGCTCGCCGTGCATCAGCAAAGGGCTTAACCCGGCAGAAAACAACCTGATTCCTTTGGTTGATTTAGACGGGAACATCCGTCCGCTGGGCAGCAAAACCGACATGGGCGCTTACGAATGCTGCGACGACGGCACAGTTCCGGGACCAACCACTTTTGTCCTCTCCAACGAGGAAGGCGGGCTGATTGACCAACTGATTGCGGGTGGGTATGGAAACAGCAATCTGTATGAAGGTTTGGTTGCATTAGAGCCGGCATCAGGCGGTGTGATTTCAGATGAGTTTATGGATAAACTTGCCAGTAGTCCGGCAGGAAGCCAGATATTTAAAAAATTGAGCGAATATGCCCACTTGAACGGTGGAATTGCCATCAATACCGATGGTACAGCATTTACGACCACGGGCATAAAAGGCAGGGATTATTACGGCAAAGAAGGTTATGCAACATACCCTGAAAGTCAGGCAGGTGTGGGACGCGAATTATTTACTTTCGCCAACGACGACAGCTATTACATCAATGCTGTGAATGGCAGTACCACTTATAAGGTATTTGCCATTGGATGGTCGCAGGCACCATCTTCAACCCTTTCGGTATCGACCAATACGCTGAATGTAGCTTCGGCAAACGGAAGCATGGCATCGTTCAATGTCACTTCGAATAGTAGCTGGACGGCAACTTCTAATCAAACA
>DAOQAB010000163.1:0-6600 GCA_035353695.1 Prolixibacteraceae bacterium
TCATCGTGAACGGATCGGCTTCCAAAGAATTCAACCTGATGGTTCGTGTTCCCGGATGGGCTGCCAATAGCGTTGTTCCATTCGATCTTTATCATTTCACCAATACTGCTTCATCTCCGGTTGAATTCAACGTAAATGGAAAGACAACCAAACCACAGTTGATCAACGGTTATGCTTGTTTTAGCCGGAACTGGAAAAAAGGGGATCGGGTTGAAATGATCCTGCCCATGGATGTTCGAAAGGTTGTTGCCAGCGATCAGGTGGATGCCGATAAAGGAAAGATCGCCTATCAGCGTGGTCCGTTGGTTTATTGTTTCGAAGATAAGGACAATAACAACGGCTGGATGTTTGATACCTATGTTGCTCCGGATGCAAAACCAGAAGCTTCGTTCAGCAAAGATCTTTTAGGTGGTGTTGAAACAATTGCGGTAAATGGTTTTCGGGTTGACAGTAAAGAAAAGGCTCCCGAAGCGGTTTCGCTGAAGGCAATTCCTTATTATGCCTGGAATAACCGGGGAGCTGCGAATATGTTCGTATGGATGCCTGCCTCGGCCGGCAATGTTTGCTCCAAAGAAGAGCAAGGAAAAGAGATGGAAGCGAAAGCTTTTGCTTCATCCGATTGGGCGCCGGGATTAAATGACGGTTTTGAACCCCATCGTTCATCCGATATTGACAAACCTTTCTTTAATTGGTGGAATAAGGAAGCAAAAGATAGCTGGGTCGAATACCGCTGGGATAAACCGGTGTCACTTTCGCAGGCGAGTGTTTACTGGCTGAATGTCGATCATTATGATGGCAATTACAGGGCACCGAAATCATGGAGCCTTCAGTACAAAAATCCTTCGGGCAAATGGATGAGTGTGAAAACAGCCGATTCTTACGAAGTTCATATTGATAAATATAATACGGTCCATTTTGAAGAGGTTGCAACAAAAGCCCTTCGGTTGAATGTGGAATTTCAGTCCGGTAACTCGGCTGGGATACTGGCATGGAAAGTAAAATAACGGAGTTAAATTTTTAAAATCGGAAAGAATGTTTTTGAAAAGATACCATAGGCTATTACTTTTTTTATTTATTACTGTTGCACAGGTGTCGGTGGTGAGTGCTCAACGGACTCACCACGACCTTGGGCCGGCAACTTTGAATGAGGAAAAAGGAAAGAAAGAGTTTTCTACTTCCTTGTTGAAGCTTGAGTTACTGAACTCATCGCAAACAGTCGCTTCATTGAAAGCCAACGACGGAAGTTCTCTTGACTATACTCCCGGAGACCGGCTGAACGAACGCAATCAAGATGGTTTTTATCATCTTGGCGATATCAACCTTGGTGTGCGAAGTGTTGGAAGCAAGGATTGGAGTTATTATTCAACCGCAAAGAAACGTGCTGATGTGGAGGCTGTAACTTCTCAAAATCCCGGTGTGCTTTCTGCTGCGGATCTGTCAAAAACACTGCCTTCCAATATCCCTTTACAGATCATTCGGTATTGGGAGAAAGAGGGTGATAACCTGGTGTTGCGTTTTGAAATCAAAAACAAAACCGACCAGGCGGTTGAAATCGGAGCCCTTGGCATTCCCCTGGTTTTCAATAATAATTTTAATGAAAAATCGCTCGATCAGGCACATGCCCAAAATGTTTTCTTCGACCCCTATATTGGGAAAGATGCCGGATACCTGCAAATAGTGAAACTGAATGGCGAAGGCAAAGTCCTGCTGGTGGTTCCATCAGGGAAAACCCCTTTTGAAAATTATCGTCCGCTACCCGATGATCCAACACCAATCGGTTATACGTTTGAAGGCTTGCATGAATGGATGGTTCATTCCAAATCTTATTCAGAAACCGAGTGGAAAGGTGTAGAACAATGGAATACACCGACTTCATCGGTGCTGAAACCCGGAGAAACCAAAAGCGTTGGATTGAAATTCCTGTTGGCTGATTCATTGCGTGATGTGGAGAATACGCTGGCAAAGGCAAACCGTCCGGTGGCTGTGGGTATTCCGGGTTATGTGGTGCCGATGGATGTAAATGCCAAATTGTTTTTGCAATACAATAAAGCGGTGAAGAAAATAACGGTAGAACCCGAAGGTGCCATTGAATACAAGGCTTTGAAAGCAACCGGTTCGGTATGGAAGACGTATGAATTTCAAGGGAAAAAATGGGGCAGGGCCCGATTGACCATCGATTATGAGGATGGGCTGAGCCAGTCCATCAACTATAAAATTATCGATCCGGAAAAGAAGGTGATCGAATCGTATGGGAAATTCCTTACCACCGAGCAATGGTACGACGATACTACCGATGTTTTTCACCGGGCACCTTCGGCAATTACGTATGATTATGAGAAAAAAGAAAAAGTATTGCAGGATTCCCGTGCCTGGATTGCCGGTTTGAGTGATGAAGGCGGAGCCGGAAGCTGGTTGGGTGCCATTATGAAACAGGTGGTTATGCCCGAAAAGGAAGAGGTCGCAAAACTAGAAGATTTCGTAAACCAAACCATCTGGGGTGGAATCCAATACAGCGAAGGAGAAGAGAAATACGGCGTTCGTAAAAGTCTTTTCTATTACGAACCCGATTCAATGCCGCAAGGAACTTATAGCGATCAGATCCGTTGGGGCCGGTATGGTGGTTTTCCTTCCTGGAGTAAAGAGGAAGCCGAATCGGTTGGACGATCATACAACTATCCGCATGTAGCTGCGGCACATTGGGCAATGTACCGGTTAGCACGCTATTATAACGGTTTAGTCAAGCAGCAGGATTGGCGTTGGTATCTTGAAAATGCCGCACAAACAGCGATTGCCATGGTTGAACAGGCTCCCGCTTATGTAATGCATGGGCAAATGGAAGGTACAATCTTTATTTTGATCCTGAACGATCTGAAAGCGGAAGAATTAACCGATTTGGCCAACGAGCTGCGACTGGCAATGAAAGTGCGGTTTTATCACTGGACAACGTTGTCGTATCCTTTTGGAAGTGAAATGCCATGGGATTCTACCGGACAGGAAGAGGTTTACATGTGGTCGAAATATTTTGGCTTCGATGAAGGAGCTATGGTGACTCTGAACGCCATCTTGGCTTATATGCCAACTGTTCCCCATTGGGCATACAACGGGAATGCCCGTCGTATATGGGACTTCCTTTACGGAGGAAAATTGTCGCGTTTTGAACGGATGATTCATCACTACGGTTCAGCCCTGAATGCCATTCCGGTACTTTATCAATACCGCGAAAATCCTTCCGATCTTTATCTTCTTCGGGTAGGTTATGGCGGTTTGATGGGAGCGATTTCAAATATTATACAGGATGGTTTTGCCCCCTGTGCCTTCCATTCATTCCCGCAGACTCTGGCCAACGATGGAATTTCCGGAGATTATGGAACGGGGTTCTTTGGATATGCCGTCAATACTTCGGCCTATTTGGTTTATAACAATGTATTTGGATGGCTCTCTTTTGGCGGTAATTGTCGTGTGGATGGTGATTGGGCTAAAATAGAACTGACAACCGCAGCCCGAAATCGTGTTTATGTTGCTCCGGTTGGGTTATGGTTAACCCTTGATGCCGGCCAGTTCCGAAGTGTTGCCTATAATAACCGAAGTGGCGAAGTGGTTGTTGAACTGGAAAGTGCCGGTGAAAATGTTCCTGAAGCTTATTTGCATGTTGAAACAACCGAGAAGGAAGCCTCTGCAAAAGAGTATAATACTTCGGCATTGACGAAAAATAAGTTTGGATCATTCACATTGAAATTGGAAAAGAACCCAACATTGATTAGCTTACAACAAAAGAAATAATCGTCTTTGATGAATATAAATCTTACGAAATGAAAAGGATCGTTGCGCTTGCATTTTCTTTTGCATTGATTTTGGGTGTTTATGCTCAAAAGTTTGAGGATCTGGCACAAACACCTCCTATGGGCTGGAATAGCTGGAATAAGTTTGGGTGCAATGTCAGTGATAAACTGATTCGGGAAATGGCCGATGCCATGGTCTCTTCGGGTATGAAAGATGCTGGGTATGAATACGTGGTCATCGACGATTGCTGGCAGATAGGGCGCGACAGCCTCGGTAATATTATTCCCGACCCCGAGCGTTTTCCAAACGGTATGAAAGCGTTGGCCGATTATATCCATTCCCGTGGTTTGAAATTTGGCGTTTACTCCTGTGCCGGTTCCATGACCTGTCAGGGGCGCCCGGGTAGCCGAGGATATCAGTTTCAGGATGCCAGAACATATGCCCAATGGGGCGTCGATTACCTGAAATATGACTGGTGTTACGAAGAAGGCCAAAATGCCAAAGCAGCCTACAAAACCATGAGCGATGCGCTGAAAAATTGTGGCCGGCCCATCGTCTTCTCCATCTGTGAATGGGGTGAAAACAAGCCCTGGGAGTGGGGAAAGGGAATAGGTCATCTGTGGCGTACCAATGCCGATATCCGGGACTGTTACCAGTGTGCTTTTGACTGGGGTGGACTTGGCGTGCTTGATATCATTGACAAACAAGTTGGGCTGCAACAGTATGCCGGGCCTGGTCACTGGAACGATCCGGATATGCTGGAGGTTGGAAACGGGGGAATGACGCCGGATGAATACAAAACCCACTTCTCGATGTGGGCTATGCTGGCAGCTCCGCTGATGGCCGGTAACGACCTTCGCAACATGGATACTTCAACGAAAGAGATACTGACCAACAAGGATGTAATTGCAATTGATCAGGATCCAAAGGGGAAACAGGCTACCAAATTTATGGACATGGGTGACTATGAGGTTTGGGCAAAGCCATTAGCCAATGGGCAGGTGGCTGTTTGTTTCCTGAACCGGACCAATCAGCCCTGGAAACTCGATTATGACTGGAAAAAGCAGACCATGTACTTTGTGCAGGATGTAACTATTCAGAAGAAAATATACCAGGTCTACGATTGCTGGGCTCATAAAGTAATAGGTAAAACCGATGAACGGTTGAAATCGGATATTCCGGCACACGGAGTATTGATGGTTCGCTTGTCATTGGCCGATTAATAAGATTTTAATTCAGGTAGGAAGATGAGAAAATTTTTGCTTTTTGTATTGATATCCCTGTTTGTAGGTAATTTAAGCGCACAACTTACCAAAGAGGATTATCAGCGTGCCGATTCAACGGTGAAATTTAACGATCTGGTTTATAATGGAAATGTTTCTGTGAACTGGATCGACAGTACCTCTTTGTTTTGGTACAGTGTAAAAACACGCAAGGGAACCGAATACAAAATGGTGGATGCTCCGAAAGCGAAGGTTACTCCGGCGTTTGATCAGGAAAAACTTTGTGTGGCAATCAATGGCATTTCAACCGAAAAGGTTAAACCCTATGATTTGAAAATTCGCAGGTTACAGTATGCCGATGGTAACAAAAAAATCACGTTTGAATTTGGTAAAAGCAAATGGGAATGTGATTTGAAAGGCTATAAACTAAAGAAAACCGAAGAGCTGAAAGATCCGGAACCGGAACCTCATTGGGGGATTGCCGACGACGAACAGAAAGGCGGGCCCGTTGATTCTCCCGATTCCCTTTGGACGGCATCCGTTAAAAACTACAATGTCTGTTTGAAGGAGAAGAAGACCGGTAAAGAGTTTCAACTGAGTTACGACGGTTGTGCTGCCGATTATTATTCCTGCTACTTTTATTGGTCTCCTGACTCGAAAAGATTGTTGGTTAATAAAATACAAAAGAATGTAAAGCACTATATCCATTACGTGGAGTCATCGCCCGAAAGTCAGCGGGAACCCATTCTGCATGAACTGGAGTATTTGAAACCGGGAGATGCACTGCCAATCAAGCGTCCCTGTTTATTCAATATTGAAAAGAAAGAACAAATAACGGTTGATACCCGTTTGTTTGAAAACCAATTCGATCTTTCCAATTTGAAATGGTGGCCCGACAGTAAGGCATTTACCTTCGAATTTAATCAGCGTGGGCATCAGGTTTACCAGGTGGTTGAAGTAGATGCTTCTACCGGAAAGACACGAATTCTGACCGAAGAAAAGTTTGATACGTTTGTGGAGTATAGCGGCAAACATTTCCGGTACGATATCGACAGTACCAAAGAGATTATCTGGGCTTCGGAACGCGATGGATGGAACCATCTTTATCTGATTGATGCCACAACCGGTACCGTAAAGAGTAAATTGACCAGCGGTGAATGGGTTGTCAGGGAAGTGGTAAAAGTAGATGATAAAAACCGTGCGGTTATTTTTGCCGGAAGTGGTAAGAACGAAGACGAGGATCCCTATTTTACACACTATTACAAGGTTAATTTCGACGGATCAAACCTGATGGATTTAACTCCGGAAAAGAAGGAACATAATGCTGTATTTTCTACCAACTTCAACTATTTTACCGATACTTATTCAACCGTAACAGAACCACCGGTAACGGTTCTTCGGCGTACATCGGACGGAAAGGTTTTGATGACACTGGAAACAGCCGATATTACTGATCTTTTGGCGAAGAACTGGCGTAAGCCCGAAGTGTTTGTCACCAAAGGCCGTGACGGGAAAACCGATATCTGGGGAAATATCTATTATCCTACCAATTTCGATCCTTCCAAAAAATATCCGGTCATTGAATATATTTATGCTG
>DAOQAB010000164.1:0-6027 GCA_035353695.1 Prolixibacteraceae bacterium
CTACGACGATGTCAGCCGCCTCAGTACGTCAACATTTAGTGGTACAGGGTTTACCGGCTGGTCGGGATTTGAAATCCCGACCTTTAAAACTAAGGATTTGTAATCCTTTTAAACAACAGCACTTTTTGCACAAGCAAGCACGATAATGCAAAGCCTTCCGTGTTTCGGGGGGCTTTGTTTTTTAAACCCGTTATTGTTATGACGATTTCGGGTTACTACGTTGTGTGATCCAGCCGCATGTAACGACACCCGACAGTACCGAAGGGTGTTTCTTCTACCGGTACGATGCCCGCCAGCGGATGATCGCCAAAAAAGTGCCCAGCAGTGGTTGTACCTATATGGTTTACGATCCGCGCGGCCCTTGCTGGTCGGGATTTGCAATCCCGACCAGCAAGGGGATTCTCCAATTTCAAAAAAAGTTAAATGAAACAAAAATGAATAGGATTCGTTATTTTTGTATTACAGTAATACTGGAAATTATGAACATTATTGAAAAAAGGGACTTTATACATAATAACCTGCATCGTGCAAATGAAAACACGATCAACGAGTTTTATGAAAAGCTTCGTCAAGAGGCGATTTTAGCAACAAAGCTGGATAGCAGGGCCAAAAAAGCTGAAAATGACATCCTTTCAGGCAAGGTCTTTTCAAGAGAAGAAATCGAGAAAAGAACAGCAAATATTGGCCGCTAATGAAACTTGTTTATACCGAACAGTCACTTGTCAGCCTTGAAGAAGCATTAAGTTTTATTGCCCCGAAGGTAAGCTATGAAAAACTGATTGAAATCAGAGATAAGATTTTAGATGCAGCAGACACCCTGCTTTTGCAACCTTTACTAGGACAATCAGAACCCTATTTAGATCATTTGAATTTAGGACATCGCCGGTTAGTTATTGGTCAGTATAAAATCATTTACCGGATTATAGAGGAAGTAATCTATATCACCGACATTTTTGACTCCAGACAAGATCCCATTAAGATGAAAGGTTAACGATAGAATTCTTATGATAGGACATTTTTCGTATTGTGGGACATTGAGATTTCAATCGAAAATCAGCAGAACTAAATACTCTATCAGAGAAGTTGTGATTACAAATTCCGACCAGTTTGGCGTGTCACTAAGTCATCTTAAAAATCATTATTATCACAAATATTAGCAGAACAATGGTAATCAAGCCCAATAGCATATTTTCAGTTTCGATGGAAATATGTTTAATAAAATGGGTGTGCTTGCCATCTCCAGTGTATTCATTTCTGTATTTATTTTTACAACCTGTAATCAGCCATTTGATGAATGCTCCAATATATTCACTTAAAAAAAGGTTCATATTTTTACTTGTTTAAAAGTTAAATAACTTCCACGTTTGCAATGAGAGGTTAACTAATTGCGGTTTATGACAAGAAAAAACAAAGTAATATAAATCTTTATGCTCAAACAAGTATAATAGAAAAGCCCGGCAGTGTCGGGCTTTATTTTATGTACAAGCAGATATGATAAGGTGAGAATTTTTCCCCAACTTTACATGATAAAATAAAACATCGGTTAAGCCGTTCTAACAACGAACCGATAGGTTGAATTTAATCCTTTTAAAAAATGAAAAAGCTATTATTCTTTATCCCTGTGCTGATGCTCATTTTCTGCAACTGCAGCCAGTTCGACAAGTTGACCCAGTTCAACATGGTGTACAACGATACCCTCTCGCTCCCCTCTTCTTCCGGCATTAATCTTCCAGTCGACACCCAAATACCCGATGTGGAGACAAACTCCGAATCGACCTTTTCGGTAAACAATACCCACAAAGACCTGATTGAAGAGATTCTTTTAAAAGAGATGACGCTCACGGTAACCACTCCTTCCAACGGAAATTTTACCTTTCTGAAGTCGATCGCCATCTACATGTCGGCCGATGGGCTCGACGAGGTGAAAGTGGCCTGGCAGGATTCAATCCCGGCAGACTGTGGCAACACGCTTACCCTGAAAACCTCCGATGCCGACCTGAAAGCGTATATCCAGAAAGACAAATTCAAATACCGGATGAACACGGTGGTCCAAAAGGTCATCTCATCCGACTACCAGATTGCCATGCATTCGGTGTTCTTTGTCGATGCCAAAATTCTGGGGCAGTAAAAGCTTCCAACGAAAAGAGGTTATCCTGAATAAACGGGACAACCTCTTTTCGAATTTAAACATCAAAACCAGCCGGTATTCTACCTGCCAAATCTTTATTCCTTCATCAATTTCCGCTCAATGATCCGGTTATCGGTTCTAACCATCAGCCAATAAACACCCTTGGCCAGTGAACCGGCAGGAATTGTTTCATCGCCCGAAATTTCACGGGCCAACCTGATTTTTCCATTCAAATCGGAAATAATGATGGTTGCTTTACCGGCAATTCCGTCAATTCTGAAATGATCGGTCACTGGGTTTGGATAGAGCCGAATTTCATCTTCCCGAACCACATCGACTCCATTGGTTCCCGCAGCCTGGGTCACCGTAATGGTTTGAGAAATAACATTCACACCCGACACCGTTACGGTTGCCGTTCTGCTTTCAGAAGTGGTATTGGCCGTTGCCGTAAGGGTAATCATCCCATTATCGGCTCCACTGGTTGGAGTAATGGTTAGCCAGGTCTGATCGGAACCGATGTTCCAGGTGGTATTCGACGTAACATTGACCACGGCATAGCTATTGGCATCTTTCTTTAATGATACAGTCCTGAACGAGACCGTTAATATAGCAGCCTCCTGAGTAACTATAATAGTCTGGCTACGGGCGCCCTCACCCACAACCGTCACAATGGCTGTCCTGCTCGAGTAGGTACTGTTTTCGGTGGCTGTTAAGGTAATTTTTCCGTTATTCGCCCCTTCAGCCGGGCTTACCGACAACCAGGACTGATCGGAACTTACCATCCAGGTGGTATTCGATGCAACTGCAACCGAGGAGGTGCTATTCGCTTTCCATTCGATCACCACAGCCGTTTGAGAAACTGTAAATATCACCGCAGCCGCCTGGGTAACAGTGATGATTTGTGGCGAAACGCCCTGTCCCGAAACCGTTACCGTTGCGGTACGGGTACGGGTTGTAATGTTTGCCTGGGCGGTGAAAGTAATGGTCCCATTGTTTGAACCCATGGCCGGGCTTACCGATAACCAGGTCTGATCGGAACTCACACTCCAGGTCGTATTGGAGGTCACCGTAACCGATGCGGTACTGTTGGCATCCTTTGCAATAGAAACGATATTCTGAGAAACAGTCAACATCGTCGTTGCCGAAGCAGCTGACTGGGTTACCGCAATTGTTTTGGCACTGGCACCTTCGCCCGACAGGGTTACAGTAGCTGTCCGGTCCGAAGAGGTGGTATTGGCCGTGGCTATAAAAGTAATGGTTCCATTGTTACTTCCGGTAGCCGGGCTTACCTTCAGCCATTCCTGATCGGAGCTAACAGCCCAAGAGGTATTGGATGTAACAACAACCGAAGCGGCACTGTTTTCCCCGGCATTTAAAGAAACAATGCTTGATGAAACCTGCAAAATGGTTGCCGGAGCCTGAGTTACGGTAATAATCTGCGGATCGACCCCCTGCCCCGACACTCTTAAAACGCCTATCCGGATCGAGGAACTGGTATTGGCCAAAACCGTAAGGGTAATGGTCCCATCGTTAATCCCCGAAGAAGGAGAAACAGATAACCATGCCTGATCGGAGCCTACTGTCCATGAAATATTGGAAGTAACCGTAATGGTTGCATGATCCGCCTCTTTACCGATCGAAACGCTGTTTTGAGAAACAGCTAACCGGGCAAGATCTACCGCTGCTTTCTGGGTTACAGTAATGTTCTGCGGAGAAACCCCTGCTCCCGATACCGTTACAATGGCTACTCTTTCGGTGGAAGCGCCATTGGCTGTTGCCGTAAATGTAATTGTGCCGTTGTTGGCTCCTGATGCCGGAGAAACGGTTAACCATTCCTGATCAGAACTTACCGACCATGAGGTGTTGGAATTGACCGTGACCGTTGCAGTGCTGTTGGCCTCTTTGTTTATTGAAACCACATTTTGAGAAACAGTGAGGATGGTATCCAAATCTGAATTCTGAGAGATCGTAACAATTTGCGGGCTAACCCCATCAGCCGATACCGTAACAATTGCAGTGCGGATTGCCGGAGTGGTATTCGCACCGGCAGTAACCGTGATGGTTCCATTGTTTGAACCCGACGAGGGAGAAACGGTTAACCAAGCCTTATCGGAAACAACCGTCCATAATGTATTGGAGGTAACACTTACCGATCGGCTACTTCCCTCTTCCTTTTCCAACTGAAGAGAATGTTCGGAAACCAGCAACACCGGCGCTGCGTAATGAACTTTGGCAAGATTCGTTTTGAAAATATTTGGATCCGCAAAACCGGGGAATGCCGGATTGGTCATTTCGCAATAAATGCTATCGGCAATTGTAGAAATAAACTGAAATTTACCCGGTTCTTTTTCAAGGTAATCAACACCCTTTACCAACGCTTTACCCGAAAAAGTTTTCCAGGAATAGTGCGTGGTTTGGGAAACATCATTCGAATCTTTTGCCGATAACTGACTGCTTAGATCATAAAGGGTATATGAATCAAGATCTTTAGGAATTGAATAATCTGATTGAGGGGCATAAATATATTCCGAATATTTTTTCAAAGGCTGAGGCAGATTACCAATATTCAGCAAATTGCCAAAACAGTACAGCTCGGTCAACTTCGTATTCTTCGTAACATCCAACGACTTCAACCGGTTGTCACGGCACGATAAAAAGGTCAGTTCGGTATTCCGGCCAATATCCAGGCTGCCAATCTGATTGGTTCGGACCGAAAGCGATGTAAGAGCGATATTGTTGCTTACATTAATGGAGGTTAGTTTGTTATCGAGACTGGAAAGATTGGTCAGCGCGGTGTTATGAGTCACATCGAGACTGGAAAGATCGTTTCCACCGCAATCCAGCTTTTTCAACGATGGCAGATTCCCAACATCAAGTTTTCGCAGGGCATTCCGGAAACAGCTAACGGTATCAACCGCACTGGATCCGGCAAATACCAGGGTGTCCAGATTGACATTCCCCACACAGTAAACTTCATTCAGCTTTTTAGAATTGCTAAAATCGAGTGTCAGGGAACGGACATTCTCCTCTTCGCTTAAATAGAAGTAGGTTAAATCCTCCGCATAAATTTTAATCTCGGAAGCCACATTCCTGGCCGGAACGTGCAACCAGTAAAGGGTATTGGAGTAATAAGAACCTGAACCATAATCGACCACCACCAGATTGGTATCGGCCACCGAATTGAAATAGAAGTAAAACTGCTGCATTGTCTCTGTCTTGATCGTCACAGCAGGTTTCACCCGATAACCATATTTCAGAGCATATTCGCCTGACAAATCAGGGAATGCAGCATTGGTCATTTCGCAATGAATCAAATTCTGGGGAACAGTGTACAGCACAAAATAGCCGCCCCATAAATCCACATAATCAACGCCTTCCTCGTATGGCCGACACCCATATTTCCATTTATAATGGGTTATACAGGTTTGACCATTGATATCGGCCGCGCTGTAATATTCCGTTAAATCACAGATGTTGTCATCGGGGAATTGGGATTGATAGGTAAAGTTCTGGGGCGCATACACGTACTCCTTAAACGACGAACGGGGTGTTGGCAAGGTTCCAAAATTCAGGTTATTGCTATTGCAATACAACTTTTCCAGGTTGGGATTTCCACTGATATCCAGATCGTACAGCCAGCAACGGGAACAGTCGAGGGTCGTCAGCTGCGGATTGTTGCTGACGTCGATTTCATCCAGCACATTATCATACAACGACAAATACTTTAGCCGGACATTCTTACTGACATCGACAAGGCTAAACCGGTTGTTATCCAGGATCAGGGAATCGAGCAGCGTACATTTGGTCAAATTGACCGTTGTAAAACCACAGCCCGGGGCATTAATCGATTTAACACCTTCGCCATACACACTGATATTGATTGAACTGTTTGGGCTTTT
>DAOQAB010000165.1:0-6020 GCA_035353695.1 Prolixibacteraceae bacterium
GCATTGATAAAAAAAAGATAAAATGCGCCAATAAAATAGAGGAAGTTCCCTGTGGCAATCCCAAATCCAGCGGTACATAAAGGTGGCATTAATGCGGTAGCAATGGCAACACCCGGTATGGTATTTCCTTTCTCTTTGGTCGATCCGGCTACAATTCCCGCCAAGCCACCAAACAATGCAATCAATACATCATAAATAGTTGGAGTCGTTCGGGAAAGCAATTCCGATTGTGCTTCACTCAACGGACTAATAAAAAAATAAATGGCAGAGGTTACAACACTGATGAACACTGCAACAACCAAATTCTTTAGCGATTTTTTCAGCAAATCAAAATCGTAAATCCCAATACTTAATCCCAATCCCATAATCGGCCCCATCAAAGGGGAGATGAGCATGGCGCCAATAATGACTGCAGTAGAATTAACGTTTAATCCAACCGACGCGATAAAAATGGCAAAGACAAGGGTCCAGACATTGACCCCCTTAAAATCAACCCCTTTTTCAATTGAATGGATGGTTTCAAGATGTTCAGCCTGCTCATGCGATAAATTAAAAATATCGTTCAAGAACAACTTGATAGAGACAATGATGCGTTTCATCTTTTTTCAGTTTTCCTAAAGATACAATTTTTTGCCTTTTGAAACATACTATTTTGAACCCATCCGGAAAGAAATTAGATTCTCTTCTTTCTTTTTAATGGCTTTGCATCACATTATCGGACACAAAAGCCAGTTGGCTGATTTGTTTTTCATAGTCATTCTATTTGGGCAGGATGGTTACAATAACCCGTTTGTATCTTGTCAGCTGAGGTTCAACTTTGTCGGTAAGCTTCAATATAAAATGTGCCGTTTCTTTTTTATCAACCGTGGGAGCAATAACCCAGGCTCCATGGGCATTCTCTGCACTCTCAATTTTGATCGGTTTCTTAAAGGAACCTGCTTCCGGATAATTGAACCACAAGTAGCTGAGATTATCCCCGTCGGGATCGGTTGAACCAATGGCATCGAGCACAAACCCTTCACCCGATTTGACGGTTATGTGGTCGGGGTGGCTAAGCACAGGGACCGGTGGATGGTTGGCTTCCTGGTACGGTTTGGTACACCAGTCCATGCGGGCTGCAAAATCGTTCTGAAAATCGTCGCGCCAGCGCCATAGTGTAACTTTATAGCCAGTAAAAGTTGTTGTATCCGTTTTAACCGACCGGCCATAATCGTTGGGGAGATAGGGCGTGTAACGATCATTGGCATTGGTCCATATTGCCCTTGTCTCGGGTTCGCAGGGAACACCGGAACTTCCTTTTTTCATCTTCGTGTAATCGGGTTTGTAAAGTTCATACCGTCCTCCCCAACCCCCAAATTCAGGATGTTCCGGGACATTAAGCCCGTTGGGGATTAACCATAACCAAGAAGGGGTATCGCCTTCCATTCCGTACGAAACATCGGGGTATTCAGCGCCAAGAGCCCCGTGCCCCTGCTGGATGTTTTTTGCCAGCCACGGGTTGCTGATCTTTTCGTTGTCGATTCCTTCAATGAATGAATTGATGGCGCTCCAGGTAGCGCTGCCGTAATCGTCGCCGGGAGTAACCATAAAAAACAACTCCGGAAAATGGTTCCGGATCCAGATCCCGCTATCGTCCTGATCGGAAATGGTGTAGACCCTGAGTTTGGCAATCAGTTTTTTTGCTTCTGCCTTTGTTCTGGTATGTTCGATTTTGTAAAGCGCTTGTGCCAGGGTATTAACTCCTCCCCAGACCGAAATATAAAGTGGTCTTTCATCGGCTTCTTCCAGTACCCCGATGATCCAGTCGGAGCCTTCCGAATCTTTTCCTTCGCCAACCCCCAGCATGCCATATTGAGGGATTCCCTGTTTTACTTTCGAAAGAAGTGTTTCGGCATCCGGGAAGCTTCGGTCGTGTTTCAGCAAATTGGGCTGAACCTTTCGATAGGCTTCAATTACTTTTTTCATCGCTTCGGGAGCCACACTGGTTCGTTTCCACACCGATGTGGTGGCAATAAGCCCTTTGATGTCAATTTCATTGGAATACAAAAGCAGCCGGACCAACGATTCGGTATCATCTACTTCCGCTTCAATATCGGATAAAACAATTAACCGATGTTTTTCGACCGGTTGAGCGGATAACATTCCCCAACAACCAATGATTGCGAACAGGAGTACAAACCATTTTTTCATCATTCTCTTCTTTTATCAGGATTTGATGCCTTAAAGGTATATTTTTCCCTTGAAAAGAAAGAATCATTGATCTTCGTGAAGCCAATTGGCCTGATTGGGAATAAGAAAAAGATGATTGGAGGATAATTGGAAGAAGCATTGCTAATTTAAGACAACAATTTGTCAAAAAGCAACAACGGGAACGTCACCGATTGCTTATTTTTGAAGAATTACACAAACTGGTTTTGATAAAAAATTGTTTTATGATGTTTAAAAGTATTCAAATTACTGTTGTTCTTTGGGCTGCTGTTTCATTTACTGCATTGGGACAGGGAAAAGTGGCCGTTTATACCGATGAAACAAAGCCTATCAACGAGCGTGTTGAAGATGCTCTTTTGCGCATGACACTGGAAGAGAAAGTGGCGATGTGCCATGCCCAGTCAAAGTTTAGTTCTCCGGGGGTTCCCCGCCTGGGTATTCCCGAGATATGGACAAGCGACGGGCCTCACGGAATCCGTGCCGAAGTGTTGTGGGATGAATGGCAACAGGCTCGCTGGACCAACGATTCCTGTATGGCTTTTCCGGCATTAACCTGTCTGGCAGCTACCTGGAATAAAGAGATGTCTTTGTTGTACGGGAAATCAATCGGGGAAGAGGCCCGTTACCGGGAGAAAGATGTATTGCTTGGCCCTGGGGTAAATATCTACCGTACACCACTCAATGGACGCAACTTTGAATACATGGGCGAAGATCCCTTTCTGACATCAAAAATGGTGGTGCCTTATATTAAAGGGGTCCAGCAAAATGGTGTAGCCGCCTGTGTGAAACATTTTGCATTAAATAATCAGGAAACCGATCGTGGTCATGTGAATGTGACGATCGATGACCGCGCATTGTATGAAATCTATCTGCCAGCTTTCAAAGCAGCTGTTGTCGAAGGAGAGGCCTGGGCTGTGATGGGTTCGTATAACCGTTACAAAGGGATTCATTGCTGCCATAATCCCTATCTGTTGAATGATATCCTTCGCAATGAATGGGGGTTCAAAGGGGTTGTCATTTCCGACTGGGGCGGGGCACACGATACCCGCCAAGCAATTGCCAATGGTCTTGACATGGAATTTGGAACCCATACCGATGGGTTGGGTACCGGGGCTTCCAATGCGTACGATAACTATTATCTGGCAAAACCATACCTTGATTTGATCAAAAAAGGGGAAGTAAGCACCAAAGAGCTTGATGAAAAAGTCCGCCGGATTCTTCGTCTCGATTTTCTGACAGCCATGAACCGCAACAAACCATCGGGGGCTCTCTGTTCCGATGAACATGCCCTTGCGGCCCGGGAAATAGCCGAAGAAGGTATTGTGTTATTACAGAACAAAAACAGTCTGTTGCCCATCGATCTGGCTAAAACAAAAAGAATTGCCGTGATTGGTGAAAATGCCATAAAAGTGATGACCATTGGTGGAGGTAGCTCTTCGCTAAAAGCAAAATATGAAATCTCGCCCCTCGACGGGCTGAAAAAACGGATCGGTTCGCAGGCCGAAGTGGTATTTGCCCGTGGTTATGTGGGAGCACCTGAAGGCCATTACGATGGTGTGGTTGCCCGTCAGGATCTTGAGGAGAAACGTTCGGCAGAAGAGCTTTCAGCCGAAGCCTGTGCAGTAGCAAAAAGTGCAGATTATGTAATTTTTGTTGGAGGCCTGAATAAAAGTTATTATCAGGATTGTGAAGGAAGCGACCGGAAAAGCCTGGAGTTGCCCTATAATCAGGATCAGCTGATCCGTGAGTTGCTCAACGTAAATAAAAACCTGGTGGTGGTGAATATATCGGGTAATGCGGTAGCGATGCCCTGGGTAAACGAAGTTCCGGCCATTGTACAGGGTTGGTATTTAGGCTCTGAAACCGGGAATGCGCTGGCTGCTGTTTTACTCGGCGATGTAAATCCTTCGGGTAAATTGCCGTTTACCTTTCCGGTAAAGCTGGAAGATAGCCCTGCACACGCAATGGGCGATTATCCCGGCACCGATGGCGAAGAGAGTTATAAAGAAAGCATTTGGGTTGGTTACCGGTGGTTTGACATAAAGAACATCAAACCGCTGTTCAGCTTTGGGCACGGACTTAGTTACACCACTTTTGAATACGGCAAAGTAACTGCCGACAAAAAAGAGATGACACCTGACAATCAGATGACGTTTACCATAACGGTAAAAAACACAGGAAGCAGGAAAGGTGCCGAAACGGTTCAGCTTTATATTCACGACCTGAAATCGTCGCTTCCCCGTCCGGCAAAAGAGTTAAAGGGGTTTGAAAAGGTATCCCTCCAGCCGGGAGAAACCAAAATTGTTTCCTTTACCGTCGACAAGTCGGCGTTGAGTTTCTTCGATGCAGGGAAACATGCCTGGGTTGCTGAGCCGGGAGAGTTCGAAGCCCTTGTGGGAGCCTCTTCAACCGATATTAAAAGCAAAGTAGGTTTTGTATTAAAGTAGAAACAAACCCCCTAACCCCCTAAAGGGGGGATTAAAACACTGAAGGAATGTGGAAATGAATGATTGAATGACTGAAAGCTGAGGAATTGAATGATTGAAACAAATGAAAAAAATTAAGAACCCGAAGGGTTAAATATTAATCACCCCCAAAGCATTTGGGGGATAGAACCAACGCACCCATACAGGTCAATTACCCCAGCGGGGTAACATGTGGGTCGTTAACGGATTCACCCAAAATATTGTTATTTATCTTAAGAAATGCCGCTTATTCTCGGAAAACAACCGTTTTATACCTTCCGATCGTTACCTTTGCCTCTGGTTTTACCCCACCGGACTGTAAGCCGGATGCAACTTTTGTTTTGAATTAATTTACTATCAACATGATCCAGGATATCTTTCCCCACCGCTTCAACAATCATTACCAGGCGAACCGGCAGATTTGCAACACCGATTTCATTTTTCATTACCGCGATAATTCCCTGTTGCTAAAAACCAGCGACGATCTGTTTGAACTGCCCCGTAAACAGGATTTTCCGGAGATTTCGGACGAAACGGAAAAAATCTTCCTCTTTGAACTGGATGACACGCCCTGTTATCTGGTGTGGGATGAGCTGAAGGCCGATAAACCCGGGTTGGTGTATAAAGAGATCAATTTCTTCCGGATGGCCAAACAGCAGGAGATTGCCTGGGTCACCATTGCCGGGTTCCACCTGAGGAACTGGTATGCCGATAACCGGTTTTGTGGGAAATGTGGCTCCCGCACTGAGCATAAGCACGATGAAAGGGCCTTGATCTGCCCGGTTTGTGGTGCGGTGGTCTACCCCAAAATTTCACCGGCCATTATTGTGGCGATCATCAGCAACGACAAGCTATTACTGGCCCGCAACACCAATTTCCCCGGTGCCTGGTACTCGTTGATTGCCGGATATGCCGATGTGGGCGAATCGCTCGAAGAGACCCTGAGGCGTGAGGTAATGGAAGAGGTGGGACTGGATGTGAAGAACATCCGTTATTACAAAAGCCAGCCCTGGCCATTGTCGGGTTCCATGATGATCGGGTTTGTGGCCGAAGCCGACGAAGATCAGCCCATACAGATCGACCACAACGAAATTGCCGAGGCAGCCTGGTTTTCCCGCGGGAACCTTCCCAACCACTCCTCAACCATCAGCATTGCCGGCGAGATGATTGAAAAGTTTGAACGGGGAGAGTTGTAACCATTGGGATGGAATTTCCTTTCCATCGTTTGTGCACGCTAAAATAGTTTTGAGATCCTATTTTAACCTATCGAATCAAAAAACAAGGCTATTGATTGCTCTCCCACTTCGGATAGGCCAATTGGCAATAACTCCGGTTTGTTGTTGCAAC
>DAOQAB010000166.1:0-5902 GCA_035353695.1 Prolixibacteraceae bacterium
AGAACCATAATTGGTGTAATTCGATTTTTCATACGAACAGCCGGCAAAAGCTTTGGTTTTTCCAAATTTCTGTTCGTGGTATAGTTGCCCGTTGATGGTTTGGTAGGAGCCATAATTCAAAGAGAACATGCTGCGTGGTGCCGAAATGTTCTCTTTGGGAATGAGGTTTATCGTACCTGCCAGGGGACATTGATTCCCTGCAAAATCCTGCGACAGATAATTCGGATAGAGGACCGATGCCGGCCCGCGCTGTACTTCGATACGTTGAAAGGCCATCGATTCCATGCTCATCGGGTCGACAAACCCGTCGATGGGCAATCCCTGCAGCATATAGGTACTGTATTTTGGCCCAATCCCGCCATAAGCACCCCAGCTGGCATCGTTGCGGGATAATGCTTTAACCGAGGCTCCGGGAAGATATTGAATGAGTTCTGCAATATTCCTTTTGCCCTGAATAATTTGCTCCATCTGTTTCTGGGTTACAATATCAACCTTTTGGGTAATTTCTGAAACTTGTTGGGGTGTTTTGCCGGCCGTAATGACAATTTTTCCTAACTGGTCAAGGTCTAATTCATACAGATCGGTGGAGTGAGGCTGGTTATCCTGGGCTTTTGCCTGAAAACCCCAAAGCAGAAGAGTAACTGAAAACAGAAGGACGGAGATTCCTTTTGTGGTGTTTTTGAAACCATTCCAACCGTCAGGGGTGTGGTGACATGCTGTTGCAGGATGTGAACCGTATGGTAATTCCTTCTTTTTCATAACTTCCGTGAATGATTTTATTTATCGGGCTCAATAATTTCTCTAATTTGTCATAAATACATTTGTCGAGCAAATACAGGCTTAAATGTATCGTATTGAAAGTTAGAAAAAACGAGAGATAAATCCTAACGATTTTTGTTTTTCATAATCATTCACGGTTCAAACAGCCCGTTGTAAATGGTTGTTTGAAGCAAAAAAGATCCGTTTGGTTTCTTTTGAAGTGCTTGTATTCCTTTGGATGTGCAGTTTTTAAGTTGGCGGGTGCAACCGCTGGTTAAACCATTTCCGCACGGCTTGCATGGTTGCTTGCTGGTTCGAAGGTGCATGGCGCTTGCAGGTGGAGCGTTCTTCGCTGTTTTCGGGCGCGCCCCAGCGTATTTCAACCCCGTCGTTCGGGTTGTAACCCACTTCAAAAGCGGCTCTTCGTTCCATGATCTCTTTTACGGTTAACCGCTGTTCCGATCCGTTGGTGCGAGTGTAGGTAATCGAAAGTTCCTGTACTTTTTTGTCGAGAAGCTTCTGCAGTTTTTCTTTGATTTCTTCTGGTGAAGCTTGTTTCGACACTTTAAAATCTTCCGGCAAAACAGCTACTTTCTCCGGAAAACCAAGCACAGCATCAATAGCAATCAGAAGCCGCAGGTCGCGGTTGGGTGTTGAATAATTCTCCCAGTCGCCGCCTGCCAGAAAGATGCCATTGGCACTGGTGGGCATCGGAATTACCGTGCCGGGGTGAGCTTTGAAGAAATCTTCCCCGGTTGAGACCGATTTTACGCGTACCTGCAACTGTTTGTGCAGCGCATTGATCAGGTCGAGCAGAGCCTCCTCCGGATCGAGCGGCTTCGGGTTGATCACCTTATCCATGGCATGGTAGAATGCATTGCTTTCCATGTTTTTTTGTTCCATCGAAAAAGGGGCAAACCCGGATGAAGCTTTCAACTCTTCATTTTTCATCGGCGAAATTTTGCCGTTATGGTAGGTAATGGGTCGGAATGCTTTAAAGCCTGGTTCTCCAACCACTTTCGACGTGTTGAAAAGGAAATTCCCTTTCCAGAAACGTTTTATGGCCACTGTTTTGTCGGGCTGGGCATCGGCGGCAAGCAGAAGCCCGGGATGATCTTTGGTCTGAGGTTTCCGGCTTACAAGAATCAGGGTATGGCCATAAGGATCGGCAAAAACAGTTCCGGGGCGCAAACCCTCGCGGTCGAGTTTCACCGGGTAGTAATCGGAATTTTCGTTGTCGAGGGCAGTGCGGGCCGTGCCTGAATGAACGCCATTCATGATGGTGCGAATGTAGGAGTTGAAAGCCTGCACAGGGTTGCTCTTCGACGAGGGCGATTCGTTGGTAACCCATTGTCCGGTTTGAGGGTTTTTACCCACGTAGCCCCGATCGCAAATATGGAAGCCGAACGGAAGCCCCAGCTTCCACGAGAAATAGGCCCGAAGGAAAAAGGGATTGTCGGCACAGTCGGGGGTCATTTGCACGTTAATGCTGTTGTTCGGATCATCTTCGCCAAGCGAAAGGTAATTGTACAGGAAGTTGTGCTCCTGGCTTTGGGTTACCTCGTGTAGCGAGTTCCACGAAGTTTGTTCGTCGCTCCCCTGAAACAATGCATTAACCCATGCCGAATAAAGGGTTTCGTATTGGTTGTCCCAACCCCGGGTGGTTTTCCATACGGAGTTTCTGGAAGCTGATTCTTTTTTAGAACTGATGGTAAATTCGGTGCTGCAAACCTCTTGGTTGCCAATCATCAGAATTGCTTTGTAACTACCTTCCTCCGAAGCCGAAAAGTGGTCGATCCGCCAGCAGGGAAGTTCATCACCGGTGCTGTTTTTTTGAGATTCGATATTGCCCGAAGGCCCGCTGATCACAATTTTTGCGTTCCGGATGTTTTTTCCTCCGGTGGCCAGTATGCGAAACTCTTTCCCGGGAGCAGGATTGCCGGGCAGGACCAGCATAGCATGAACCGGGTTGTATTCATCGGGGTCGGGAGTGTCATTATCGATAACAGATTCAATTTTATCGAGGAATGAAGATCGTTTCTCTCCGGTCTGTTTACCACTGCACGACTCTAAGGTAATGAAAAGGGAAGGGATAAACAGACTAAAAAACAGCAAACGAATATTGACTTTGGACATAGTTCTGACGGTTAAATATTGGGACAAAAATAGCGGAAAACAGCAGATTTTGTTCGGGTATTTTTGTTACAGGAAGAAAACATTAAAAAGAATAGTCGTGTAAAATTTTTAGTTGATTTGAATTGTTAATTTTAAGTCGTATTTTTGAATCATTCAACTGTAAACTCATAAGAAGATGATTTTTAATGGTAAAATAAAAACTCAAGACAAGGATACAGGATTAAGAGGAAACTATAATGGTGAACTTTATGTTGATAAAAAGGTTTTTTATCAACGAGCAGAAGTTAAGGCGGTTGTTGATTCTTTAAAAAAATCAGGTTTGGTCCGAGGTGTTGGTGGAAATAAAAATGCTAACCGTTAAATG
The DNA here is from genome assembly GCA_035353695.1 of Prolixibacteraceae bacterium. Taxonomy (GTDB): domain Bacteria; phylum Bacteroidota; class Bacteroidia; order Bacteroidales; family Prolixibacteraceae; genus CAYMTR01. The sequence continues at coordinate 3,260 of DAOQAB010000166.1, forward strand.
ATAAATTAAATCGCTCTTGCCGTATAATGTGTTAATATTGCCATTGTGTGGAGGATATTTTATTCTTATCAATTTTGTCTATTTTAAGTATAAATATCAACGGCTTGAATCCCAGAGGCTGTTGTTTAGCTCAATAATTGCTGGAATAATTTTAATTTGTGTTACTTTTTTAGCTCGGATTTTAGTTTTTCACTTCTTTCCTAATATTATACATTGTATTTCTGATTTTCTACAAAAATTTCCGATTAAACATTACCCGTATTTTTGGACATCGGTAGCGTCTTTTTTTATCGCAATAATTGTAACATTAGTGGGTAATAAAGTGATACAACTTAAAAAAGGTGGTTATAGGAACTGTATTAGCCATGCAATAAAAAGACATGGGAGTGAACTTGAAAAGTTGTTTAGAACGTCTGCAAAGACAGGGGTTCTAATGCAAATTACATTGAAAAATAATAAGGTTTACATTGGTTTCTCAAATGTTCTACCGGTACCTAAAGAGTCGGATTTTTTGATAATAACCCCTCTTCTAAGTGGTTATAGAGAATCAGAAACAAAATTATTAAAATTCACAACAGATTACTTTGATGTTATCGATAGCTTTGTTGATAATACGGCTAACGATTATAATATTGATGTTTTGATTAGAAAGGATGAGATTTTGACGGCAAGTTTGTTTGATTACAGAGTATATGAATTTTTTAATAAAAAAAACTTGAATGATAATGATGCAGAAGAAGACAGTGTTAAATAATAAAGAAGTACCAATTCGCATCCTGACCTTTTTTAGTCACGCTTTTTTATTCCAATTCCCGGTCTGTCAATCAAGGTAACTTTTCCGTCCACAATCTGATTTCTGTGTAAGGGTTGTTTGCTATTACCAGCTTAAAATTTCTGAAAAAGTTCTACCTTTGAATGGTTATGACCAGACAGCATCAAATATTAATTAAATTAAAGCAAGAGTTAGCGAAGATTTCAGGAACAACGATCTCTGATATCATTCTGTTTGGATCACAGGCTAAAGGTCGGGCTGGTAAAGGTTCCGATTTTGATATTTTGATCATTCCCAAACAAAAGCCCGACTGGAGACAGCGAAGGGTCATTGGTGATGCTTGTGCCGAAGTTTCGATTGAAAATGATATTGTGATCGATTATAAAATCATTTCTGAAGATGAGATCCGAGATGAACCAATAGGTTGTCACCCACTTATAACTGATGCACTCAAGTATGGAATCCATGCCTGAAAGAAAAATGGATTTGATTCAGTTGCGATTGAAGCAGGCCCGAGAAGCAATTGCAGATGTCGATTTCCTGATACAAAATGATCGGATGATTTTGGCGATCAACCGCATCTACTACGGGATGTTTTACTCTCTTTTGGCACTGGCCATTCAGTACGATTTCAAAACTTCGAAACATGCCCAGCTGATTGGTTGGTTCAATAAGGAATTTGTTAAAAACAAAAAAATAGAGCCTCGTTTCAGTAAAATGGTCCAAAGTGCTTTCAATGCCCGGAGTGATGGTGATTATGGCGTCTTTTCTGAGTTTTCGAAAGAAGAAGTTCTTATTCGCTTTGAAGAAATGAAAGAGTTCATTGTTGAGATTGAAAATTATATCTCGAAATAATTTCCATTTTAAAACACCTTCTTTACTTCCTTTATCCCAATCCCAGGTCTGTCAATCAGCGTAACTTTTCCGTCTACTATCCGCATTCCGGTGTAAGGGTCGTTTGCGATCAGCAGGTTGCCGTCAAGATCAGCCCAGTCTGCTTTGGGCGCCAGTTGTGCGGCGGCTGATATAGCACACGAGGTTTCAGTCATGCAGCCAATCATAACCTTCATTCCCAGCGAGCGGGCAAGGGTTAGCATTTGGTGGCCTTCGCGCATCCCGGTGCATTTCATTAATTTGATGTTGATGCCGTTGTAAACACCATGTGTTTTAATTACGTCGGGCAGGCGTTGAACTGATTCATCGCCAATGGTCGGGAGCGGGCTATTCTGCGTGAGCCAGGCCATATCGTCGATGGCCGTTTTGGGCATGGGTTGCTCCACAAATACCACTCCCTTTTCTTTCAGCCAGTGGATCATCTCCAGCGCTTGAACGCGGTCGGTCCAGCCCTGGTTCACATCCACACAGATTGATTTGTCGGTTGCCGAACGAATGGTCTCAATCATTTCACGGTCTGTTTCCCTGCCCAATTTTACCTTAAGAATTTTGTATGAAGCTGCTTCGGCCACTTTTTGTCGGACAACTTCCGGGGTGTCGATGCCAATGGTAAACGACGTACTGGGCGTATCGGCCGGATCAAAACCCCAGATTTTGTACCACGGTTGTTTCATCAGTTTTCCTGTCAAATCGTGAAGTGCAATGTCGATGGCTGCTTTTGCGGCACAATTTCCCGGTGCAATCGCGTCGACATACTGGAGGATATCATCCATCTGGAAGGGGTCATTGAATTGTCCAAGGTCGAGCGATGACAGAAACCTGATTGCAGTTTCAACGCTTTCACCCAGATAGGGTGGCATCGACGCTTCTCCATACCCTGCAACGCCTTCAACCTTCAGACAGGTCAGCACATCGGGTGTGCTTTTTCGTGAACTGTTGGCTAACGTGAAGACATGTCGCAAATCCAGATTGTAGGG
>DAOQAB010000167.1:0-4515 GCA_035353695.1 Prolixibacteraceae bacterium
GTTCCCCATTTTATCTCTTCCTCCGGCTATTCTGTTTTTTACGATAACGGTGCCATTGGCTATGCCGATATTGGAAAAACCGATTCAACGGTCATGGAGATTGCTTCGGGAAGTTCGCAAAAGAGTTTTTTCTTTCTCTATAATTCTTCTCAGAATGAATTGCATAAATCGTTTGCCCGGCTTACCGGAACACAACCGATGCCGCCACGTTGGGCGATGGGAAACATGATGAGCCGTTTTGGTTATCAGACCGAAAAGGAAGCACGGGGAAAGCTCGACAGCATGTTGGCTGCCGGCTATCCGGTCGATGCGATTATCCTCGATTTGTATTGGTTTGGACTGGGGCCTGCAAACTGGATGATGGGCGACCTTGACTGGTATGCGCCATCGTGGCCAACACCTGTAAAGATGATTTCCGATTTTCAAAAGAAAGGGGTTCAAACCATCCTGATTACTGAACCGTATATTCTTGAAACTTCCAAAAGCTTTGCCGAGGCCGATCAGAAAAGGCTTTTTGCAACCGATTCTGCCGGGAAGACCAACATTGTGAAAGATTTCTTTTTCGGTCGTGCCGGGTTAATCGATCTTTTTAAACCCGAAGCCTGCGACTGGTACTGGCAGTTCTATAAAAAACAGATCGATAATGGTGTTGCAGGTTGGTGGGGCGATTTGGGCGAACCTGAAAAATATCACGACGACCTGACTTTTGTTGCCGGAAAAGGTCCGGAGGTGAAAAACCTCTATGGCCATTACTGGAGCAAAATGATCGCCGATAAGTATGATCAGTTTTATCCCGAAAAACGGCTATTCCATCTGAACCGGGCCGGTTTTGCAGGTTCTCAGCGTTACAGTTCCTATCCGTGGTCAGGCGATGTTTCGCGCACCTGGGGCGGTTTTAAGGCTCAGCTCCCGAATTTGCTTTCGATGAGCCTCTCGAATGTGCCTTATGCCCATTCCGATTTAGGGGGTTTTTGTGCCGAACCCAAAAATGAAGAATTATACTTGCGCTGGTTGCAGTTTGGTGTATTTAATCCCGTATTCAGGCCTCATAGTGAGAAAGTACCTTCTGAACCGATTTATTACAGCGATTCGATACAGAAACTGGTGAAACCCTATTTTGAATTGCGGTATAAACTTCTTCCGTATAATTATACCTTGGCGTGGCGACAGGAACAATTTGGAGAGCCCCTGGCTGCACCGCTTTTCCTGAAAGCCGATCTGCCCAAAACATTGTGGGGCATTTTCGACGAATATTTCTGGGGCGATGCATTTCTGGTTGCACCGGTTTTAGAGGCCGGACAGAAAGAGAAGAGCCTGTTCTTGCCCAATGGTGTCTGGTTCGATTTCTTTACTGGTGAAAGGTTTATGGGGAATGGCTATGTTCAACGCAAAGTCGATCTGGCGACTATACCGGTATTCGTAAAAGCCGGAAGTTTTATCCCAATGGCTCAACCCATGGCAAATACAGCCGCTTACGACCCGTCGGTATTGGAAGTCCATTTCTGGTTCGATTATTCGGTAAAGCAATCAAATTATTCTCTTTATGACGACGATGGCAAAACCAAAGGTTCTTTTGCAAAAGGGAAATACGAACTCATCAATTTTACGTTTAGCAATCAGTCCGATCAATTGGTTTTCACGTTGGAAAATAAAGGAGGGGAATTTGAAGGAAGGGCTCCTGTTCGCACGATAAAAATGGTTATCCATAACCTTCCCAAAGGATATCGAACTAACGGCTTAAAAAGCGAAAATGGAGTTGCGGTTGTTGAAATTCAACTTCCCAAGAATCAATCGAATATAACAACAATAAAACCACAATAGGCACATAGGGCACAATAGAATGGAAATTACACAAAAATATATCAACGAACTCACGCATGTAATCATTGGTGCCGCAATAGAAGTTCATAAGGAATTGGGGCCAGGTTTGCTGGAAAGTGTTTATGTCAAATGCTTAGCACATTTATTAAAAGAAGAGGGATTTACTGTTTTGGAACAACAAAAGGTTCCTTTAATATTTCACGGACTAAAACTGGATTGTGACCTTCGGTATGACTTGTTAGTCGAGAATTTAATCATCGTTGAAGCGAAAGCCAATGATGGTTTGTTACCCATAAATGAAGCCCAGCTGTTGACTTATTTGAAACTTCTTGAAAAACCTAAAGGAATACTAATTAACTTTAACTGTATTAATATTTTTAGAGAAGGACAAAAGACCATGGTTACTGAAATGTTTTCACGTTTGCCCAGAGGATATTAAAAACAATAAAACCACAATAGGCACATTGAACACAATAGAATAGGAATAATCAAAAATTGAAAAAATAGAGGAAAGACATTCAGTCTATTAAAGTATTTTTTTAGAGAAATAATAAATCACAGTTTCTAAATTTTTTATGTTAGAAGAGAATTAAACGATTGTGTCCTATTGTGCCTATTGTGGTGAAATTTTTTAAAAAAATAATCATGAGAAATCTATTAACGAAGTTATTCATTGTGTTGCTGGCATTGTCAATCGTTGCCTGCAAACCATCGACCAAGACAAAAGATACCAACGATTGCTGCCCAAAACCAGCTGCGTTGCTGAAATCAGTTGCTAATTATCCCGAATGGTCGAACGATGCGACCATTTATGAAGTCAATATCAGGCAGTACACTCCGGAAGGAACCTTTGCTGCCTTTGAGAAACAGCTGCCTCGTTTGAAAGAGCTGGGTGTTGAGATTCTTTGGATCATGCCTATTAATCCAATTTCTGAAAAGAACCGGAAAGGCTCTCTGGGATCATATTACGCCTCGCAGGATTACAAAAAGGTGAACCCCGAATTTGGAACTTTGGCTGATTTCAAATCGCTGGTTTCAAAAGCTCACGAACTTGGGTTTAAGGTAATTGTCGATTGGGTAGCTAACCATACCGGCTGGGATAACGAATGGATCACCAAACATCCCGACTGGTACACTACCGATTCGACAGGGAAAATCATCTCGCCGGTTCCCGATTGGACTGATGTAGCCGACTTAAATTACGACAACAAGGATATGCGTGCGGCCATGATCGACGCCCTTCAATACTGGGTGAAAGAGGCCGATATTGACGGATACCGTTGTGATGTAGCAGGGATGATCCCGGTTGACTTTTGGGATGAAGCCCGTGCCTCACTCGACAAGATAAAACCTGTATATATGCTGGCTGAAGATGAAGGTGAGAAGGGCTTGCTGGTGAAGGCTTTCAATATGAATTACGGTTGGGAGTTTCATCACATCATGAATCAGGTAGCTCAGGGAAAAGCAGGTGCTGCTGAGGTGAAAGCCTATTTTGCCAAAATCGATACCATCTATCCCGAAGGAAGTTATCCGATGCAATTTACAAGCAACCACGACGAAAACAGCTGGAACGGAACCGAATACGAACGGATGGGCGATGCAGCAAAAACAATGGCTGCCCTCACGTTTGTGATGCCCGGTATGCCGCTTATTTACACCGGGCAGGAAGTTGGCAACAATAAACGGATTAAATTTTTCGATAAAGATCAGATTGAATGGGCTAACCCGGCTATGCAGGAGTTTTATTCCAAACTAATTGGCATCAAAAAGGCCAATAAGGCATTATGGAACGGTGCAGCAGGTGCCCCGGCTCATTTCCTCCATACCGGGCAGGAAAACTCGCTATTGGTGGTTGACCGTGCGGTTGAGGGGAACAAAGTGATTGCTATTTTTAACCTGTCGAAAGACCCGGTAACCAATACGGTGGAATGCCCCCGGATTGCCGGAAATTACCTGAATGCCATAACAGGCGAAAAGGTAACCTATGAAAAGGGACAGTCGTTTACATTGAAGCCATGGGAATACATGATATTGATCGCGGAATAATTTTCAAATGATAAAGGATAGAAAGAAGAGAATCTGGCATGATTCTCTTTTTTTTGGTTACTTCAAAAAGCACAACGAACTAATTTATTTTAAAATGATTTTTTTCGTCCTCTTTTCTTTTCCATCATTAACACGAACAAGATACATTCCGGGAATATGACCATTTAAATCAATCTTCTCTTTTAAAACCCCTTTGATGTTTTCAAATTTCCTCGAGTATATCTCTTGGGAACGAATAGAATAGATGCGGACTAATATTTCCGGTTCACTACTTGTGATCTCCAACGTGAATTCGTTGAGAGCTGGATTCGGATACAAATCTGATTTTAGATTTGAAAAGTTAGATAAAATCTGATCAGAAGTACATTCATCAACGGTAACGATTGTTTCATCGGTATCGGTACAGCCGTTCTCCGCAGTAACCGTCACCGTATAGGTTTCCGACTGTGTAGGAATGAAAGGCACCCCATTGGTAACACCACCGCTCCAGGAATAGGTTCCCCCGCCGGTTGCGGTAAGAGTTGTACTTTCGCCGGCACACACGGTGACATCGTTTCCGGCATTGGCTGTGGGTAAGGGGTTAACGGTAACGGTTGTTTCATCGGTATCGGTACAGCCGTTCTCCGCAGTAACCGTCACCGTATAGGT
>DAOQAB010000167.1:4615-5838 GCA_035353695.1 Prolixibacteraceae bacterium
CGGTAAGAGTTGTACTTTCGCCGGCACACACGGTGACATCGTTTCCGGCATTGGCATTAGGAGCGGGTGTTTCGGCTTCTGCATCCCAACTTCCCGATGTTGTTCCGCAACTAATAGGGTACCCATAAATTGGGTGGAGCGTGGCGAGTTTGAAATTGTAACTGCCGGTAATCGAGCTGTTGGTGTAATAATTAATTGTTATTGTCCCCGAACTGGGGTAAGCATTAATTGTATAGGTTGCACCCCAGAAACTTAAATAAATTGGGGTAATTGTAAAGCGAATGGAAGAAAAACAACCTACATCAGTTAATGTAATGGAGAAATTGGTGATCTCATTTCCATCCCGTTGAAATGAGATGGTGGGTGAGGTACCTGACCAGTTGTTCGTACATTGGGCTCTGCTTAATTCTGAAAAGGAATTCAGGAATAATAACAGAAAACCGACACAAAGTGCCATCGAGTTTTTATGATACCAGTTTATCAATTTTTTAGTTTTCATGATCTGCTATTTCATATTTTTCTTCGATTAAATTGTTAATAGTAATACCTCTTGTGAGAGTTAAATTGGATAGATCAACGGTTTTATATAAACTGTAACAACCGCTTTTTGATTTTGTTTTTTTTTTGATGAAATATTTATTTGTGTTATTTTGAGTGTAAATACAAGTTTTTCACAACTATTTATCACCACAGAATTGGCCGGGGTTCTGGCCAATAAAACCCAAATTGAAAAGACCGATCAAACCATCGATTCAATGGTCTCTCAGCTTTATGGTTTGGATGACGAGTTGGAAGCAGATCTGTTTGTGTTCCTAAACCGCAACGATTGGAGTATTAATCCACAACATACGAAAAGACTCTGTAGGGAGTTTACCCGGTCCGTTTTTCATTCATGGGCATCGATTGGTAAAAGCACCTTTCGCTTTTTTCGAGCCAATGCCGATGGTTTCAGAAAAACGTGCCTCTGAACGATAGGATGGGAGCTGATCAGTTTTAATTTAGTTGGGCAACAAAAACTATTTTATTGCACAATATAATTTATTTTGTTGCTCAATAAAATCATTTTGGATGAGCATCTGGATTTTTTTAATCGGTGTTGAGATATTATTCTGTAAGCAAGTAATTGGCAACTTAGTTCATGGATCCTGAAGACTTTCAGGCAGCGTTTTTGGGATCAATCGGAAAAGTTGGGGAGAAGCTGATAAAATTCTTTCTTTGCGAAA
>DAOQAB010000168.1:0-5835 GCA_035353695.1 Prolixibacteraceae bacterium
AGGATTTCATTACTATCATCTTACGATTGATGGGGGTGTTTTTAACGATCCGGGTACGTTGAACTATTATGGCTCTACCCGTTGGGAAAGTGGCATTGAAATACCTGCTCACGATCAGGACTTCTATGCCTTAAAGGATGTTCCTCACGGAAATGTACAGCAAATTTTGTTTCCATCGCCAAGCACAAAAACTTCGAGAAGGGCTTTTGTTTACACTCCTCCTACTTACGGAAAAGACAAAAACACCCGTTACCCGGTTCTTTATCTGCAACACGGTTGGGGCGAAGACGAAACGGCTTGGAGTAACCAGGGACATGCCAATCTGATTATGGATAATCTGATCGCTGAAGGAAAAATCAAACCCTTCATCATTGTAATGACTTATGGTATGACCAACGAAATCAAATTTGGTGGTCTTCGCAATTTCGACATCACTCCGTTCCAAACAGTTCTTGTTGACGAGTTGATCCCATACATCGATGCTAATTTTGCCACTATTGCCGACCAACCACACCGTGCCATGGCCGGACTTTCGATGGGGGGAATGGAAACTCACACCATTACACTTAACAAACCTGACGTATTTTCGCACTATGCTCTGTTGAGCGGAGGCGTTTACAAGGCCGAAGAGATCAAAGATAAATCGAAGGTGAAACTTATTTTTACAAGTTGCGGTAGCCGCGAAAATCCTGATGGGGTTAAGAAGTCTATCGAGGATTTGAAAGCCGCAGGCTTCAATGCTGTTTCTTATGTTTCAGAAGGAACAGCCCATGAGTTCCAGACCTGGAGGCGTAGCTTGAAAGAATTGGCACCCCTTCTGTTTAAATAATAGAAGATGAAGAAACATAATTTATTAACAGTACTGCTCATTGCTTTATGCTTGGGCAGCACTGGTTTTGCTCAGCCCGCAACAGTGAAAGAAGATTTCAAACCTTCGGAAGTGAACCAACAGGGGAAATTATTTCCTCAGGTAAATTCAGAAGGCCGGGTACGTACTCAGATTTCTGCGCTTGAAGCAAAGAAAGTTCAGCTCGATATTGGCGGCGTTAAATACGACTTGGTTAAAGATGATAAAGGTGTTTGGACCGGCGAATCGGCTCCGCAGGATGAAGGGTTTCACTACTATCAGTTAAACATCGATGGTGCTTCGGTGCCCGATCCCGGAACAAAATACTATTACGGCGCTGGTCGCTGGGGCAGTGGTATTGAAATCCCGGCAAGTGATCAGGCGTTTTATGCCACGAAAGATGTACCACATGGATTGGTGAGCGAAAACATCTATTTTTCCAAACTAACCAATTCATTCCGCCGTTGCTTTGTGTATACGCCGGCTGAATATGAGCAAAATCCGCAAAAACGTTACCCGGTACTTTATCTTCAACACGGTAGTTTTGAAGACGAAACAGGCTGGGCATCACAAGGAAAAGCAGGTCTTATTCTCGATAATCTTATCGCAGCAAAGAAAGCTGTACCAATGATCATTGTCATGGATAACGGATACGCCTACAAATCACAAAACGGGGATGCCAACAGTCGTCCGGTTTCGGTCTTTGAAGAAGTGTTGATTAATGAGATCATTCCCATGATCGATAAAAAATTCCGTACACTCACCGACCGTGAACACCGTGCCATTGCCGGTTTGTCGATGGGCGCCAATCAAACCATGAGAATCATCATGAACAACCTTGACAAATTTGCTTCTTATGGAGGATTCAGTGGAACTTCCAATTACCCAAGTTCCGACGAGATTAATGTTGAGACCTTCCTTAACGGTGCTTTCAAAAACGGTCAGGAGCTCAATAAAAAGTTCAAAGTTTTCTGGCTGGGATTAGGAACGAAAGAACCCGATCCTTTCCCTGGCTCGGTAGGAGCTTTCCGTAAAATGATGGACAAGCAGGGAATCAAATACGTCTATTACGAATCGCCCGGAACAGCCCACGAATGGCTCACCTGGCGAAGGGATTTATATCAATATGCAAGTTTATTATTCAAATAAAAAAATCGATCAAGAATGAAAAATATATTTTTAACGTTGCTGCTCCTGGCAATTGGTACAGTGGGTTTTTCGCAGGGTAACGATTTCCCGGCCGGTACGAAACCCGCATCAACCAACATCATAGGCGCTGATTATCCTCGTATCGACTCACTTGGAAGGGTCTATTTTCGCTTAAAAGCTCCTGAGGCAACCAGCATTTCGGTTAGCCTTGGCAATGTCCCTCTTACTAAGGGCGACGATGGTTTTTGGACTGGCGCAACTGGGCCGCAAGATCCAGGTTTCCATTATTATACGCTCAAAATTAATGGTGTGGATGTCGCCGACCCTTCAAGTGAAACATTCTATGGTGCGAGCCGTGTGATGAGTGGCATGGAAATTCCTGAAAAAGGGGTCGATTTCTACGATGTTAAAAACGTTCCTCATGGCGAAGTTTCCTCGTTTTACTATTGGTCAAAATCGTTTAACGAACCCCGCCATGCCTATATCTACACTCCACCAGGTTACAATAAGGATTCGAAAACACGTTATCCGGTGCTTTATTTGCAACATGGAATGGGTGAGGATCGTCGTGCCTGGTCTCAACAAGGCCACGCCAACTTCATCCTCGACAATCTTATTGCTGAAGGCAAAGCGAAACCAATGATTATTGTAATGGAAGATGGTGGTATTGCCAGAGGTTTTGGTACGCCAATTCGCGATAAATCGGGTAAGATAATTCCTCAGCCACAAGGTCAGGGGCCAAGGCGTCCCGGTGGCCCGGGGCAAGGTCCAAATTTCTGGGACGAATTTACCGAAACCATCATCACCGACCTGATTCCGGCTATCGATGCACAATATCGTACTTTACCCGATCGCGAAAACCGGGCTATTGCCGGCCTTTCTCTCGGTGGCACACAAACCTACCAGATTTCGCAGGCCAATCTCGACAAGTTTGCCAGTATTGGCGTTTTCAGTGCTCCGTTTGGATTCCCTGGCGTTGAAAAAGGGTACAATGGTTTGTTAGCCAAACCAGCTGAATTTAACAAACAAGTGAAAGTTTTCTACATCAGTATGGGTTCCAAGGAAGGGCCAAATTCTGGCCGTTCCATCCACGAAACTCTTGATAAAGCAGGCATAAACAACGTGTATTACGAAGCGCCAGGCACAGCTCACGAGTTTCAAACTTGGCGTAAAAGCTTGTACGGTTTTGCTCAACTTCTCTTTCAAAAATAGGAAATTGATAATATCCGATCAATGAAACACCTTCTGATAATCATTGCAATCATAACCCAGGCTAGCTTTATTTGCCAGGGGCAGGAATATGGAAAATCGACACCGGCTATAACCAATGTAGCTGGTGTCGAGTATCCTCAAATACAGTCCGATCTGAGCGTTGTTTTCAAGGTGAAAGCGCCTGATGCACAAAAAGTACAGATCGATTTGGGGAAGTTATACGACATGACCAAATATGAACAGGGCGTTTGGAATGTTACAACCGCACCTCAGGTGCCTGGTTTTCATTATTATTCGTTGGTGATTGATGGCGTTAAGGTTGCCGATCCGGCCAGTGAATCGTTTTATGGCATGGGCAGAATGGCCAGCGCTATTGAAATACCAGAAAAAGGGATCGATTTTTATGAAATCAAAGACGTTCCGCATGGTACCATCAGTTCCAAATACTACTTCTCGAAGGTGACCAATAGCTGGAGGCATTTGTTTGTTTACACCCCTCCCGGCTACGAGGCAAATCCTAACGTAAAATATCCGGTGATTTATATTCAGCACGGTGGCGGTGAAGACGAACGCGGTTGGGCACAACAAGGCAAAACCGATATTATTTTGGATAACCTGATTGCCGATAGCAAGGCAAAACCCATGATTGTGGTCATTGCTAATGGAAACGTGAGTGCAGGTGGTGGAGGCTACAGCAGCACAGCTATGGCATGTTTTAAAAAGGAGATGACTGAAAATATTGTTCCTTTTATCGACAAAAGCTACAGAACGTTGGCTAACGCCAAAAATCGCGCAATTTGTGGTTTATCAATGGGCGGCGGACAGTCGTTTTATGTTGGGCTACAAAGTCTTGATGTTTTTGGTTCGGTAGGTATTTTCAGCTCCGGCATTTTTGGTGGCATCCGCAACCCTTCGGGCAATACTTTTGATGCCGAAAAGGAAATACCGGGTTTGTTATCCAGGTCGGGCGAGTTCAATAAAAAACTCGATCTGTTTTACATCTCTTGTGGTGAGCAGGACATGCGCATTGAACACACAAAGAAAGCTGTGGAGACGATGAAGCAACGCGGACTTGAAGTTGAATTCAATTCCTTTCCCGGAGATCATGAATGGCAGGTGTGGCGGAAGTCGCTGCACGATTTTGCATCAAGGGTTTTTAAATAGATAAATTTTATTGAATACATAATTCAACAAAACCATTTTACATGATTGTACTTAGAATCTGTTTAAATTTCCCGTAGGGAATTGATATTGGTAGAAATAGGATAGCTTCCGTTGTTGGTTTTGTCCCGTACGGGACAAAATATCATGTATATCATTCACTTTCTACCCGTATTTTGTTCCTAACGGAACAATCAAAGAAAATCTAAACAGTTTCTCAAAATCTTATAAAACTAAAACAATGATAATCAGATATAAATCATTTAAGCTTCTGGTCGTTTTTCTTGTACTATCTCCTGCTCTTTTAAGAGCACAGCAAGCCAACGTCAACCTCGATTACAATCCGCAAAAAGATACTGAGGGATTGATCCCGTTCAGCGCTCCGTTGAATTCGCCCGAAGTGCACGACGACCATACGGTAACTTTTCGGATTAAGGCACCTGAGGCTAAAGAAGTGCTCATCAAGGATGCAACGATATTAACTGCATTGGGGCGCGGACGTGAGCCGGTGGCTCTTACAAAAGGCGATGATGGAATTTGGAGCGTAACAGTTGGTCCTTTCCTTCCCGATATGTACGCCTATCATTTTGTGGTAGATGGTGTTCATATTCCCGATCCTAACAATACCTATGCGGCTTTTACGGCCATGCCTCCATACAGCGAGTTGATCGTTCATGGCGACGGGCCAGCGTATTACGATGCCAGAAATGTACCTCATGGCAATGTAACGCGCCATATTTATCATTCCGACGTAACCCATGGGGAACGCGAACTGTATGTGTACACACCGCCGGGCTACGATCCAAAGAAAGAATACCCGGTTTTGTACCTGCTGGGAGGAAGTGGCGAGCTTCCGTCAAATTGGATCTACGATGGCCGGGCGAATTTTATTCTCGATAATCTTCTGGCTGAAGGAAAGGCAGTGCCCATGATTGTTGCCATCCCCAACAATCAGGTGGTTCATCGTAACCATCCGAAGCACACCGAACTCACGTTCGATATTTTTGAGAAAGAACTGCGAAACCATGTTATTCCATTGGTCGATAAAAGTTACAGCACCATTAAAAGTCCTAAAGGACGTGCATTATCAGGTCTTTCGATGGGAGGACGTCATAGCATGTATATCGGTTTCCGATCGCTCGATTTGTTTGCCAATTTTGGCATTCTCAGCGCCGGCGATGTCGATGCTGAAACTTCACTGAAATCATTTCTGAATGATCCTGAAATCAGTAAAAAAGTGGATTACCTTTTTGTTGGTCAGGGCACCGAAGAGGCCAATGGTTTTATGGGAAAAAGATGTATTGCTTTAAGTGAAGCGCTAACTAACCATAAGATCAAGCATGAATATTATGTTGGTGGCCATGGTGGCCACGACTGGTCAACCTGGCGTCATCTGCTCTATTATAGATTCTTGCCAAATCTATGGAAAGATAAACAATAAACCCATTGTGCCTTCAGGCTACCCA
>DAOQAB010000169.1:0-2003 GCA_035353695.1 Prolixibacteraceae bacterium
TGTCTCATTGCCTCCGGCTCCGGTTGCTGTAACTAACGATAATATTGTTGAATTTCCGTTGGCTCCGGCAACTCCTGGCGACCGGGTACAGGCCATGATCATTCATGCCATCCCTGCAACCCGGAATATTGTTCCCGGCACGAGCGAAACAGCCGTTAGCGCGCAGCATCCGCTCCAGAATTCAACGCACCGTTATGATGTGGAAATGGCCGATTATACCAACAATGACCATCATTGGACGATCGAAAATGCTTCGGGTACCGTCATGACTTCGGGGACACATTATAACCTTACGGAAACCAACAGCGGAAATACGGTGACAGCAGCCATTGAGTTTACTGGGTTTATGGCGTTGGGATCGTACACCATCTATTTTACCGAAGAGAACCGCACGACCGGATGTAGTTCGGTGCGGCAATATGCGGTTACGCTGGGCGACCCGCTGAATGTTACCATTGCACTCACCAGCCCGGGCGACGATGCTGCCCGTTGTGCCCAAGTTTCGGGGACCATCGTTGCAAACGATGATCTGGATGTAGCGACGACCACCACCATTTCGTATACGGTTACCTTAAATACCGCCGATTACGATTTTGCCTGGAACTTTCATTATGCCCTTACGACCAATGTGGCCGGAGGATTTCGTGCCGACGATGTGGAGGTTGCCGGCGTTACGGTCGACGGAGTGGCTAACAGTACGGGAGATGTTTCTGTAGCGGCCGGGGTTAAAACCGCAACCATTGTGGTTACCTATCAGGGATTTTATCAAAACCAGCATACTATAACGATGACATTGAGTAATATAGAGGGTTCGTTTAGCGATACGGCAGCCGGTGTGCATGTCGACAATATCATTTACGCGATGCCGCAGGCATTGGCGCTGGTGGGGGTGGAATAAAATACCCCCCAGCCCCCTAAAGGGGGGGCAAAGGGAAACCGGATTTGTTCCGGAGGTGTTAATAAATAGAAAAATGAATAGCCCCGACATTTATGTCGGGGGAAAAGGAAAAGTAAAAAAAAATGGCTTTAGCCAAACAAATTAACCCCCCAGCCCCTAAAGGGGGGCGACGGAGGAGTCCCAACGGGGCGAAAGAATTTGAATAGTTGATAGTGTAAAATTATAGAGAGCCTTTCTGCAAGGCGAAACCTCACCCCTTTAGGGGGAGAGGAGCGAAGCGGAGGGGGTATTTGATTCGAGCCAGATAATAAAAGATTGAAGTTAAAAATTAACAAATAGCACACACTCAATCCCCCCTTTAGGGGGCTAGGGGGTAAAATATGAAAAGGGTACAACATATAGCGAAAACAATCTTCCTGCTGGTAGCACTTCTGCTGCTGGCCGGTAGCCGCTATGCGTATGCCCAGAACACTCCTGCGGCTCCCTACTATGGCTCGTGGCACCTTTACCGGGTTCCCATGGGAAATACGGCCAACTCTGTTACCTGGCAGCTTTATGCCGGTGATCTGTCGGGAAGCCCTGTGGCCATTTCTGCCAGCTATTTTGTTCCCCGTACGGTTGGTGCAAATGCGGAGATTGAAGTCTATTTTGATCAAACGTTTTTTTCGGCGAATACAACCTGGTTTGTGGTATACAACGAGACCAATTCGGCAGGAAGTTGTGTGGCCCGGCGGAGTATTCAAATCAATCCGGTAAGCAACGACTTTTTTCTTACGGTGCCTGTCGGTACTACCACCTGTAATTCGTACAGTGGAAGGCTCTGGCCCAATACCATTGCAGATATCAGCGCGGTAAGTTCATTAAATACCGTTGATTTTACGGTGACGATGAATAAAGCTATTGATTTTCCAACCGATGGATGGAGCTTTACAGGTGTGGTGACGATGATTGCCGGTGCAGGGAATAACACGCTGCAAAGCAGTGTTGCGATTGTAGGAAATTCTTTGCGGGGAGGAACTTGTGCGGTTACAGGCACTGCTGCCAGCTTTAACCTTACGGTAACTGGTCCTGCCGATTTGGGCGAGACAACCGATGAGGTAACTGT
>DAOQAB010000169.1:2103-5824 GCA_035353695.1 Prolixibacteraceae bacterium
TATATGGAACAAAAATTTACAAAACAAAAAATTGAAAAAATAGAATTTAAAAAATCAATGTTTAATGTTAAAATGTTTAGTCTTATGAAAAAACAATTATTTTCTTTCGTGATTGCGCTGGCATTGATCGTCATTGCTGGCACAAGTGCTTGGGCACAGGATGGTTTAACGGTTGCTACTGCCTATTGGCATATGCCGGGATCAACACATGGTGTTCAAGTTGATAATCATTCGGGTGCTACTTATACATGGGGCATTACTATGGCAGCTTGTGATGGAACAGAAGGTGGAGCAGTGGAAGCAGGAACATCTATCTCTTCTGGTTCCAATACCGCTACCATTACTTATTCTGCTAACGCAAGTGGTGTATATCGAGTCACCTGTACCGAGGCTTATGGCGGATGTTCGACGATTCGTCAGTTTTATACAGCCGTAATGAACGTTGATGTGATTGTTACTTCTACATTAGCTGATGGAACGACAGCTGCACCAGCTAGTGATTGTAACGATTATGATGAACGTGGTCCTGGATCTGTTGATTGGTTAGTTCCGAACGTTACCGCAGATGATGGTGGTGGTACTGCTGCTAATTTGGCTGGTCATATTAATGCCACAACCCTTTATAATACACGTTGGGTACACGTTGTTTTAACAGTTGCTCCTAGTGTTGGCGGTTGTACGGTTAATAATGCTCCAACAGCTGCTAGTTTAGCTTGGAGATTTAATTATACCATTGCTGGCTCTCCTGTAGCAAACACTAATTATACTAGTAATTTTATTGGATTGCAAACTTCAATACCCGCTGGTGCCGCATATAGCAATCCTGCTGTTTATGATGGGACTGCAACTGTTTCTGTTCCAGCTGGTACAACTGCAATTACGATTCCTATGTGGTCGAATATCAGATGGGGAACGGATGACACAAATGCTGACCAGCCATTTACCTTTAGTGCATCTTCTGTTGTTGTTGATGATGACGCTACCCTTAACTATACTGATGGTGGGGAATCAACAGCCAATGCAACTTCTGGAAATAATACTTCAGCTGTACAAACAATCGAAGCATCGCCAGCTACACCGCGTATTACAATTAATGACTAATTTTTGTTCATTGAATTGTCAATTTAGTTAGTACTCATAAGGCTGCAAAAAATAGTTCAGGAGTCCCGTCAGCCCCGATAATCCCGATAGTCATCGGGATCGGGATCAAAAGAGGGGCGGGACTCCTTTCCCTTGGGAAAACAAGAAATTACGTTTTGTAGTCAGGTTCTTTGAAAACAGTTGGTTGTGTCATCCTGAATGCAGTGAAGGATCTCCGGGTTTTGTACGGATGCTTCGTTCCTCAGCATGACACAGAATAACAAGGGGAGATAACAGCGTATCCCGGATCGGGCGCTGTGCAGGGGATGAAACAGGATGGTTTCATCCCGGGAGTCCGGCAGGCCGGGCGGCACGGATGAAGAATCGGGATAGTCGGTAAAAAAAACACTATCCGATGTGGGGAACGGATAGGGATACGCTGATTTTTTCTATATGAATTGTCACCACCTTCAGGTGGTGGGAAATGAAATGATTAAAGAAAATTGGCTTTAGCCAAAATGTTCTGTGAAAATTGGGCTAAAGCCCGGATCTATTTTGCATTGATTGTTTCCCTCCACATAAATGTGGAGGCAAATCAGAGGCAAATCAGAGGCAAATCATGAATTGCCACTAGCTTTAGCTAGTGGAGTATGATAATAGAATTTGGCTTTAGCCAAAATTAGTAATTTGCAAACAATGGCATACATTAAGGTATATATCCATTTCGTGTGGAGTACAAAAGAGTGGAAACCTTTGCTCCAACCATTGGAGGTTAGGAAAGCTGTTTGGAAACACATTCGGGAGAATGCCAAAGAAAAAGGTATTTTCATCGATTTTATCAATGGCTATACTCAACATTGTCACTGTTTGGTTTCGTTGGCATACAACCAAACCATCGAAAAGGTTATGCAGTTGGTTAAGGGTGAATCATCCTTTTGGATCAATAAGCAGCAACTAATTTCTGACAGGTTTGAATGGCAGGATGAATATTTTGCCGTGTCTGTTTCCGAATCGAAAATTGATGTAGTGAGAAATTATATCAAGAATCAGGAGGAACATCATCGTATCCGATCTTTTCTGGAGGAATACGATGAGATGATTGAAAAATTTGGATTTCAGCGATTTGAAGATGAATAAATTGGTTTTCCAGCTAAAGCTGGAGGCAATTTAGAGGGAATTCAGAGGCAAATCATGAATTGCCTACACCTTCAGGTGTAGGATTATGATTAAATAAAACAAAATTGGCTTTAGCCAAAAACTATTTTGAAATGATTAATTAAGCAGTATGAAAACTTTTTCGGACAATTTTTCAGGCTTAAAAAGATTACTCAACCGCGTTGGTAATCGGGTAGCAACAACTGCCTTGTTCATGGTGGCAGCAATAACCATGGCTTTCGCTCAGGCTCCGGATCTGACGATCATCGAAGGTTCTGAGTATAGTTTTAAGGTCGATTATCACGACGAAAATACCTTCGCGTGGGATGTAAGAGACCGGAATTTCAATTCATTGGATCCATTGGCTTTCACTTTTATCGAAGGTCAGTTCGAAACCGATGTGAGGGTGAAGTTTAATGACCTCGACCGCCTATCGGGTGACACGCTTTATCTGATGGTCACCGAGACCCGGCCGGTGGGTTGCTCTACTACCCGGGCATTGAAAATTCTGGTGGAGCCCAACAACATGTATCTGGAGTTTGCGGATAAGATGACCAACGATTGCTACAGCCCAACCGATTACCAGGCTCCGTTGAAGATTGGTATCAACTTTAAGGATAAAGCGGCCGGAGTCCAAATTCCTGCCGACCGGTTCCCGCTCACGGTGGCTTATACGGTGCAGAACCTTTCTGCCGGAACCCCTGTCGAAAAGGGTAACGGTGGCGAGCCTCTGGTGTTGACCTATAACGACAAAAACGATTATTTTCTGTTGGTGAAGGTGCCCGAAACGGTCGGTTTGCCGAACCAGACCACCATGTACCAGTTGGAAATAACTTCGGTTACCGACAAGTATGGTGCTGAAATCAGGTTAAATCCCGAGGATGTGCGGAAGCAGATCCGGATTATCAACCATTTGCCGCAATCGGGCAACATGGATATGGCATTGGCCTACTATATTGTAAACCCCTAGATCCCCTGAAGGGGACTTTGGCGCTTTCAATATTGAAGAAGCTTTCTAATGAATCAAATGCCATGGAATCAGACTGCTGAGTGCCGTGTGGGCTGAAGCCAGCACATTGGCATTTGAAAAAATTTCCTGATCCCGATAGCTATCGGGAGTGTAGGAAAGGAACAGTTGAAGGCCGAATTGGTTAAAATGGTGACTCAGAATTTTTTCAAAGGATTTACGTCCGAATAAATCCGGTGAGAATGTTCTTTAAGAAAGAGTCATTCCGTGGGGGGATGACAAGAAGAGAATTTATTGGAAAGGAAAGAGAAAATGAAGAGAGAATTAAGCGAGCGAATTAAAACCGTGAAAGAGACGGTGAAATCATGGGCTGCCGGAGAGAATTTTTGGTTTTTTCCCAAGCCAGTTGTGGTTTTTGTAAAAAGAGACCGAAGAAAAAAATAGTATCGAGCATCCCCACCTTTGCTAAAGCTATGGTGGGCAGGGAGTATCCCCACCTTCGCTAAAGCTATGGTGGGC
>DAOQAB010000170.1:0-5757 GCA_035353695.1 Prolixibacteraceae bacterium
AGAATTTCACGTGAGAGAAATGGATCTGTGTAACGATGGCTTTGGACAAGGTAATCATCAAGCCGTTTAAAGAGGCTTTTGTCTTCGATTTGGATACGCTCTTTTTTTCTATTTATCATTGCGGATTCATTTACCCTGGCAAATGTATTTTCAGGGCAAACAGGGGTAGTCCCATATCCGCAAAACATAGTCCTGTATTTGCAACATGCTTTTAAACTGACAGATAAATCTCAGTTGAAAAGGGGATCAATTCAACTTTCAGGAAAGAGGCAGTATTGGTCAGGCACAAATCGTTGCTTTCTTAAAGTGCCTGTTTGTGAATGTATGAACTTTTGTTCACGACGAGAAAACCGAATCGAGGGCTCTTTAACCGGTTTGGTAAGGCTTTTGCCCGTAGTGGCATGCATAGCATAAGGTACGCTCATCAACTGACGGGCACCGGTAATTGTATAATTGACCCCACCAGTTATACCGGTTTCGGTTTTGGAAAAATAGAGCCGTTACTCCATATTGCAAGTTTCCGGTTCAGACGTTCCCCTCGTTTATTTCTGTATAACGACCACTTGCTTCGACAAGCCCAGCACGAGCCGCGGTTTAATGGTTAAAAAGCCCGAATAGCACGCACATGTACATTGATATATACGTCCTTCCCCTTGTCGTTGTACTGGTATCCATCTACGAAGCTCTGCATCCAGGCGTAGTTTTCATCAACTTCGGTAGAACTCCAATAGTAACTATCGGCAAAACCGCCAATCGCAGTTTTATTTAGGTAAAGTTTATTCAATTCATCTTTACTAGGCAAATACCAATCGCTATAACCGCCGAGTACCAGATCAAAACATTCTTGTGCAGCAGAACCATCGCTGCTTAGTATGATGGTTATTTTTGTTGTGTTTGATAGCCCTGTGCCTAAAGCGGTGCCTGTTGCCCCTGTTAATGAAAGATTAAAATTATAAGACCATGAATCTTCTGTACTTTGATCCGTTGGCGCTGCAATAATACCATGGATTTCGCCTGAAACGTAACCGGGGTCTCCATCCTGTAATATGTAAGCAATAATACCTCCTTGATAACTATCACCAATAGCAAATACTTTTGCCGATGTGCCATCGTAATTCATCCACTCGGTACCATTATAATAATTTGGTTTGTGAGTAGTTGTATTATAAACAACCATACCTTCAGTAGCTGTTAAAGCATCTCGTTGTTCAATGGTCATACTTACTAAAGCATTTATTACATAAGGGCTTGCGGTTGTTCCTGCACCTGTAACGGTAACGTTTGTGCCGGCTGTAACTTTGGTTTCGGAACCATCGGCTTCGGCAGGTATCTCGCTACGTACTTGTGCTGTTGAATCAGCCAAAGCAGTCTTTGTTGCTAATGCACTCAGGTCCTGATCGCCGGTATTTATACCTGAAAGGTTGCTTAAATGGGTAATGTCGGTAGCGGTAACGTTTGCGGCCTGACTGCCTGTAAATGTTGGGTCGGTTTCGGTGTAGCTGGTTAGAAATCCGCTTACATCGGGCATTTCAGATCTGAGCTGTGCGGCACTATCTTTGAGAGCGGTCCTGGTTGCCAGGCTGCTTAAATCCTGGTCACCGGTGTTGGTCCCCGAAAGGTTGCTTAAATGGGTAATGTCAGTAGCGGTAATGTTTGCTGCCTGGCTGCCTGTAAATGTTGGGTCGGTTTCAGTGTAGCTGGTTAGAAAACCGCTTACATCGGGCATTTCAGACCTGAGCTGTGCGGCACTATCTTTGAGAGCGGTCCTGGTTGCCAGGCTGCTTAAATCCTGATCACCTGTATTAGTTCCTGACAGATTAGCCAAATTAGTAATGTCGGTAGCGGTAATGTTGGCTGCCTGACTGCCTGTAAATGTTGGGTCGGTTTCAACATTTGGCACATATACTGACCCGCCACTTGAAAGGTTTATTGTTTTATTAGTCGAATTATACGACAGCATTTGTATTTCATTTGTGGAGCTTACATCGCCGTCGTCGTTAGAACGCTGATAATTCATATCGTTGAAGAAATCGCTTAGGCTTGTTGGCTCATTTGTCAAATCCTGATAGCTTCCCGAGAAACCACTTTTGTTGTTCCAGTTAGCAGTATCGGCTTGGGTGATCCCTTTGGCTATCGATTTGCCAAATTGAGGGTCGGTTTCGTCGGCTGTGGTAAATGGGTCAAAGCCAATGATTTGATTTTGAGTAACAATAATGCCCGTGCTTTTATCCCACGACGAAAAAAGTGGGTCAGTCTCTGCTTTTCCCCATCGGGTAGTATCTTTCGCGCCGATGTTTTTAGCCAATGAACTGTTCCAGCTTCGCACACCTGTTTTTAAGAACGAGCTGTCAGCCGTATATCTTGGATCGATCTCGTCGCTATTTTTAAAGTGGTCGAGGTCGCTAATCTGGTTTTCGCTAATGGTAATGCCGGAGCTTTTGTTCCACGACGAGAAAAGAGGGTCGGTTTCTTCAATTGGCTTGGTGAGGCTTTCGGCTGTGGTGGCATGCATGGCATAAGGTACGCTCATCAACTGGCTGGTACCGGTAATGGTGAAATTGATTCCACCGTTAATGTCGGTTTCAGTTTTGATAAAATAGGGGCCGTTACTCCAGTCTATCGTGCCAAAGTTTCCGGTTTTGACGTTCCCTTCACCAATTACCAGCGTAGCCAAACCGTTGGCATTAGTAACCGGCGATTGTATTTCGGCATAGACTGCAGTACCGTTGATATCGCCCTGAAGAATGCTTATCATCATCCCAATCACGGTGTTTTTCACCAATTCGCCGCTTGTATTACGAACAACGGCCTGATAGCTTATTTTTTCAGGCGACTGTGCATACGCAACAATACAAAAAAGCACAGTGGTTAAGGTAAAAAGTAAACGTTTCATACGTATCTATTTGTTAATAATTTTAAAGTTTTTGACCTCGCATTTTTTTTGGATAGGCCATGCAGGCTAAATCAAAGTTTTTAAAATTTCCGGCACTTGAAACAACAGAAATTTCATACGGTTGCTGCACCCCTTGGGCAACCGAGCCTTCATCTCCATTATTGCAGGTATAAACTACCTGCCCAATTGTATAGCTAACAGAACCACCATTGCAAGTAGCATTGCCTCCCGAAACAGAGATGCCCTCCTGTGCCAGCACGACAACTGCATTTAGGTGCAGAAAAGATGAAAAAACAATTTGTTTCTTGAGGATATAACGGTGTTGAATTATTGAATAGTTGAACGCTCTCATTGAACCCACATGTATTTTGTCCATCGTTGTTTAACTACGTTGATCTACGATTAGCTTCTTTTATTTACAATTAGCTTGCGCCGATCCACGATTTGTGTTTTTCAGCAAACGTGTTCGTTTTATTTCTTCACAAAGGCTTGTTATGTTTTTTTGAGAAACCTCTGATTGTTTGTATAACATTACAAATCTTGAATTTTTATTATTGCTGACTCTTTTAAATTTGTGAGGATCGTATGACAGAAAGATTATTTTTCATAAAAAGACATTATCTCAAAAATAATTTATTTCGTGGATAAAATACTTTGAGACATCGTTTTTTCTATGCTTAAATTGCAATTGTGAGCGAAACATGTGTTTTTTTACAGATTGACCATTGGACATCGACAGCCAAGGTTGAAGTTCCCCAGCCAGACCATCCCGAAAAGCCAATTTATTCACCTGCCTTTACTCCGTCTTTATGGAAAACAACACGTCCATTTATCGAGACTATTCTAACTAAAATCAGGGCTGTTCCAACAAGGATTATACTACCCAATTAGGGTTTTGGCTGTTCCTTTTAGAAAAGGGGTAATACGGGGAGAATATCATTGGATCATTCCGTATTTACGAGTGCATAAATACGGAATGACGTGCGTCAACATACGGAATCAGAAAAACGTAAATACTGAATCAGAAAAGAGTAGCCTGCAAATCCTGTTTTATACGCAAAAAGAACGCAACGAATGCAATTATTTTTTGAGATAATCCAAGTGCATGGCTTCGCCAATTTCTATGAGGTGATAATCGGGATCATAAAACCGAAATACTTTTTGTCCCCACTCCTGTTCCAGAATGGGGTGTATTATCTCAATGTTCTCATCTTTTATTTTTTGATAAGATTCTTCAATGTTGTCGGTTTCAAAATAGATAAGAATATTCTTCGGACAATTACAACTAGGGGAATCTTCCGCTCCTCCGAATACCGTCCGAAGGATTTCTTCCCGATTGTGTATGACAAAATGGTTTTCGTAGAAAACAATTGTATCATATTCATTTTCGACTTTCAGACCAATAATGGTTTCATAAAACCGTTTCGATTTTTTTATATCTTTTACAAAAACAATGGTATTATAAAAAACATTCATTTCCTTCTTTTTAGAATCGATTTTTGCTTCCCGGTATTGTAAACGAACCCATTAAAACCAACGCTGAATTTATTTCTGAACTATTTCATATTCTTCTTCTCTTCTTTTACCAACGCTTTGAGCTCGGTTGGCGTGAGTCCAAATTTCTGTCGGAAAAGCCGGTAGAACGTGCTCTTGTTGGTAAATCCCGACGAGAGCAGTACATCTTCGATCACCGGGTTGGTTTTCAAATCATACAACAGGTTACGGGCATGGTCGAGGCGGAAAGCATTCAGGTAATCGTTGAAAGTAAGTCCGCAAGCTTCCTGAATGGCATCGCAAAGGTATTTGTAGTTGGTACCCATTTCGAGGGCCAGTGTTTCGCGCGAAAGTGACGGTTCGGTATATCGCTGGGTTTGGTAAAGATAGTCTTCAACCCGCTCGAAAAGGCTTTTGCTTTCTTTATCCGAAACTTCCAACAAAGGCTCTGAAACAACCTTCTGCTTCAGCTTTTTCAATTCGGCATATAACTGATCCTGCTCTTTCAACTGGGCATACAAACCCCGGTTTTTTCCCTTAATGACTTTTGAATTTCTCCAGATCAGGAAACTGATTGCTCCAAGCAACAGGATCCCAATAACCAGAAAAGCAATCAGCCGGTTTTTGCTTTTAAGTTTAAATTCGCCGGCAAGTATCTGGGCATCTTTCTTCGATGTTTCGTAAACCGTTGCGAGTGCCATGCTGGCTTCGGCCCTTGCTCTTGTATTCAGTGCATTGGTAATTTGCGAGTTCTGGCTAAGATAGTTATAGGCATTCCGATAATCTCCCTTTCCTTGGTACGACTGAGCCAAAAATTCAGTATAAGCCTGATTAAAAATATTGATTGTGTCGGGTTCCGTCTGGTTTGCTTTCAGAAAGTTAGTCAGCTGAATGGCTTCGTCGTAACGCGTTGCATTGGTGAGATAATACAAAACTTTGTAATAAACATCGATGCGAAGGATTTTGTAATCTTTGATCATTGCAATGGCCTTATCTGCATTTTGTTTGGCCAGTGCATCCTGCCCGATCATCTGATATTGGCTGGCCAGCATGGCATATAACGAAGCAATCCAATAATGGTAATTTACTTCGTCCATAGTGCTTCCTTCTTCTTTTTCTAATACCTCTAACCCCTTCTTTACCGACTCAATGGACTTTTCGTGTTCGTTGGCATATCCGTAGTAATCGGCTTGTACCGATCGGTAAATGGCCAGTTTATCCATTGAAAATACCATGGGATTATTGCGGTTTTCTTCCAGAATGGAAATGGCCTGTGCAATGGTTTCGTAGGCTTTGTCCATCTGGTCGTTGAAATAGTACACCTTCGACAGGATGCCAAGGCAAACACTTTCGTTATATAAATCCTTCTC
>DAOQAB010000171.1:0-2614 GCA_035353695.1 Prolixibacteraceae bacterium
TTTTCGAGGCCAGTTGATTGGTAAATTGTACTGGCAATGGTGAACCACCCCGACACTTTCTTCCCACCAAGAGTTAATTGACCGTACAAGCTATCGCCCGGATAACCGGTTATTGAATCGGGACTTTGACCTATGGCGACTTTTCTGCGCACGTCGTCGGCATCGAACATGTTGAGTAGTTTGTGGGTAAGTACCCAGAATCCCCATGCATGATCGGTTTGTGTAGGGAATGAACCATCATTCCGCAACAGGGCACGTGCACCAACAAACTGATTCAGTGCACATCCAAAACTGTAGTTGCTATACCCTGTGCTATAGATGTGTTGAACAGCAAAAATGCTTTCGCGGTTATTGTTCCCTTCAACCGAAAACAAATACCGAAACCCATTTGTTGTTGGGCTCCAGAATGTTTCGTACGTTTCGCCATTTGAGCCGACCAATTCGTATTCGCCCGAATTGATTATCTCTTCACACAGGCTTAAGGCTTCTTTCCACCTGTTCTGAACAGCTCCAAAGCGGCTGTCGTTGGTTCCGTAATAGGTAAAGTACGACGATTCGTAGGCATAAACTTTTGCCAAAAGGGCTTGTGCTGCCCCTTTCGAAGCACGACCTTTTTCACTTGCTGGAATTTGGCTTTCGAGCGGTAAATTGGGTATTGCAGCTAGCAGGTCTTTTTCCATCAAGGCATAAACTTCTTTTACAGTGCCACGTGGA
Source organism: Prolixibacteraceae bacterium (assembly GCA_035353695.1). Lineage (GTDB taxonomy): Bacteria > Bacteroidota > Bacteroidia > Bacteroidales > Prolixibacteraceae > CAYMTR01. The sequence continues at coordinate 715 of DAOQAB010000171.1, forward strand.
AGTGTTTTATATTCCGACGAGAGCAAAATATGGTCAACTACCGGTACACCACCAAACACACGAGCAAGGATGAAATAATAGGCTGCCCGCAGATAATAGGCTTCGCCCAGTCGGGTGTCAATTTTCTTCTTGGTTTCGGCTCCCGCAATTTGTCTTGCCTCAGGAAGTTTTTCAATCACTTCCGAAGCGCGCGAAATTCCGTTAAACATCGATCCATACACCATTTTCAATATTGAAGCTTCGGCATTGTGGTTTAGTTCGTCAAAGGAGTATCCTTCTCCCCAGGCGGTTGGCGAATCGCCACCGGCTTCAGCTTCATCGGATGCTACACTGCCCAGCCACCATCGGTATTGGTCGTAGGCATCGCAGTTTTCTTTGTAAAGAAGGGCATTATAAACGCCGCTCAGCATTAAATCGATATTGGTGGTATCGGTAAAAAAGCTCAGTTCGTCAACTTTTCCTGCCGGTGGAATATTCAGAAAATCTTCGGAACAACCGGCAAATGTAAGACTAGCTATTGTAGCTATAATCAATATATATTGCTTTATTGTTTTCATTTTTATTGCTTTTTAACAAAACAGAATAACACTTGTTACTAAAAGGAAACATTAACTCCTACGTTGTACATTTTGGGTTGAGGATAGCTTCCTCCGTCAACACCAAAATAAGTTGGGTCGTTGCCTCCAGTTTCAGGATCAAGGCCTGAGTATTTGGTCCATGTAATCAGGTTTCGGCCACCAACATAAAGCCTTAACTTTTCAACGCCAATTTTTTTAGTTAAAGTTCCGGGCAGTGTGTAACCCAATTGAATCGATTTTAACCTGACATATGAGCCATCTTCTACGTACCAGTCGCTCATGCGGTAGTTGTCGTTTGTCGAACCGTAAAGTCTAAACTGATTTGAGGTGGTATTTCCCGGGTCGCTCATTGTACCATCTTTTTCATAAACCGGAGCACGGTATGCGTTCACTGCATCTTTTACCCAGTTGTTGAGGCCAGAAGAGTTGTACCAGCTTGATTTGCTTGAATTAAAAATGTCGTTGCCATAACTTCCCTGGAAGAAGCAGTTTAAATCAAAATCTTTGTATTCGACGTTGAATGTAAGTCCAAACGTGAAATCGGGGTTCGGGTCTCCAATCACTACTTTGTCGGCAGCAGTCAGCGTAAGGTCGCCATTTGTATCAACAAAACGTTGGTCACCCGGTTTGGCACTGTTCTGAGTATATACCCGGTTTCCTTTTGCGTCTGTTTTATAAGGGATATAATCTTTCCAAGCCGATCGTTCTTTGCCATTTTCGGTAATTATTTCAACATCTTCGGGACGGAACAAGCCATTTGTTTCGTAGCCCCAAAATACTCCAGGTGCATCGCCGTTTCTCAATATCGATTTTGGGTTTGAATCGGCATCAGGCAAGGTGAATGTGTCGGTCAGGTTATAGAGCTTACTTATGATTTTGGTTATGTTGAAATCGATTGAATATTTAACATCTCCAACTTTGTCCTTATATCCGGCAGCAAATTCAAAACCTTTATTTGATAAGCTTCCTACATGGTCGGTGTATTTTCCGTCGGAACCTGAAAAACCGTACCTTCCCACAACCAGTGGCAATGCCAGCGATTGCAACATGCCCGAAGTGTTTTTATCGAAATAGTCGGCAATTACCGATAATTTATTGTCGAAGAAATTCAGATCGAGCCCGAAATTATAGGTTGTAATTGTTTCCCAGTGCAGTTCCTGATTTCCTGGGGCAAGGGCAATGCCACCCGGTGTTCCCGATCCGCCAAGCGGATAGCCATTTCCGGCATTTACGCCAACCAGCGAGTAGAATTTGTTGCCCGGGATACCGTCGTTACCGGTTTTTCCCCATCCAAAGCGGGCTTTTCCGAAGCTCAAAAAGGT
>DAOQAB010000171.1:2714-5738 GCA_035353695.1 Prolixibacteraceae bacterium
TGTTACTTTGTAGTCGAACACATGTTGCCAGTTCCATGAGAAATTTCGGTCCAGTTCTCGCGATACCTGAACAACTGAATTATTCTGAGTAGAAGTGATGTAGTAATAGGGTTTGAAATTGTCGTTTTCGTAGAAATTGATGTCGAAACCAAAATTGTTGTTGTAAGTCAATCCTTTGAATAGTTGAATGTTGGCAAATAAATTTCCAGCCATTCGGTACGTGCCGCTCTGGTTGTTGTCGTAATAAATTCCAGCAACGGGGTTGCCTGTTCCTGTGCCAAACAAAGGTTGAGCCCAACCTCCCCAGCCAATATTCTTGTCTTTAATCTGCTTGGCAGTTAGTGTAGAAGAAGTATCGCGCACATAGCTGATTGGGCTTTGGTTAATTGCACCCATTGGCGATCCCCAGCCATCGTTGCCACGGTTACGTGTAGCTGCAAGAGATATGTTTTCGCCTACTTTTAGCCATTCCGCAATATTGTAAGTTGTATTAACCCTGAGGTTGTATCGTTTATATTCGGTCTTTTTAACCACTCCATCCTGATTTAAATATCCAATGCTGAAAAGTGATGTAGACTTTTCGGTACCTGATGAAACCGAAAGGTTGTACTCTTCCATAACCGCATTTTGCGATATCTCTTCCCACCAGTTGGTCGATGGTAAACTGTCGGGATCAACTGTTATACGGGTCTTTTTTGTGGTTTCGAGTGAGTTGTAAATCTGAATAAACTCTTTAGTGTCGCACATTTCAACGCGAATATCGTTCGATTGTATTCCACGGTACATCGACAATTCGACCTTTGGTTTTTGGTTTTTCGAACCTTGTTTGGTCGAAACGAGAATCACACCATTTCCGCCCGATGAACCATAAATGGCCTGAGCTGAAGCATCTTTCAGTACTTCAATGTGTTCAATATCGTTCTGGTTTATCGAGTTGATGTCGCCTGGAATTCCATCGATGATGTATATTGGCCCTGCAACGCCACTCCATTCATCTTTTTTCGTAATTGAGTTGATACCACGTATGCGCACCGTTATTGATGCTCCCGGCATACCCGAGCTATTGAAAATCTGCACTCCGGCAGCTTTCCCCTGTAATGCCTGGACCGCTCCGGTGCTGGGCGTTTTAGTCAATTGTTCGCTCGATACTGAGGCAACAGCTCCGGTGAGGTCGCTCTTTTTTTGCACACCGTAACCAACAACCACAATGTTTTCAAGTTCTTCAACCTTTTGATTAAGAACAACTTTGATTAGTTCTGATCCGTTGGGCTTTATTTTCTGAATTTCGTACCCAATGAACGATACAATCAGAACCGAATTTTCGGAAGGAATTTTTAGTGAAAACTTTCCGTCGTTGTCTGATAATGTTCCATTTGTGGTTCCCTCGATGGAAACATTGGCACCCGGAATCGGGTTTTTTAATTCGTCGGTAATAATACCGTGAACAGTTGTGTTTTGTGCATAAATGATGTTTGAAATAAATAACATTAAAGCACCAATCAGCATTTTCTTTTTTAAATGCCGACAGAGGTTTTTGAATAGTTCAATTTGCTTCATTTTTATTGATTAATTATTGAGTTGATCATTGATGTTTGCTCTAACCATTATTCTGATAGGTTCAATGTTTTTCCTCTCATGTGGGAGGTTTTATCCAGATTTTTATTGATCATTTAGCTTCAAAGCTATATTCCCTTTAAGTTTAATACCTTGAAAATCGTCTCTAAAATCTTGAGAATACTATCATTTTCTCAATAATGGTGCTTTGTCAACAATTTGTGGTTTAAATGAATACGGCCCAGAGTCTTTTTGAGAAAACTCTGGGCCGTAAAAATTGAATTACTGTGTTGATCGGGATCGAACGGAAAAGTTGAGGAAGCCTCTGTTGTTGATGTTCGTTCTATTTCTTTACAACTTTAAACGACTTCATTAAATCAGGCCAATAGATATTGACCACATACAACCCTGGTTTCAAATCTGAACCTATCGTTTGTGAGTTCCGGACCTGCAACTTGTCAATGGTTTCGACCTGTTTGCCTGATGCATCTGAAATTGTGATTTGTTCTATGTCGCCGGGTTTCTCAATTTGAAGTGAAAATGTTGAATCAAAGGGATTTGGAAACAGTTCGATTGAATTGCTTTTGGTTGTTGTTATTGTTGTACTTGTACCTTCTTTAGCTCCAAGCATGATTGCATTGAGAACGCCCCTGTCTAGAATCTTTCCATTACTGCGATTGAACAAGCCTCCCGGGGTATCCCACAAGTAAGGTATAATCCCCTTGTTGCATGCCGATTTCACTACATACCGGTGATAATATTCAACAGAGGCATCGTGAAGAGTTTTGTCGGAAGGTGAACTTATGTTTCGTTTGTAAGCGCCATATTCCCCAATAATTACAGGAATTCCCTTGTCAACGAATTTTGTCTTCATCATGCCGAAAAATTTTTCCACATCGTTTTCTTCTCCCCAGGTTGCATTGCGGTTAGCATCGGTGGTAGAGTGGTTGCCTTTTCCCCAGTAGTAGAACATTTTGCCCCAATCGGCATCTTTGTCCATTAGGCAAAACTGGTAAGGCGTGTAATAGTGAACTTCAACCATTAAACGGTCGGCAATTTGATCGGTTGGCAAAGCTTTCATCAACTTGTTGGTCTCTTCGATGTCGGTCGAAGGTCCTTGTACAATGAGCGTGCGTGAACTGTTATTGCCTCCGGTTGCCCTTACCGCATCGATAAATGTTTGATGATAAGTCATCAGAACGGACATGGCTGTAGTATCGTGAACATTAGGTTCGTTTGCCCCGGCAAAAAGCAGGTGCTCGTCGTAATTTTTGAAATACTCAGCAATTTGGGTCCAGTAGGCTTCCTGCCGCTGATTTACTTCAGTCTGATTGGCTAAATTGACTCTGTTTTCGAGCCAGCCTTTGTCCCAATGAGCATTGATTATCACATAAAGATCATCGTTGATGCAGTAGTCAACAACCTCTTTCACCCGGGCAAGCCAATCTTCGTCAATTGTACTGCTGATGG
>DAOQAB010000172.1:0-5688 GCA_035353695.1 Prolixibacteraceae bacterium
TTTTAGGTTTAAAAATTGAATGAGGAGAGGAAATATGAGAAAAATTGTTTGTTTTTTATTTGTTCTGTGGCTTTCGATAGGGGCGAAAGCCGCCGATAAAATCGACCGTTTTAAACTGGTAAACCGGCACAACATCGAGGTAACCAAGGTTGATCCGCTCAATTCATTAACCATAGGCAACGGCGAGTTTGCTTATACCGCCGATATCACCGGGATGCAGACTTTTCCCGAATATTATGAGCGGGGCATCTCGCTGGGAACCGAATCGAACTGGGGCTGGCATTCGTTTCCAAATACCAATAATTACACAGCTGCTGACGTGACAAAAAAATTCAAAGTAGGGGCCAATATGGTTCCCTATCTTTATGCGTTTTCTGAAGGTGAGGGAGAACGGGAAGCAAAAGCCAGTGAATGGTTACGAGCCAACCCACAACGTTTGCACCTGGGTTTGATTGGGCTGAATATCGAGAAATCGAATGCACAGCTAATTTCACCCAAAGACCTTGTAAAGCCTAAACAGAAATTAAATCTCTGGACGGGTGAAATGACCAGCCACTTTCTGGTAGAAGGCGTTCCGGTTGATGTAACAACCTTGTGCCATCAGCAGTTGGATGTGCTTTCGTTCAAAATTAAATCACCATTGATTAAGACAGGGAAGCTGAGTGTAAAGATTTCTTTTCCCGATGCTTCGACGAATAAGTTTGGTCCAGGATACGATCTGGCCTCTTCGGAACATTATACCAGTTCCATCTTCCTGAAGACCCTTAGCCGTACCATTTTTAAGCGGACGATTGATTCGACCGTTTATTATGTGCAGATTGACTGGAAAGGCGGGGCCGAAGTACAACGGACAACCAATCAGGCTTATCTGGTCAAGCCAAACGGAGCCAGCGATGAATTCGAAATCAGTGTTAAATTTGAGAAGGACAAGGGACTGGTTTCCATTCCGTCATTCCTCGAAAACGAAAAAAACAATGCCGTTAGCTGGAAGAAATTCTGGGAAAGCGGAGCGGCTGTCGATTTTTCCGATTGCCACGATTCGAGGGCCGAAGAGTTGGAACGCCGGGTCGTTCTTTCGCAATACCTGACCAAAGTGCAGTGCAGTGGTTCGTTGCCACCCCAGGAAACCGGGCTCACCAGTAATAGCTGGTATGGTAAATTTCACCTCGAAATGCACTGGTGGCATGCGGCTCATTTCATTTTGTGGAACCGGGCCGAACTGATGGAAAACCAGATGGATTATTACTTCAAGATTCTCGATAAAGCAAAGGCGACTGCAAAACTTCAGGGTTACGAAGGGGCACGCTGGCCTAAAATGACCGATCCTTCAGGAAACGAAAGTCCAAGTGAAGTGGGAACCTTCCTGATCTGGCAGCAGCCTCATCTGATCTATCTGGTCGATTTGTTATACCGGTATCACCACAACGATCCGGAGATATTGAAAAAGTATCAGCCGCTCATTGAGGAGACGGCCAGCTTCATGGCTTCGTATGCCCGATGGAACGATTCCCAGCAGAAGTATATGCTGGGGCCGGCGTTGATCCCTGCTCAGGAATGTTTTAGTCCCGAGTCGACCATCAACCCGCCATTTGAACTGGCTTACTGGAAATGGGGCTTACAAACTGCCCAGGAGATGAGGGAAAAACTGGGACTTGCCCGAAGCAACAACTGGCAAAAGGTAATCGATGGCCTTTCTCCACTTCCTGTTGGCGACAACAAATACCTTTTTACTGAAAATACCGACGATTCATATACCAATTCCACTTATTTGACCGATCATCCCATGGTGCTCGGCATTGCCGGATTCCTTCCGCTTTCAGCCGATGTCGACAAACAAATTTTGTCCAATTCGCTCGACGAGATTGTGAAAAGATGGAGCTGGAAAGATACCTGGGGTTGGGATTTCCCGATGGCAGCCATGTGTGCAGCCGCAATCGGACGGCCCGATCAGGCAATGGATCTGTTAATGATGGATACCTTTAAAAACCGCTACCTGATGAATGGGAACAATTATCAGAGCGAACAGTTACCGCTCTATCTGCCTGGAAACGGTTCATTGCTTACCGCAGTTGCTTTTCTTTGTACTTATCAGAACGACAAAGGGGAAAACGGTTTTCCTTCCAACGGCAAATGGGAAGTAAAATATGAAAATCTCCTTTCGTTATATTCAATAAAACGTTAAATTTAAAGCAGATTCAAAATCGGATGCTATGAAGTGTGCCAAAGCAATTGTCTCAATCTTTCCATTAGTTGTTTTTCTGCTCTCTTTCTCTTCCTGTGAGAAAAACCAGTTGGTCGAACTGGGCTACATGGGCGACGATGAGTTCATTTCGCTGGGGATCAACGACGAGAAGGTGAAGTTTCCATTGCTGTTTGTTACCGATAAACAGGCAACCGAAAGCGCCATCTATTTCGAAACAGCGAAAGGAAAACAATTTATCACCGGTGAACCCGATGAAGAGAAGAATGAGGTGACGTTGTTTTCCGGCACATGGAACAAAGAGAACCGGAAAGTGACCCTGACGGTGGTGAAAAGCGAAGGAGGGTATCGCTATTCTTTTACGGCAATCCCCGACGACGACATCATTGGCTGGGGAATGGGCCTGGCCGCAACACCCGATGAGTATTTTACCGGCCTTTTTGAACGCACGGTCGACGGAGATCAGAACAAATCATGGGAAAAAGGAATTACAAGCGCCATGAACCTTCGTGGCGAAACGGTCGACATGCTCATAAAACCTACGTTATCGCTCTATTCGCCTTTTTATCTCTCTTCCAACGGATATGGACTGTTTGTCGAGGGCACCTGGCCGGGTCATTACGATTTTTGCAAAACCGATCCCGATCGGGTACTGGTTCATTTTGAAGGAAGACAATTGACCGGGATCATTTACACTTCACAGCAGCCTGCCAACATTGTAAAGGCTCACTCCCTTCATGTGGGGCCAACCATTGTTCCGCCTGAATGGGCTTTTCTTCCATGGCGCTGGCGCGACAACCACTCCAACCGGAAAACCTATTACGATGGCACCCGTGTGACGGCTCCTTATAACAGCATGGTGGTCGAAGATATGCTGATGATGAAAGCATTTGATATTCCCTGCGGGGTCTATTGGGTCGATCGCCCGTGGGCCAAAGGGTTGCACGGATATGCCGACTTTGATTGGGACCCAAAACGCTTCCCCAATGCCGAAAAGATGATCAAGTGGCTCCATCAGAACAACACCCGCTTTCTTTTGTGGGTTGCCCCATGGGTTACCGGTGATATGCGTTTCGAAGCAAAGGAAAAAGGGTACACCATTCCCATCAAAGGTCCTCATGGCGATATCAACGAAGGAAATGTGGCGCTGATGGATTTTACCAACCCCGATGCCTGCCGCTGGTTGCAGCAAAAGGGTATTGAAAAGATGCTGAAACAGGGCGTCGATGGCTTTAAACTCGACCGTTCGGAAGAGCTGGTACCCGAAGATTATACCGTGAAGTTTCACGATGGACGTGTAGCCCGTGAAGTGAGGAACGAGTATCCGGTCCTTTATGTAAAAACATTCAACGAGACGTGCAAAAAAATGAGGGGCAACGACTTTATGCTCATTCCCCGTGCCGGATATACCGGTAGCTCGAAATACAGCGGTTTCTGGGGTGGCGATATTGGCTCTCCGGCTGAAGGATTGCGTGCAGCGATTGTTGCTGTGCAGCGTTGTGCCATGATGGGTTATCCCATTTGGGGTTCCGACATCGGTGGGTATTGGAATGGCGAATTCGATCGTGAAGTGTTTGCCCGCTGGCTGGCATTTGGTTGCTTTACCCCAATCATGGAAGTTGGTCCAACGAAAGACCGTGCTCCCTGGAGCATGGATTCAGCCCCGTATTACGACAAAGATTTAATTGCGATCTGGCGCACCTATGCAAAGGTTCATGCCTCACTGGCCGGTTATACACACCGGCTGGCAAAAGAAGCCAGTGAGACCGGTATGCCGGTTGTTCGCCCGTTGTTCCTGCAATATCCCGACCAACCCGAGGCATGGAACGACTGGCAGACCTATCTCTACGGCCCCGATATTCTCGTGTCGGCCATTTGGGCGAAAGGGACAACCAAACAGACCTGTTACCTCCCTTCCGGCACAAAATGGGTCGATGCCTGGGATAAAAACAAGGTGTACGATGGTGGGCAGAAGGTGGAAATTGAAACCCCGCTGGAGAAAATTCCCATCTTTGTGCGACAAGGCTCTTCCATCGATCTGGGTGATTTGAACACCCTTTACGTGGAATCGTCGGTCATCGCCAGCCACAAACCCAACCTGAAAAAATTACAGCGCCAGGTGAAATAAGCTCGATGCTCGATGCTGGATTCTCGATGGTGGATGTTCGATTCTCGATGCGTTTTTACAACTGTTTGTTTTTAATGCTGGTAGCACCACCCTTATGAGGTCTGTTTATTCCGCATTGGCTCTTTTAATGTGGTGCCAGGGAATTGGCGATCTCTTTACCCCATTCAAAGGCACGTTCAAGTTCACCTTCTTTTAACGGTCCCTGTTCGCCGGTTACCAAAAATCCTTCTGCAGGAATTACCAGCCTGACTTTTCGCCGCTTGAGTTGTTTGGCCATCGTATTGGCAGCATAGCCACCTTTATTGACCACTACCCTGAAGACCTTCGATTTAATAGTGTCCAGGTCGATACGGGTATCAAATGCCGCGACGTTCATTCCATGCAAATCAGTCGGAAGCTTTTCTTTAAAAAAGAGGTTTACGGCTTCGGTGGCCCTGAACCCGCGTGTGGGTGAACCAATAATGAGAAGCTCCGTGCCGGAAAGCTCTTCGGTTGAGGCATCCCTGATCCATTTAACAATGGTTGTTTCCGGGTTGAACGCATTGGCAATGGCACGGGTAACCTGTTCGGTATTCCCGAAATAGGAGTCAAAAAGAAAAAGTGTTTTCATCGTTATTGTTTTCAATGGCTATTTGAGAAGTAAAAGTAGTTTATTGCGACTATCCTGGCAATATTTGTCAGCGCACTTTCGCCTGAATTCGGCTAATAGCAGAAGCCCGCCGGTAAAAAATGGTCCGTTTGATCGATGGTTAGTGCCGTAAGCATTTGTTCAACTCTTCGACCAGCTGAAATACTGTGGTGCAGGGATTCTGGTTGCTGAATGTTTCGCCCTTCTTCTCTTCATATAATCTCCGGGCGTGTTGGATGGCTTTGGGCTGATCGTTCAGAAAAATATCGTAAAGGCTTTTGGAAAATTCTTTTGTTTTTCCATCCTCTTCGTAATTGCATTTGAGCTTGTCCGACAGTGTGCGGTAATAATCGTAGCGGGTAGCGGCGGCAGTTTGATATTGGTAATGCAGCACAAACCAAAGTTCGAAATTATCGTTGGAATAGGCCACACGGATGCCTTTGCTTTGGGCTAAGTTTATGGCATTGTTGAAATCGGCTGCTTCGTTTGCGTCACCGCGGAAATCGTAATCGAATACAACCCATAATTGCCGGTCAGAATCGTAATTTGCCTGCCGTTTCAATAATTTTTCTCTGTTCAAGAGTTCAATGGCTTTCTCAACCAAAGCGGTTTTGCTTCTACCCAGTCCAATGGCGGTTACTTTAGTTTCAGTATTTACCTTGAAGCTTCTAAAATATTCCGGTTCGGTATTTTCACCTTCGCAATAGATATGGAAAAGGTTGCGTATTTCTC
>DAOQAB010000173.1:0-5624 GCA_035353695.1 Prolixibacteraceae bacterium
AAATCAAAAACATTTGTTATCCAACCCGATCCCTCCTTAGCTTGACGGCTATGCCAAAAAAGGGGGAGGAAAAACTCAATTTAACTTCGGCATAAAACAAGGTTTTCAATCTTTAACCAAACGGTATTCATTAATGGGGGCCGAAGATTTTTTGAGTACCCTTAAATTAAGCGATAAATTGATTGCCACTTCTTTCTATCGGAGGAAACCGCTTGCCAATTTGTACGAGAGATATCCTGCCTATCGCGATTCTTCAGGAAATGTTTTGTCTGAAAAAAATTATCAGGATGAACTGTTTCGGACAGGTTCTATCCGTGAATATTTGCTTTCGGCTACCGGGAGTTTCAAAACCATTGACTTCTACTTGTCTGGCAATTATTTCAACCATAACGGGGTGGTTCAAAATACCAATTACCGGAAATATACGGTTACCGCTAATCTTTCAAAAGTTATTGATGAGAAGTTTTCTGTCCGGTTGCTTTACAAAGGGAGCCATCAGGATAACAAGAATACGATCGATACCTATCTGGGGAATAAAGTGATATTTAAAGGGATAAACTACGAGCCGGCTTACGATGCTACGCCCGATTCTTTTCTGCATAGAAGTGGAAGGCTTTTTTTTAACGATCTTGGAGGTAACAGCGTTTCTGTGATGTCTCTTTCAAATTTTATTATTCCTTTTGATTCTTTGGTTTATGCGAACAACAAAGTAAAAACCGATAACAGTAATTCGTTAAACTTACATGGCTTTTATTCAATTAATAAGGAGTTGTCTGTTCGTGCGGTGGCATCCCTCTCTTTCAAGAATTTGATTTTCGCAACGAACAATGTAAGCTGGGCATTGACTCCGGAAACGAAACAATTTCTCGAGAGCGATGAAAAGTATATTTATTTCAATCATCAGTATGAACTGGATTATTTTAAGCAGGTGAACGGTCATTCCATTAATTCTTTTGTCCGTTATCGGGGCTATCGCGATAATGTAAACTGGCGGATCGACTCAATAGCAAATATCGATTATGGAGGTGTTGAACCCGAGGATGGGATTTTCCTCCGGGGATCGCAGGCAATCTATGGCGAACAGGGATCGGTAATCCGCAGGATTAATTCGGCGATTTTTAATCTCAACTACAATTTCCGGAAGAAGTATTTTATTTCGTGGATCTCGAATTATGAAAAAATAAGGGAAGGGACTTCGGTGAGCGACGGGCAACTATTCAATTCATTGGCTGTCGATTGGGATTTGGCCAGGGAAAAGTTTATCCCTATCCCAAAATTTGTTGATGCATTTAACTTGTATATTAATTGGGGGCAATCGGGAAATTATCCGTTGAATAGCCTTTCCGACGATCTTTATTCCACCAGTTCGGCTTATACTTCCAATGATTCCGTTGTTGCTGGTGCGTATATATCAAACCTGGCAAACCATCATTTGCGCCCCGAACGGGTAGAAGAGGTGAATTACGGGGTTAATTTTTCTTTGTTTAAAGAACGGCTAAAGTTCTCTGCCGATTATTACCGGAAAAGGAATACAAACCTATTGATCAAGAGGGATATTCCATTCTATTATGGTGGCGGAACTTTTTATCAGAACATTGGCGAGATGGAAAACAATGGGCTGGAACTTTCATTCGAAGTTACTCCTTTCAATACGTCGGTCTTTTATTGGGACTCGCGCATAGGTTTTTCAACGAATCATCAGATTATAACGAAGCTTTATGAAGGAGTGCCAATCAGCTTCAATAATACCGACATTTTTATCCCCGATTTTATTGCAAAGGAGAACGAAGCTTTGGGAACGATTACCGGATATAGCTTTGTGGGAAAGTGGAGTGATATTGAAAAATCGGAACGAAGCCATTATGTGAAATCGTATGGATTAGCCTATCTGAAGAATGACACAACGATTCAAAATCGGGCAATGGCGAATGAGAATGATAAAATGGTTCTTGGGAAATCCATCCCTGATTTTACCTGTAGCTGGTTAAATGTGTTTGAATACAAGAACTTATCTTGTGAAATGTTGTGGTATGCAGCAATTGGGGCCGATAAATACAATGCGACCAAAGCGTCGACCTTTATTACCGGGTTGAATACCGAAGTACAGAATATTATACAGGATACCATGAGCTACCTGCTTAGTAGTATATTCTATGAAAGCTCTTATTTTGTGGAAGATGCCAGTTTTATCCGATTGAAGACACTGAGTTTCACTTATACTCCCCGCAAAAAAATTGCATCTAAAATTGGGATGGAATATACCCTGAGTTTCGAAAACCTGATAACCCTTACCCGTTACACCGGTTACGATCCGGAAGCAACCATCTATACCGACAATAACTTTACCGATAATGCCATCGACAAAGGAGCCTATCCCAATCCCAGGGGAGTCTTCTTCTCTATTAACCTAACTTTTTGAAAGAAAATGCCATGAAGAAATTCATTCCCATATTGTTCCTAATCTTTTTATTCGCCTGTGAAGACGATTTTTACAAAGAGGTGAACAAATACCTGTTGGTTGAGACCGATGCTGAAAAGAACGATCTTATAAATGGAATTTATTCCCGTTTGGTTGCAGTTCACAATTCAAACTATTTCAAATTATTTAGCCGGAGCGATGATGTTAATCTATATAGTAGTTATACTTTTTCTTCAGAAGGGAAAACGCAATGCTCTTCATCTGGTGGTGGTGCAATTGATTATATTGGAATTGCTAACGGAATTTATCAGAATCTGTATGTTGCTATCATTAATGTAAATTCCCTTCTTAAAACACTTTCTGAGAATGAAGACAAAGCACTTGTAGGTGAACTATATTTTTTACGGGCATATAGTTATTTTAAGCTGGCGCGCTTTTTTGGAACACCTCCTTTGGTGGTCGACGTCGATGTTGATTATACGCTTGATAAGCCATCGTATGCCGAGGTTTATCAGTTAGTTGAAAATGATTTGATAAAAGCAATAGAACTCCTCCCTGATACCTATACCGATGCTCGGGTACCCAATGAGACACCACATAAAGGAACGGCCAAAGCGCTTTTGGCAGAGGTTTATCTTACCATGGCCGGATATCCGCTCAACGATACGGCTAAATACGCCGAAGCAGCCCGTTTATCGGGCGAGGTGATCGAAAAAGCGGACTACTATAATTTTTCATTATTACCCGACTTAGCTTCTCTTTGGGAGGAAAAGAACCGGCACAACAGTGAAAATATTTTCGGACTCTTTTTTGGTGAAAGTTCAGATGCAGTGGTGAATTCAATCGGATCGAGTTATCTGGGGAATTGGGTTATCGGTAGTTCTTATCATCCGGAGTTAAAATTCTATTACAACTTTCCCGATAATTACCGGAGAAAAGTCTCTTTGGTCGAGGGGTATTATACTTCGTTAAACTACGAAACCGAAGATACTTCTTTCTCAATTTTGAAATATTGCTGGTATAATCCAGTCAAGATCCTTGTAGTTTTGTTTCGGGTTGTGTTTACAAAAAATGGATAGACCCGACCAAAATGCGAAATAGCGCAAATGCTGATGGATATAGTTCATACCGGCCGAAAGTAACCCTTTATTTACTCCGATATGCACAAACGTTGCTGACCTATGCCGAAGCCAAAGCCCGTTCCGGAGATCTGGATGAATCGGCTTTTGAAATGGTAAACCGGGTGAGACGAAGGGCAAACCATGTCGATTTGTTTACCCCTTCAAAATATGATCTTCCTCCGACTCTTACGGCAGAACAGTTTGTCGACTCCGTGGTGTGGGAACGAGCCTGGGAACTGGCTTTTGAACCCGATGGACGGTGGTTCGATTTGATTCGCCTGAATATGAGGAGTAAATTGAAGGACTTACAATTTGAAAAAGACTTTCCAAACAGTGTGAGCAGTTATTACCTTACCGACGATTGGTATTTCTATAAGATACCCGAGGAAGATCGGTGGCTTAATCCCAATTTTAAATAGGAAATGAACAAACCAATGAAAAATAGTAAATTCACGCATAACATAAGCAACCAATTTTGCAACCGGTTGAATGGATCTTTGTTCTTGATACTGGCTGTTGCTCTAAATCTTCGTGGTTATACACAGCCGGTTGCAACCGTGAAAGAAATGTCGGAAATTTTTGATCGGCAAACAAGTACCGTCGTGCGATCCGATGATGAGTTCTCTGTCGAATCCTTGTTGCCCGATCCGGATAAATTGGTAAAAGAAGGAACTACTAATGGTCTGCGGCTCGATTCGGTTTATGAGGACAAATATTATGCTTATCATTTAGAAAAGCGAAAGTGGCTTTATCATTACAACAACAATCGGTTGTTTTCTCTCGAACATTTTTACTTTTATGACAGCTACGACGAACAACTGGATTTGAGAGAAATTTGGTATTATAATGAGATGGGCAAAGTTTTAGAATATGAAGAAAAAGACAAACCGGTATCATTTCTTGATAGTTTTTTTGTAGAATCAAATGATAAATATATATACGAAGAAAATGTTTTGATTTTGAAAATTTCAACAATCCTGAGTCGTTTGTCTTATGGTTCAGCAATTGTTAATGGCGAAGTTATTCAACATTATGAAACCCAATATTCCAGTGATACAACTCATTATTGGTATAATGAAAATAATTTGCTGATTGAAGAGAATGGGGGAAGTATCGTAAAATACTACAGTTATAATTCACTAGATCAGCTTAAAATAAAAATGGTTAGGGATCCTTATTATTTGGCTGTTTGGAAATATAATTACGAAGAAACCGATTCGGCAAAGATTATAATACGAAAGTTCGTTTATCTAGGTAATGAAACAGATACGGCAGCGATAGATACGGTTACAGCTTGGGGTAGTGAATTTTATAGCTATCATGTTTTAGATCGTTTAGGCCGTGACAGTGTGCAAATTAATTACTACACTTCCTCCGATTATCGGTTTAAGACCTGTTATCAATATTTGCAATCAGGTGAGATCTCCTTTGTTTCAATTTATTACACTGATATGCGGGAAAAACAAGAGACTTGGGTAGAGCAGGCAAGAATTGAATATACTTACAATGAATATGGCAATTTGCTGGAGTATCACCGCATGTTTTATGACGAAAGTGTTCCTGGCTGGAAGACTGAAAACCTAAAAACCTATTATTATAGTTCTCATCAGGGAACGGTTACCGGGGATCTGAAGGCTGCACCGGTTTCTATATATCCTAACCCCGCAACCAACTATATCACCGTAAAGAATCTTTCAAAGGATGGCTTATCTTACCGGGTGTTCAATTCAATGGGGCAGGTAATACTGGCGGGCAAACTGGAAGATGCTGTTATTCCGGTTTCCTTTTTGCAGTCAGGGGTTTATATACTCCAATTGAGAAATGAAAGTTCAACGACTATTCAACGATTTATAAAACACTAATGCTTTTGAAAATGAGATTGTTGTTTTCTTGTTGCAGGGACAGAGAAAGGATTTAGTTTTTAAGGAACATTTTATTCAATGGAACAGGTATATTAAAATCTTTTGAATCGTCCGTTTTTAAAACCATTTTTTTATATTTGCAGCCGCAATTCAAAGCGTTTTGTGTTTGGTCCAGTAGCTCAATTGGATAGAGCAACAGCCTTCTAAGCTGTAGGTTATGGG
>DAOQAB010000174.1:0-5579 GCA_035353695.1 Prolixibacteraceae bacterium
CTTCTAATCAAACATGGCTTTCAATAAACCCGGCAACCGGCACAGGCAACAGCTCGGTAACCGTCATCGCACAAGCTAACCCAACAACATCCACCCGCACGGCAAACGTAATTGTCTCGGGGAGCGGCGTAACGTCGCAGATGGTCACGGTAACACAATCCGCCGGGGCAGCAACCCTTTCGGTATCGACCAATACGCTGAATGTGGCAGCTTCAAACGGAAGCACGGCATCGTTCAATGTCACTTCAAATAGTAGCTGGACGACAACTTCGAATCAAACTTGGCTTTCGGTAAACCCGGCAACCGGCACAGGCAACAGCTCTATAACCGTCACGGCACAAGCTAATCCAACAACTTCGACCCGTACGGCAACCGTAATTGTCTCGGGAAGCGGCGTAACGTCGCAAACCGTCACCGTCATCCAGGCCGCCGGGGCAGCCACCCTTTCAGTTTCGTCCAGTACGCTGAACGTAGCTGCAGCAAATGGAAGTACAGCCTCGTTCAACGTCACATCCAACATAAGCTGGACAGTTACTTCCGACCAAAGTTGGCTGACAGTTAACCCTTCTTCCGGCTCTGGAAATGGTACAGTGACCGTCACAGTACAAGCCAACCCAACCACCACAACCCGCACAGCAACCGTGACGGTTTCGGGTAGCGGCGTAACTTCGCAGTCGGTCACCATAACCCAGTCAGCCGACGCGGTGTCATTGACGGTATCGCCACTGAGTTTGGATGTTGCAGCCGCTGAAGGTAGTTCCGCCATCTTCACCGTTACTTCCAATACAGGGTGGGTGGTTTTGCCCAATGAAACCTGGTTAAAGGTGAGCAAGCCTTTCGGGAGTGGAAATAGTGAGGTGATGGTTATTGCCGAAGCAAATTCAACAACCAGTCAACGTACGGGAACCCTTGTGGTTTCGGCCACTGGCGCCGGCACCCAAACGGTTACGGTAACTCAGGCAGCCGGGGAAGCAACTCTCACCGTGTCACCTTCAACCATCGACATAGCGGCTATGGGAGGTGATACAACTATTACGATCACATCGAACACCAGCTGGACGGTTACTTCGGATCAAAGCTGGCTAAGTGCAAATCCTGTTTCCGGTTCGGGCAATGGTATGGTAACCTTAACTGCCACAAAAAATTCAATGGCCAATGAACGCAATGCTACGATAACCATTTCGGCTGAAGGAGCAGTTTCACACACGGTGGTGATAAGTCAAGCGGGGACCGTTGGCGTTTTGGACGATGAACTGGCCAAAATCAGGGTTTATCCCAACCCGTTCAGCGAAGGTTTTTATGTAAATGCCGACAACTCAAGAGTAATTGTAACTATTCTCGATATGGACGGTCGAACCATTCTTAAACAGACAATTTCTTCAACTCAATTTATAGAAACCGGGAAGTTAGAAAATGGTATTTATCTGATCGGGATAACAAATGCAGAACAGACAATAAGGCAAAAGATGATAAAGCAGTAAGAACGAGATTGAGATTTTGACAGCTATTTGAATAGGGGAATCCCGCTTTTTGCAAAAAGTAAGTTATAGGTACCATTGTAATCGTTACGCCATTTATTGGAGGCGGCAACATTCAATAATTCGAGAATTGGTTTGTCATCGGTAAGGATTATCGCGTCGGATAAATTAAGCGTTGAGGGGTCGAGGAAAAGAGAATCCAAACCGACTTCTTTCCCTTGGTGAGTCAGCGGTGTGCGTACATGGTGAAATGCCATCGGTTTCTTTGTAGCAATAAACAATGAATTCCGTTCACTTTCATTCCCCGGTGTAGGTAATATTCTTGTTTCCAACCCTGCTGCTTTCAGTGTTCTATAAACCGATCGGCCCGGCTTCCCAATTTTCCCGGTTAAATAACCATTCAAATTGACGATAATAAGACCATTCTCAGAGAGAAGAGATTTTGCGCTTTTAAAAGCTTCCACACTCAACACATGTGGTGGCTGAACTTCGCCTTTAAAAACATCGAAGAAAATGAGGTCATACTTTTTACTGGTCGTTTCGAGATAATGCCGGGCATCGTCGACAATCACATTTACATTCGGATTTAAAGAGAAATATTGCCTTGAAACATCGGCAATCCGGCGGTCCAGCTCAACCGCATCAACCTGGAAACCCAATCCGTAGCTGAATGAGTTGGCTACGTTTCCTCCACCTAATCCAAGAATCAAAGCTTTTGATTTCATGGGTAGTACACTTGAAACAGCAGAGGTAAATATCGAATAGGTCCAACGGGTGGAGCCGGTTTTTAAATCGAGTTGCGATTGCCCCATCCGGTTCACAAAAAGCATGCGGCCGTTCATATCTTTGCCTTCTGATATGGCTTGATCAACATCGGCAACCATCACCTGCCCAAGCAAACCTTCAGATAGGTATTGTACCTTAATTCCGGGTTCATTCTTGCTGTTTGAGGTGAGTAAAAAGCTAAAAAATGCAGCTGGCAATAAAATCCATCCGTAATACTTCTTCTGTTTGATCAATTGAAAGAAAGGAACAATGCCGATTAAAATCCCGATTACAATGGAAGGAAAAGTAAGTCCAAATTCGGGGACAACCCAAAATCCGATCAGGGGCAGGGTAATAATTCCGCTTATTGAAGAAACCGTGAAAACTTTGCCGGTTGTACTCCCTGAATCGTCAATTTTGCTGGTGATAAAACGGATCAATAGTGTGGGGATCATTCCAAGCATTGCCAGAGGTGGTAAAATCATCAACAGGCTAATGGTTATCAGCGAGAGGATTGGATTAAATTCAGCGAACAAAAGTGGCAAACGTTGCGAGGCAATATGCATGAGCAGGGTGAGAAACGAGGTTCCCAGTAAAACAATCGATAGGGTGTTGCGTTGGGGAAATTGATCAGCAACCCGTCCCCCGGCAAAGTATCCGACGGCAAGGCCAAGCAGCGTAATCCCGATCACAGTTGCCCAAACAGGCAGCGATGACCCGAACCAGGGCGCCAGCATACGGGCCGAAATCAGCTCGATAGCCATTACCGAAGCTCCTTCTATTACGGCAAATCCATAAACAAATACTGAATTGGAAACCTCCATGCGATCAACCTTTTTTGCTTTTTTGGGTGCTGGAGCCACACCTGTTGGGTTCGTTGATCTGCTGCAAAAGGTTTTATTCTTTTTCGCAGGAAGGGATACCAAGGTGTAGATTATTGGCAGTATCGCCAGTGCAATTGCAGTCAGATAGATGCAAAAGTTCAAACCTGCTAAAGGGATCAGATATAGACCGAACAGGAAGGTAGCTAAAATACCACCGGCGGTTGATGTGAAATAGGTTGTCCCCGATACATTCCCCAACGATTCGATGGACGATGACATTAGTTTTACAATCATAGGGCCCACCATCCCAAAACAGAGCATGATTGGGGTCATTAATACGAAACCGGTAATACAGATTCCTGAAATCAAGCCCATCACGGAAGTAAATGAAATGAGGGCTTTGGAAGTATAAGGCAACGCAAACACCAACAGTGCCGCTACCGTTAAAATGGAGAAAAGGATTTTTGGAGTAGCATGTCTGCGAGACAAAACCCCTCCAGAATAATATCCAAGAGCTAATCCTGAAACACAGCAACATAAAATGGCTGTCCATACGTAAAGTGAATTTCCATAAAACGGGGCGATCAGCCTGGAGCCAATCAGTTCAACGGCCATTAGTGACGCCCCTTCGATAACTAAAACCAAAAAAAGCATCCAGTGTTTACGGTTCATCATGTTGGTAATCGAGGTGGTTTGTTTATGATCCCTGATTTCAAAATTATCAAAATAAGGTTAATAACGATTGGCAATTACCCATATAAATTGAGATTTCATTCATCTTTTTTTCAGTTGAGTGTTTTTGTAGGGTATGAAACATAACAGGATAGAACAATATTCAATACTTTTGATCCATTAATTCATTCATCCGTTATTTAACTTCTAATATAAATGCGTTATGAAAAAATGGCTATTCCTATTGATTATTATTCTTCCCCAGTTGTTAAAAGCCGGAACCACCGTAATTCATATTGAAACGGAAGGTTGGGGCACTGTTACCAATGTTAATGGCGACACAATAAACACAAATGGAGCGATGTTCTGGAATGGCACCAAATGGGTTACCAATGAAACAGCTGCACACATGTTCTTTACCGATCTCAGAACGGGTAAACGGTTGAAAGATTATAATGTGGTTAATGTAAGCGACAGAACGGCGATTTCCCCGGTTTTCGATTCTCTCAGTTATCACATTACCCGGCAGAATTACCACTATGCTTATCCTGCAAAACAAGGCGGGACATACCAATACGAAGCAGTAGAATACCTTATTGGAGATACAACGGCAAAAAAGGTTGTTATCCGTTCGCGGGGGACTGGGAATGGAACCGGAAACTGTTATTTCGATATTTTTGTTGGAATGGCGCCAAATCTGGTTACTGCCATGCGAAACGACCCGCAATGGTTTGCTTATCCTGACGGGATGACCATGGGAGAAGCTCTCAATCAGAATAGCCCTACACAATACCTTGCCGGAAGTCTCGCTGCGACCGATGGTTATTATTTTATGGATGTGAGCGGGGGCAGCGATATGGGCGGAACATCTTATAATTTCCATACCGGGCCACTGACCGGAAACCCGAACACCAATGATCTGGGGCCTTCCTATCCCATCGATTTCATGCTGAAATTTACAGATGGCACAGGTCAACTGCAAGAATTTAAATTTCTGCCTCAACTGATCAGCGAAACCTATGTTTCACCTAAACCGCCAACCGTTTCAACCGGCGAAATCCTCGACCTGAAAACCGACAGCGTACTGCTGCTGGGCAATGTAACCGACGATGGCGGCCTTGCTTCAACCATACGGGGCGTTGTGTATTCGACCTCGTCGCAACCAACCCTTGAAAGCGGTACGGCAGTAGCCGACACGGCAGAAGGTACAGGCGAATTTAGCGTCGTCATTCCGGGGCTTATTCCAAACACAACTTATTTTGTCCGTGTTTATGCAACCAATCAGGGAGGAACCGTTTATGGTGAAACCCGCCGTTTTACCACGCCGGTAAGCATAAAGGATATTGCTGTTGGCTCGCTTCCTCAGAACCTGGCGGTGAATCACAAAACCAACAACATATATGTCGCCAATAACATCGGGAACTCCGTTTCGGTCATTAATGGCGAAACTGGTAATAACGATGACACAATTTCGGTGGGGAAGGCTCCTTATTATGCTGGTATCAACGATAAAACCAACAAAATATATGTGCCCAATAACTCAGGGAATACCGTTTCGGTGATCAATGGTGCGAACAATGAAGTTGAAACTACGATTGCCGTTGGGATAGCCCCGCGGGCAGCGGTTGTAAATGAAACGACCAACAAAATCTATGTACCTGCCGATTATTCCACCAACCCGGGAAAAGTTTATGTCATCAACGGGGAAACAAATACCGTAGAAGATACGGTTACGGTTGGCTGGCGCCCGATTGCTGCAGCGGTAAACAAAACCACCAATAAGATTTATGTGGCCAACAACAACAGCAAAAGTGTGACTGTCATCGACGGGGCAACCGGC
>DAOQAB010000175.1:0-3212 GCA_035353695.1 Prolixibacteraceae bacterium
GATCAACTAACCCCGCCAGTTCAACGCCCAGGCCATAAACCCCAATACGGATCCCCTTTCGTTCAAGCACCAGGTTCTTTTTTACATTCCGTCCCATCGAAGTTGCCGAAAAATCGTAGTTGGATGATACAATCGGGAAGTTGGCAAACGACAGGCCCCGGTTCAATTCATCCACCCCATTATCAAACTCATGATTTCCAACCGTTGAAGCGTTGTAACCCATTTCCGACATCAATTTAAGGATTACCTCATCCTTAAAAAAGTTGAAATAAGGCGTCCCCTGCGAGAAATCACCGGAGTCGAACAGCAAAAGATCAGGCTCTTTCTCCCTCATTTTTTTTACATAAGCTGCAATCCGGTTCATTCCGCCCTGCCCCGGATATTTGGGATCGGTTTCTGAAAACGGTTCTAACCGGCAGTGCAAATCGTTGGTATGTAAAATGAATAAACGTTCTTCTTTCCCTCCTTTTGAAAGCGTATTCGCATACGAAGGAATAGCTGAAGCCCCCACTGCACCTAACGCCACCACTTTTATAAAATCCCTTCTACTCCACATGATAAACCCTCCCATCGGTTTTAGCAGTTACTCTCTTTCCTTCCAATTTTAGTTCTTTCATATAATTGATAATCACATCACGGATTTTCTCACCGGTGTTGATCCGTTTCCCTGCAGTCGTCAGGACAATCATTCCATCGCCGCCATTGGCAAGGTAGTCGTTGGTAATCATCCAGTAAACCGAATCCACAACAACCGATTTGTCATCAACAGTTACATCCACCGCTTTATTCGCCTTGATGCCAAACGACATTCCTGAAACGCCTTCACCTCCGCGCGAAGCAAGATAATCGGCCAGCTCCAGCACCTGTTTACCGGAAAATTTCAATAGCACCAGTTCGTTTTCAAAAGGCATTAGTTCAAAGATATCTCCCCGTCGGATTGCACCCTTTGGCAAAGAAGTCCTCAAGCCTCCATGGTTAATCAAAGAGAAATTAATCGCGGCTGAGAATTGATTTTTGGCAGCATATTTTTTCCCATGATCGAGAATCAGGTCGCTGATGAAATTGCTCAACGGGCTTTCGGGACGGTATGATACCAACGAAGTATCGGAATAAGAAATCACTTCAGACATCTCAGTTGTAACCTTCGCCTTATATGGCGATAAGATTTCTATAAATGCTGGATCAGAGACCGAATCGGTTTGCAGATTGATTGAATGATTATCAGAAACATAATTGACCGTACGGTACGCAGGCGAGCAGGCAATAAAAATCAATAAAATACCTGCAATCGAAATAAGTTTGTTCATAATGGCCATTTCATTCGTAAGTAAAAAATAGAATTTACCAGAATCCTTGGGTAAAAATAACAGCTTGCCGACAGAAATTCCACTTTTTTTGAAAATTATCCAAAAAACACAGATCCAAAAAACGACAATCATCGCTCCGATTCGGATTTTAATGCAGAACTGATTATATTGCACTATCGTTTTTGTTGTACAACAAAAAGTACCTGAAATAAATCTAAACTACAAAATTATGAAACGATCGATCATTTTGTTACTTACCCTGATCATAAGCACAAACATCGGCTTTTCACAGAAAGCAATTTTTCTTCATCATTCAACGGGTGGCGCTGTTTTTAGTGAAGGAGATGTAGAGGGATGGATAACCAATTACAACAGCACGAACGGCACATCCTATTCCTGCACCGAAAGAGCTTATCCCGACTCTCCGTACCCGTGGGAAAACTATCCCTACGATTTTTGGAACTTGTGGGTAAATGGAGGTTGTGATTCAGAACAATCGGGAATCGAGTGCATCAATTCGTTAGCGGCAAGTTACAACCTGATTATCTTTAAACACTGTTTTCCTGGAGCCGGAATTGAAGAAGATACCGGTTCTCCGGACATTACCTCTGACCGGAAATCGTTGGAAAACTACAAACTGCAATACCGTGCCTTACGAACCATGATGGATAATCACCCCGGAACCCTTTTCATGGTATGGACCCTTGCCCCGTTGCACCGGAATGCCACGAATGCAGAACAAGCCGCAAGGGCAAGGGAATTTGTCAACTGGGTAAAAAATACATGGCTGGAAGAAGATGGAAAATCGCATCCAAACATCTATATTTTTGATTTTTACAATATCGTTGCCGAATCGGATCCAACACCCGCTCACGGTCAGGTAAACTGCCTGATGTATGATTACGAAGGCGATCACGATGGTTCAGATTCTCATCCGAACTATGCAGCTAACCAGGTAGCAGGCCCACAGTTTGCCGAAGCAGTTGTGAACTGTTTAAGCAGCATAAGTTCCGGCACAACCCTCGTAGAAAGTATTGATATCAGCTCCACCTCGGGTTACTACGTAATTAACAGTAACGGAGGCTCCTTGCAGTTAGAAGCAACCGTCTCGCCTGAAGATGCGACCAATAAAAGTGTAACATGGTCAATTATTGACGGAAGTGAATTTGCTGAAATTTCCACCGGCGGGCTGCTTCATGCCTTAAGAAACGGAACGGTAAGGGTTCAGGCTACAGCCAACGATGGTTCCGGCGTAAGTAATTACATCGACATACCCATTTCAAACCAGCCTGTATCCATTGAAAGCATCGAAATCAGGTCCGAAGAAAACACAAATATCATCAATACCGACAACGGCACGCTCCACCTGTATGCGTATGCGCTACCCGAGAGTATCCGATACGAAGAGGTAACATGGTCCATTGTTTCAGGAAGCGACCACATCACCCTTTCTTCCAATGGCTTAATCACAGCCATCACCGATGGTACGGCCAGGGTAAAGGCCACCCACAATACCGATTCCGGTATCTCCGCAACTTTTGAAATTACGGTATCCAATCAAATTATACCAATTGAAGCGATTGGAATTGGAACCGAAAGCGGCGCTACCACAATCAACACCCAGGGAGGAACCCTGCAACTTACCTACAATTTAATACCAGGTAATGCAACTGGCTATGCCGTATGGTCGATCATCAAAGGCAATGAATTTGCAGAGGTCAGCAACGATGGCCTTTTACATGCTGTTAGAAACGGAACGGTCCGGGTACAAGCAGCGGCAAGCAGTAATCCGGATATTACAAACTACATCGACATCACCATCACCAACCAGCCAGTCTATGTTGAGCAGTTAGAAATCAGAGCCGAAGAAGAAACCAACACCATCAACACCGACAACGGGAAACT
>DAOQAB010000175.1:3312-5559 GCA_035353695.1 Prolixibacteraceae bacterium
AATTCATAACTCTTTCCGATTCCGGCGTGGTTACCGCCCTTGCCGATGGGTTTGCCCAGGTAAAAGCAACCGACAAAACATCGGGGATTTGGGCCATCTTCGACGTTTTTATCTCAAACCAGATAAACCCGATCGAATCGATTGAGATTACTTCGTCAGGTAATGCAACCACGATTCATACACTGGGAGGCTCACTGCAGCTATCGGCCGCTGTACTTCCGGCCAATGCAACCGACTACGTGGTTTGGTCCATCACCGACGGCGAACAACTGGCCTCGGTCGATCCCGACGGTTTGCTTCATGCACACCGAAACGGAACCATCCGGGTGCAGGCTGCTGCCAGCCAGAATCCCGATGTGAAAGATTACATCGACATCTACATCACCAACCAGCCAGTCTATGTTGAACAGCTAGAAATCAGAGCCGAAGAAGAAACCAACACCATCAACACCGACAACGGGAAACTCCATCTCTATGCTTATGCCCTGCCCGAAAAGGTGAAGTACAACGACGTGACCTGGTCGGTCCTGTCTGGAAATGAATTCATAGCACTTTCCGATTCCGGCGTGGTTACCGCCCTTGCCAACGGCGTTGCCCAGGTAAAAGCAACCGACAAGGCTGGAACTGGCATCTCTTCCCTATTTGATATCCACATTTCAAATCAGCTTATTGCCATTGAACAAATCGAAATTGTAACTGAAGGTGGAATTACTTCGATCAACACACCTGGTGGCTCGTTGCAACTATATGCCAACGTATTTCCGGACAATGCAACCGGTGAAATCGAATGGTCTATTATCTCCGGAAATGAACTGGCAGAAATTAGCTCAAACGGGTTGCTCCATGCATTGAAAAACGGGACCGTAAGGGTCAAAGCAACATCGGGAATCATTCCTGAAGCCACTGATATTATAGATATTACCATTACAAATCAAACGGATGCTGCAAAAACATGGAATGAATCGGATATAAAATTGTTTTATAATCCAGCAGAAAAAACTTACCGCATTAATCTGGGCAAAGAATCTGAAAACACCCGTTTGAAGGTCTATTCGGTAGCTGGTCAGCTTATCTGGTCGGGAAAAGGTTTTGCAAATTCATTTTTATTGCCACAACAGAAGCCGGGGGTTTATCTTTTGAATATATGGAAAGGTGATCGGCAATATGCCGAGAAGTTGGTTTATTAACATTATACTATTTAACGCCGACAGTTCCGATGGCTATCGTGGATTACTTTTTACTTTTTAAAATGTGAAACGAATAATTTGGTGCGAGTAAAAGATAAATTAGTTGTTGCAAAATAGCAACCATTACTCGTCTTTTAGCAAACGAAGGAAAAAACAAAATATTCACTTTTTTGTGAATTATCAAATTATACCTTATTTTTGCCCCATCAAATAACACAATATGGAAGTTATTTTTGAAAAGAAATACTTGCAAGAAATGTATCAAACGGGCAAAACAACCGATAAGAAGCATTGGCTTCAACCCGAGGTCATTAAAAAGTACATACGTGTTATCGATATCATGATTGACCAGACAGACACCTTGGCACTCAAAAAATTCAATGGATTGAATTATGAAAAATTAAAAGGCGATAAAGCAGGCTTGTCATCTGTCAGAGTAAACGACCAGTATCGTATCGAATTTGAAGAAAAAACAATCGCCCAAGAAACAGTTGCTACAATTTGCAGTATTGTTGAATTGTCGAACCATTATAAATAAATGAATATGATTACCATTCCGGGGGTTGATCCCAATATGATTGCAAACAACATCGAACCGGTTTATCCAACGCATCCGGGCGAAGTGTTGAAAGATGAAATTGAGTATCGCGGTATATCTCAACGCAAACTTGCCTCTGAAATGGATGTACCATATACCCAGCTTAATGAAGTGCTGAATGGGAAAAGACCGGTAAATGCCGAATTTGCTTTGCTTATAGAGGCGGTATTGGATTTACCTGCCGAGCCATTGCTTAAAATGCAGGCGCGTTATAACATGATTGTTACCAAACACAATGGCAAATTTATGGAGAAATTGAATAAAGTACGAAGAGTTGCGGCTGTACTTTAACCATCCAAGCCATGGATAAAGGGAAAAGAGCAAAAGAATAAGAACCAAGTACTACTTTTTACTCCCGATTACTATTGTGGATTGACGCTGTCGGGTTTCCGTACAAACCTTTTAGTGTCCGGCATGACCTGACAGAGTTAAAAGAATAAGAGCCGTAGGCCTCGGATAAAT
>DAOQAB010000176.1:0-5545 GCA_035353695.1 Prolixibacteraceae bacterium
ACCGAAGCAATGGCAATCATTTCAAAGTTATGACCAACATGCATGATGTGTTCCAGGTTGAATGCCTGCGAAAAAGCATAACCTATCACAGCTGCTGCCACCAACACAAAAGCCGAAATGCTTAGGGGCAACGATTTATACAACAGCCCAGACAAACCGGTCCAGTCGTACACCGAAGTGAGCCATCGCCGTAGCGACATCATCAGTTCTCCGGGTTTTGCCTCACGCGGACAATTGGAAGTACACTCGCCACAATAGTAACACAACCAAGGTTTCAGCGATGCCTTTAGATCTTCTTCATCGCCAATGGCGCTAAGGCGAACCATTTCACGCGGGAAAGAATTCTCTTCGGTCGATAATGAACAGATGGCTGTGCAGGTACCGCAATTATAACAGGCATTAAAATCGGTTGCTCCGTATTTTTTCAAATTTTTCCCAAATTCGGGATTAATTGTTGCCATCACTTTTTCAATTTGTAAAAATAATACTCATCCATATCATCAATTCCATCAACTTCCACTTCGCCAAACTTTAGCATCGACATCAGGTAGTAAGTTACATCGGGCAACGGAAGCAGGGTAGCGGAAGCCAGTTGCGGAATGCTTTTACTCTCCTCTTTCAACGCCTCGCGAAGTATTTTTCTGATCTGAACATACTTTTTTCGTTCTTCATTTACATGCTCAGAAACGTTGCGAGTCTCTTTCAGTATAGTAACGGTTCTTACTTTCTTTTCCATAAATGTTTAAAAATTTCAAATTTCAAAAAACAAATTCCAAAGAAAAGATGCTCGTTGTTGGATTCTCGATGCTCGATTATCGTGAATCAAGCATCCAGATTCCAGCATCTAATTTTCCGCCAGTGCATCAATCATTCCTTCAATTTGCGCATTGGTAAAGCCTGCCAAATCAATGGCATCGGTAGGGCAAACCGGGGTACACATACCGCAACCCTTGCAGTTGGCTTCATTGATTTTTGCCACGATCCGTCCATCGTATTCAGTTTGAACGATGGCATCGAACGGGCACATTTCGGCACATTTGCCACACCACGTACACAACGCCGGGTTGAGTTTGGCCAGGGTTGGCTCAAGGGTAATTTCACCTTTGGTCAACACCGAATTGATTTTTGCAGCCGCTGCCATCGACGAGTTCATGGTTTCGAGGATGTTCTTTGGCGACTGGCAGGTTCCGGCAATCAGCACACCGTCGATCACCGTTTCAACCGGACGAAGTTTCATGTGGATTTCGTTGAAGAAATGATCGCGGCCCACGGGTATTTTCAATTGTTTCACCAAAAGATCGTTTTCGCGCGGAACCATTCCGGTAACCAGAACCACCAGATCAGCTTCAGTTTCAACTTCTTTTCCGGCAGTCAGAATATCTTTCACCTTCACGAAGGTTTTTCCACCCTTCTGTGAAATTTCAGGAATGCTTTTGAGTGAGAATTGAAGGTAGATGTCGCCATTTTTCGACGATTCTTCGTAAAGCAACTCCTGTTTTCCGTAGGTTCTGATTCCTCGGTTGAAATGGAGGTTGGTAATATTCTTGAATTTCTTCGATGCCTGAATTGACGAGTGAATGGCAGCAGTACAGCAAAAACGCGAACAGTATTTGTTGTCGCCCTCATCATCCTGACGACTTCCTACACAATAGATGTAGGCAATTTTTTTAATTGTTTTTCCGTTGAATATCAGCTTATCACTTGAGTTGTCGATCAGCTTTTTGAATTCGGGAAGTGTCATTACATTGGCCGCTTCACCGTAGCCATATTCACCTGGTGCAGGTTTGTACGAATCGAAACCTGTGTTGATCACAAAAGCGCCAACATGCAGTGGAAGGGTTTCTCTATCCGTCTTCACCTGAATGTCGAAATTGCCGATGCTCCCTTTTTTCTCAACCAGTTCGGCATTGGTGAAAAGCTTAATATTTGCCCGCTTTTTCACTTCAGCAAGCAAATTTGCAGCCAACTCGTACCCTGTAATGTCAGTAGTGAAAAGCGGCCCGTAATTGGCCACATGTCCGCCAGCATTCTTCTCTTTTTCAATCAGGTAAACTTCGCTACCCATATCAGCCAAGGCTATTGCCGAACGCATACCTCCAACACCTGCGCCAATAACTGCAACCACATTGGCAGCCGGAATTTTTGATGATGTAAGCGCTTCTGATTCTGAAGCACGTGCAATACCGGCTTTCACCAGTAAAATGGCTTTTTCGGTAGCCCCTATATGATTATCGGAATGCGCCCACGATCCTTGTTCACGAATGTTTACCTGTACATAGTTGTACGGGTTCATCCCGGCACGTTCGGCCACGCCCCTGAAGGTAGGAACATGCAATTTTGGCGAGCACGAAGCCACTACAATGGCATCGAGTTCACCTGCTTGAATATCGGCAACCATCTCTTTTTGCGATGAATCGGCACAGGCAAACAGTGTATTTTTAAGCAGGTAAACATTAGCTTCGTCTTTAACGGCTTCCTTTACCTTTTCTATATCAACGTAATCGGAAATATTGCCACCACAATGACAAACATATACCCCAATTCTTTTCTTCGTCATGACCATTGATTTAAATAACCTGAAGTTTCGGCTGCGGCTGCACCTGCCGACATAATGGTATCGGGAATATCCATCGGGGCGGTAGCGGTTCCGGCAACAAATACCCCTTTGATTGAAGTTAAAGCCGGACTCTGTAATAAATTGGTTTGTTTGATGTATTTCAACGCATCCATTTCAAGGGTCGCATTTTTGAAAACCTTTGTTATTGCAGGGTTAGCTAAAAGCCCAACAGAAAGTACGACCAAATCGTGTTCGCTCTCGGTCACTTTGCCTGTAGCCACATCTTCGTAACGCAAAAGGAGATTCCCGTTTTCTTTTTCAGAAACAGAAGCTATTTTCCCTTTGACATAACTGGCGCCCATATCCTTGGCTTGCAAATAAAATTCATTAAACCCTTTACCAAAAGCGCGAATGTTGATGTAATACAAACTGATGTCGGCCATGGGCAACGCACCCATCAGAAGCTGTGCCTGTTTGGTGGAGTACATGCAGCAAACCTGCGAGCAGATTGGATTTCCAACGGTGTGGTCGCGCGAACCAGTACAGAAAATGTAGGCAATTTTCTCGGGTATTTTCCCGTCTGACGGGCGCAGGATGTGATTGAACGGACGTGTTGGCGCCAGTTCCCTTTCCATTTGCATGGAAGTGATTACGTTTTTATATTTTCCGTAACCATAACGGTCGATCGAAATTGGGTCGAAAAGTTTGAACCCGGTTGCAACCACAACTGACTTCACGGTAACGTTGATCTGCTCTTCCTTTTGGGTAAAGTCGATGCAATTCGACGGGCATTTTTGTTCACAAGCGCCACACAATGTGCAATTTTCGATATCGATGAGCGCCACGCGCGGGTTTGCAATGTTGAATGGAATGTAAATGGCCTTTCGGGCAACCAAATCGAACTGATATTGATCCTTTACCACCATTGGGCAAACTGTTTCACACTCCTGGCATCCGGTACAATCATTCTCGACAACGTATCGAGGTTTTTTCTTTAAAACCACCGAAAACCGATTGTCGGCTTCTTTCACAATGCTGTCTGCTTCAGTCATGGTGAGCAGGGTGATGTTTGGATGCCGTGCTGTTTCGGAAACCTTGGGTGTTGTAATGCAGGCGGCGCAGTCGAGGGTTGGGAATACCTTGCTCAGGAGGATCATTTTCCCTCCAATCGAAGGTTCTTTTTCAATCAGAAGCACCCGAAAACCCATATCGGCAAGCTTTAGAGCCGATTCTTCACCCGCAATTCCAGCCCCTATAACCAATACATCATAATTGGCAACCCCGGCAACTGTATTATCCATTTTTCCAGTTAATGTCGCTTCCATCAGCTTTGCATTTTCTCTAATTCTTTCATAAAATTTGTCAGGTGTTTCACAACTGGCTCGGCACAAACAGAGCAGATGGCAGCCATTTTCAACTGCGAAGGTTTCAGCCCCTTATCGCGCATCAGCTGGTGGGTAGCTGTCACTATCTGCGAAGTCTTTTCGCCACACGATTCTCCGTACGAACAGTCGGTACCATCGGCGGCAATAAACACACCGCTAAAACCTTTTTCAAACGCCCGCATGATCCAGCGAGGTTTAATGCCGCTGGAACATGGAACTGAAATGGTATAAATGGTAACCGGATAGTGTTTTTTTAATAACCCTGCCAGGTCTAACGCCGGATCTGAGATCTTCTCGGTAGAAAAGACCAATATCTTCGGCTGCACATTGGTTGCCATGATGACTATTTTTTAAGAAACAAACGATAAATCCCGTCTTCGTCAATTGATCCAAAATATTCGTAATCCATTTTATTACACCACCGTGGGATGTCACTTTTGGTACCTTCATCCGATGATATGATTTCCATAATTTGTCCCGGCTGCACATCGGCTACTGCTTTTTTTGCTGCCAGAAGCGGACCCGGACATGCTGTACCACGGGCATCAACTATTTTATCACTCTTGATTGCTTTTAATTCTTCTGCTGTCATAATCGTATAATTTATTGTTTGTTATTGCTTTAATCTTTTAAATTTAGTACTCGGTAAAGTCCCCTTTAGGGAATCGAAGATCACCATTAGGTAATTTAGAGGTTTGTTTTAAATGAATAGCTGAACCCGGCTTTCTTCGGCATCGGCCAGATAACTGCCTACCCCAACATAATGGAGATTAGGAAAATCAATCATCTCTTCACGCTTAAAGCCCATCAGGTCCATCGACATCTCACAAATGTTGATTTCGACGCCCAGTTCGCCTGCTGTAGCAAACAATTCTTCGAGTGAGGCCACACGCTTTTTCTTCATCAATCCCTTCATCATGGAAGTTCCCATGCCTGCCATATTCATTTTAGAAAGCTTGAGTTTGGTGCTACCCTTAGGCAACATCATTCCAAACATCTTCGACATGAAGTCCTTGCCTTTGCCCGATTTCTTTTTGTCGCGCAACATGGCTGTTCCCCAGAAAGTGAAGAACATTTTCACCTCGGTATCCATAGCCCTGGCGCCAGTTGCAATAATCATTGCAGCCAATGCTTTATCGAGGTCACCGGAAAAAACAATGATTGAAATTTGATCTTTTGGTTGTTTCTTCTGCAACTTTTTAAGTTGTTCTTCAAGAAGTCTTACTTGACTTTCAATATCTGCTGACATATCTATTCTGTTTTTTGTTCGTATTTTCTAATCAATTTTAAACAATCAGGCCATTAATTCACCGTTCAACTACCATTTGAAACATTCAGCCTCAAATCAATGTTCACCAACCATTAAAAAAAATTATATCATATTGATTTATTGGTATAGGCGGTTAGACCGCTGTTGTTAAATTGTTTTTGTTTAATCTTTTAGGTTCGCTTAAAACCATCTTTTTTAGGAGTAAATCGAAGATTGACCCCATCATTGCTCGTCTGTTATACCGAAAATGATATTCGTCAAGATAACCTTGCAACCGCTCTTTTGAACAATGGTGGTGTATTCCTCGCAACCAACCCTGGATGTTCATTATGT
>DAOQAB010000177.1:0-5526 GCA_035353695.1 Prolixibacteraceae bacterium
AAAGAACTCAAAAATGTAGGTTTTTTACGTACACACATCGAACTGATTGACCGCTTTTTCGAGGTAGACGAAATCAGCGAAATCTGGCTCACCTTCCCTGATCCTCAGATGAAGAAAACCCGCAAAAGGCTTACTTCCACCCGGTTTATTGAACTCTATCGCCATTTTCTGAAACCCGGCGGCACCATACACCTGAAAACCGACAGCAATTTTCAATACCAATACACGTTAGAGATGGCCAAAGCAAACGGATTCGGGATCATCTCAACCATCCCCGATCTTTATGCCCGTGAAACCATAGAGCCCGCACTGCAAATTAAGACCTATTACGAAAAGCAGTGGCTCGCACGAAATATCCCCATCAAATACATCGGCTTTATTCCTCATCAGGACAAGCTGATTGAACCCGATGTCGAAATTGAAGAAGATACCTACCGCAGCTTTGGCCGCGGAGCTGTAACGGTCGATTAAATCGGGAACAACCAACGGAAGAAAACAAACATCCACTTTTTTATGATTTCAAATCACTAAAAAAGAGTTCTTTCACCCCTAAATTAAAAAGAAAAAACTAACTTTACTAAGTTAAAATTTGCATAATTATCCCAATATAGCCCGTTGAAATTAGTGTGTAAGCACTCATGAAACTATCGGATGAAATAGGAACGAAAGACATTTGCAGTACAGTCGATCAGGAATACTGGATTGCAGACCCAACAACTTATACAAATCTCCAGAAAATTAAGCGGTTTGTTCATTTTGTTGCGGAACTTCCTTTTGCTTCCAATGAAGACCGGCAAAAAGCCGGAGAGATCATTTCTCTTATTGAAAACATCGATAACCCCTCCTCTTTCAAAGAATGGTGCGTCTGCTTTGATATTACCGATCCTTCGATGCAAAGCGAAGCCGACATGGGGATTTATTTCAGAAAATGGTGGATCCGTTTTGAGATGGGATGCCTGCTCATCGAAGCCGAGTCGATCGACGCGGAGGATTTTGGCCTCGCTACCAACCAATTTTTTTATTACGGATGCGTTTACTTTCAAAACAATTTCCCGGGTGAGCGGATCTTTTTGGATACCGATCCGGACGAATTTGTAAACGATGCGATCGGTTATGAAAAATACCTGACCCCAACACTGAACAAGGTGAACATAACGATCGATTTATGGGATTCGGCTAACCAATAGCGCTGGGCACTGGCAGCGAAAAATAAAAAACCGAACCTTCACCTTCTTTGCTTTCGGCCCAGATTTTACCATTATGCCTGTCGACAAACTCCTTACAAAGGAAAAGTCCGATGCCCGAACTCGATTCCCCCTCGGTTCCCGAACGACCAGTATTCGCCTTAAAGTGGAACAACTCACCAATTAGCTCATTCCGGATTCCAATTCCGTTGTCTGAGATGGAGAAGAAAACAGCATCCTCCTTTTTAGAAGCATTCAGAATAATAGTCCCTTTCCGATTGGTAAATTTGATGGCATTGGATAACAAATTCCGGAGGATGGATTGAAACATATACGAATCGGCAGTTACTTTTAGCTCATTTTCAATATCGATGATTAAATCGATTGACTTATGACGGGCCAAAGTCATTGTCGTAGATGTTACTTTCATCACTTCGCTGGAAACATTCAACTCCTGAGGGTTAAAACTGATCGCTCCCCGATTGATTCTTGACCATTGAAGCAAATTCTCGAGCAGAGCATAGATACCCTTTGCCGTTACATTTATACTTTCAACCATCTTTCGGATCATCTCGCTGCTCATCGTATCCAAGTCTTCCGCAATAACTTCGGTCAAACCCATAAAAGAATTGAACGGACTGCGAAGGTCGTGGGCAATAATCGAGAAGAACTTATCTTTTTCGGCATTGGTTGCTTCCAACTGAAGGTTTTTCAATCTTAATTCCTGATCCATCAGCTTCTTATCGGTTATATCGCGAATAATGCTAATCATATAGGGCAAGCCATTGATAACAATGATCTTCGCAGAGTACAAACCCGTCAGGATCTTATCTTCCTTTGACTTGAACAAAATTTCCAGGTTATTGCAGACGCCTTTCTCCTGAATCGCATCGATGATCTTTACCCGCTCATCAAAATTGTTCCATAAGTTCAGTTCGAGCGATGATTTGCCTTTGGCTTCTTCCTTTGAATATCCGGTCAGGATCGAGAACCCTTCGTTGGTGTCGATAATTTTTCCATCAGCGATACTGGTAATAATCACCGGGTCGGGTATGGTATTAAATATCAGCTCAAACTGGTTTTTCGCCTCGTTCATTTCGGCACTGATCCGCTGGTTGACCATAATGATCAACGCAAAAGTCCATGACAACCCAAAAAAGAGGGAAAGAATCATGGTCAGTACTTGTAACAGAGAAGGCTCTAAAAAACTTTGAACCGGATAAAGCCATAACGAGGAAACGGCCCGAAGAACCATTAACGCCGAAGTCGTGAAAAATAGGATTGAAATACCTTTCACTGTTTTTTGGATCGATTTTAAATCGGTCCGGACAATCAAAAAAGCGGTAAAAAACAATATCAGCGCCGAAGCCAGCGAAAAGGTAGCGATCCGGGCATTCACATTATTATCAATAACCGTAAAATAAACGATGGAAAAGGAAAAAAGAGAAAAAAAGAGTGCCAACAAATAGTAGTTGACTTTTCGCTCAATGAAACGCAAGGAACCAACATGCAGAAATAATAACCCTGCAATATAAAAGAGATTTGAAGTGAAGACCGACAAGATATTCAGCAAAGGATAGCTTCGAAAACAGATGGACAGGAAACCCAAAGAAAAACAGATACAACCCAGAAACCACAAAAACACGCCACGATACTTCCGGTTAGTCTGATAGAGAATAAGCAATGCCCCTGACTGAATCAGAAACACGATCATAATAATGAAAGACATTGTCAGCACTTCGGTTCCCATGTTCTATTCCTTTTTTTCCCTTATTTTATCGGGTATAGAAACAAAGAAACAACTCCCCTTTCCTTCGATACTTTCCACCCATATATGCCCATTGTGCTGATCAATAAACTCTTTGCAAAGAAGAAGTCCAAGTCCGGTACTGGGTTCTCCTTCGGTTCCTTTTCGGGAAGTATTGATATCCATTTTGAAAAGTCCATCCATGATGGCTTTATTCATCCCAATGCCGGTGTCTTTTACGGTAAATATCACCTGGTTGTTTGGATCTTTTTTCGCCGAGACCACAACCCTGCCTCCGGGATTGGTGAATTTCAATGAATTGGAAACCAGATTCCGCATAATAGTTTGCAACATAAGGGCATCGGCATAGACGAAAAGATTTTCCTGCAAATCGAAGTCCAAAACGATCGATTTAATGGACGCAGAGCTAAAACAAGATTCCGAACAATCTTCGAAAAGCTTTTTCACGCTGTAAAGTTGCGGTTTAAAAGGGATCAGCCCGCGACGGCTTCTCGACCAATTCAGAAGATTCTCCAATAAGCGGTTGACATTACCGGCCGACTCTTTCATCGAAACAGCAATTTTCTGGATCTGGTCGAGGGTCATATTATCCAAATCTTCAGCCATGATGTGGGAAAGCCCTAAAAACGAATTAAACGGACTCCGCAAATCATGGGCAATAATGGAAAAGAACTTGTCCTTTTCGACGTTACTTGCATACAGTTCTTCATTCTTTCGGTGAACCTCCTTCTCAGCCAGTTTACGTTCGGTTATATCAATTAAGGTACCATCAATCTGATGATTCGAAATGGACATACTAACCAAAATGAATTTCTCATTTCCTTTACACGTAATGACCTCCAGTTCATAATTCTCGATACGATCCTTCTCCTTCAGCAATTTTAACAGACGATCCTTCTCCTGTGGATCTTTGAACAAGGATTTGCCCACGAAGAAATTTAACTCTTCGATACTTTCTGCTTCAAACATTTGCAGGGCAGCATGGTTAGCAAATTTGCAAGACCAGTCTTCCTCGCCCTGAATCACACCAACCATGGAATTTTCGATAAGGTTCCTGAATTTTTTTTCCGAAGCTTCCAGTTGCTTCTCTGCTTCCATTCTTCCGGAGATATCTCTCCCAACTCCAATAACCGATTCGATTTCCCCTTTTTCGTTTACAATCGCTTTATCGGACCACGAAAACCAGCGCCATCCATTCACCGTCATGGCCCGCTGAACCACTTTACAGGTATATGGGCTTTGGGATAATTTCTTCATTGACTCCTTGGTAGGCTCCACATCGTCGGGATGAACCAACGGTAAAAAAGAATTTCCTAGAAGTTCCGATTCTTTCTTTCCAAACACCTTGCAATAGCTGGGACTAACATACATAAATTTATTGTCGGCCCCAACTTTAACCACTAAGTCATTCTGATGCTCTACTAGTAACCGGTATTTTTCCTCCGAAAGTCGTAACTTCTCTTCTACTTTCTGATGTTCGTTGATCCGAAATTCCAGTTCTTTGTTCCGATATGCTCTTTCCGAAAGCTGATTGGCAAAAAGAGAAAGGAGATCGACAATGCTTCGGAATTTAGCCGTCGACATAACCGGTACTTCAAGAAAAGCCGACCGGTACAACTCCCGGTCTACCCCAATTTGATCGGCATAAGCTTCAATTCGCTCCTCATCCAAATCTTCGTTCCGCACCTGGCCAATGAACCAACTTGCCAAATGCTTACCTCCGACAACAATACTTACTCCGGCATCCCACAGGCCACCGCTTAAGCATGGCTGCATGATCGGTCCATCAGGGCAAATCTTTCCCAATTCAACATCGGAACGAACACAATTTTTTAATCCATTTTCATTTTTCCGGATTACCTCCATACAAAACCGGCAAAAATTGGTAGGTTGGGTAATTGGGGTGCCATCCGGTTTGGTAATTAGCGAGGCTACACCAGTCGCATTCGAAAATAGGTCCTGCTGTTGCTGAAGCTCAGCAACGCTAAAAATATCGGAATATTCAATCGTATTTTCTATTTTTTCTAATTCAACCGCTGAACAGATCCCAGCCGCAGACTTCATCGCATCCATGTTAACCCTTCACCGTTTTTGAAAAAGCTATGTTTAAATCTGTTGTAAGTTAACTATTTTTTTCACGGTTATCAAACAGGAAACAAAAAATCCCCAACACCTTTCGAAATTGAGTATTTAACCTTTGAGCGGGAAATCCCGAGCCCTCGGGACGACCCCGATCTTGGCAAGGGTGTGTTTTATTGCCTAATAACAAGGTGGCTGAATAATTTATGTGTGGAATTTGGGATGAGTAATAACCTATACTATTGGGGAAAGTGAATAATGAAATTCGCAATTCCATTTAAACAAAAAATCCCCAACTTCTTTCGAAATTGAGGATTTAACCTTTGAGCGGGAAATCCCGAGCCCTCGGGACGACCCCGACCTTGGCAAGGGTGTGTTTTATTGCCTAATAACAAGGTGGCTGAATAATTTATGTGTGGAATTTGGGGTGAGTAATAACCTAAGTAGTACGCAAATAATAATGTCACATTTTTAGCTTTGCGTACTTTGTGGCTT
>DAOQAB010000178.1:0-5493 GCA_035353695.1 Prolixibacteraceae bacterium
CCGTTGTCCTCACCTACGACGACGCACTGAATGTCCATCTCGATAACGTAATCCCTTGTCTCGATTCCTTTGGTTTTAAAGGAACTTTCTATCTCATTGGCGAATCTCCTATACTTGCAAAGCGAATGGATGAATGGAGAAAGGCTGCGCAGGAAGGCCATGAACTGGGAAACCACACTCTGAACCATCCCTGTGACGGGCAACTACCAGGACGGTCATGGGTCTCGTCCGAAAGCGACCTGAGCAAATACACCGTTGCCAGGGCCATCAACGAAATCAAGGTAACCAACACCCTGTTGCAGGCCATCGACGGGAAAACCGAACGGAGCTTTGCCTTTCCCTGCGGCGACTGGATGATCGACACCACAAACTACTACAAAGCCATGGAGAATGACTTCCCCGGAGCCCGTGGTGTGCAGGAAGGGCTGAAACAAGCAAAAGAAGTCGACCTAAACAACATCAACTGTTTTGCCATAAACGGACAATCGGGCGACTACATGATCTCACTGGTCAATAAAGCACTGGAGACCCACACCTTGCTGGTATTCCTGTTTCACGGGGTTGGCGGAGAACACAACCTCAATGTTTCAACTGAAGCACACCGGCAGTTGATTGCTTATTTAAAACAGCACGAAAAAGAAATCTGGGTTGCCCCGATGGTCGATGTGGCCAGATACATCAGGGAAGAACAACTTCAAAACAAAAAATAACATCCTGTTTTTGAACAGACCGAGAAAACAAACAAACCGAAAAGTTTTACTTTCCACAGAATAAAAGATCAAGGTTATGGATAAGAATTGCACCGAAAAAAGAAGAATGTACAAAGCCGTATTCCCCGGGAAATATATACAGGGCGAAAATGCCTTGCAGGAGTTGCCTTCATTGATTGAGCTACTGGGTAAGAAAGGGCTGATTCTTGCTTCGCCAACCGCGAAAAATAAAATATTGCCGCAATACAACCTGAAGTTTTCGGAAGGCTCGGTGCTGGTTGAAGAGTTCCATGGCGAGAGCAGTGAAAAAGAGCTCATCCGGGTTGCTGAAATCATTCAAAATAACCAGATCGATGTGCTGATTGGCATGGGCGGTGGCAAAACCATCGACACGGCCAAAATTGCATCCGATCGGGCCAACATCCCGGTCATTATTGTCCCCACCATTGCCTCTACCGACGCCCCGTGCAGTGGTTGTGCCATTGTCTATTCCGAAGAGGGGGTTTTCGAGTCAGTCTATTACCAAAAGATGAACCCTCAGGTCGTGCTGGTCGATACCCGGATTATTGCCGATGCCCCGGCCCGCTTTCTGGTTGCCGGCATGGGCGATGCATTGGCTACATGGTTTGAAGCCCGCTCGTGCGACCGCACCACTTCGACCAACGAATGTGGCGGATACAGCACCCTCACCGGCCTCAACCTGGCCAAACTGTGCTACGAAACCATTACCCGCTACGGAATAACTGCCAAAATTGCCTGCCAGAACCACGCAATTACCCCTGCGTTAAACCATGTTATTGAAGCAAATATTCTTTTAAGCGGAATTGGCTTTGAAAGTTCCGGGCTGGCAGCTGCCCACTCTATACACAACGGGCTGACCGCCCTCGACGAAACCCATGCGTTCTATCACGGCGAAAAGGTTGCCTTTGGCGTACTGGCTGGCCTGCACCTTACCGACGCTTCACCGGATGAAATTGAGTCGGTTTATGCTTACTGTGAAGAAATTGGATTGCCCACAACCCTTGCTGATCTGGGAATTACAACCACCGACCGCGACAAACTGATGAAAGTGGCGATCAAGGCATGCGCCCCGCAGGAGGGAATCCACCACGAAGCAGGGATCATCACTCCCGAAAAGGTCCTGAATGCCATGCTGGTGGCCGATGCCATGGGAAAAGCCAGAAAGTAAAACAGGCATTCAAAAAGAGTTCACCGTCAGATCGCGAAAAACCTAACGTGGTTTTAAGTAAAACCTAGCGTGGTTTCAGGTAAAACCAAGCGTGCTTTTAATGAAAACCTAACGTGGTTTATGACGAAACCTAACGTGGTTTTTTGAGATTCATTTTTCTAAAACACCCGAAGGGTTTAATATTAATCCCCCCCAAAGTATTGGGAGGAAAGAACAATCGCGAACAACAGAACCAACCCAGAAAGGGTTGAATAATTATCTTAATAGAAAAACTCTGCAAGCAATAATTGATTCGATTTTACGGAATGAAGGCAGATTCAACTCCTCCGGAGTTGATATATCGAGAGTGCCTGCAATCCCCCGGCTTCACCGAGGGTGATGAACATCAAACCCTTTTTGGGTTAAAAACAAATAGTTCAAATTTTGACCATAAAAAAAGATATACAACAGATCGTTTAAAGTGATCGCCCACGAAAATTCATCCAATCCCCTCCCTGCGAATCAAAAGAATTGCAACAACAACAACTTTTAAGTCAGGTTCGCTGTTATAAAATTAAATAGATCATAAAAAAGGGAGGACGAACGATGAAAAATAAAAAGCCACTCATTATTACGATTAGCCGCCAGTTAGGATGCGGAGGGAGTTTTATCGGACAACAGCTTGCCCAAAAGCTGAAAATCCACTATTCCGACCGGGAAATCCTCAGCGGTGCGGCCCGTGAACTTTCCACACTGGAAGAGGAGATTGAATCGAGGGAAGAAAAACTGCTCTCGTTCTGGAACTCGTTTTTTCACATCGAAGGGTATGTGCCCGAAGCGAACCTGCCGCCCCGGATGAATTTTCCTTTCGACAGGGAAATTTATGAGTCTGAATCGAATATCATCCATGAAATTGCAAAGGAACATGCGGCCGTCATCATGGGCCGGTGTGGTTTCTACATATTGAACGACCACCCCGGAGTAATCCGGTTGTACCTCTATGCCGATGTCAACTTCCGCAACAAACGCATCAGGGAACAGTTGAATGTTTCGGAAAAAGAAGCGCTCGATATGATCACGGCCAGCGATAAAGAACGAAGCCATTACATCGAAAAATTTACCGGAAGGAAATGGAACGATGCCCGGAATTTCGATCTCTGCCTGAACACCGGCAAAATTGGGTTGGATAAAAGCGTTGAGTTCATCATGAAATACCTGGAAATCAAAAAAAGATAAACACTTCACCGCTCTCGTGCCATAAATATTCGGATCCAGCGGTATCGCCGCTGTTTCATTGAGAGGATGAAAGATTCTACGCTTAAAAGAAAACGACCATTAAATGGTCGTTTTCTTTTTAACAATATTCCAATTTCTGTCAGCCTGCCGCTTGAATTTCCCCCATTTATCCTTAGTTTTAGCTTCGAAAAATGGGTTCAACCCACCCAAAGGATCAATGGGATTTAAAAAAATACAGAATGAAACAGTCCGTTCAGTTATTGATACTTAGTGTAATTCTTTTGTTTGCAGGGTGTCATCCGAAAGCAACAACCGTTACTTCGCTCGAAAACCTCAAAGGAGGCAAAACCTTTGCGGTGCCTACCGGAACAGCGGCTGACCAGTTTGTCCAGAAAAAATTTCCCGATGCCAAAATCAAGTACTACAATACGGTGCTCGATTGTGCCATCGCGGTGAAGGAAGGAAAAGCAGAGGCCGCCGTGTACGACAAACCGGTATTGAAAAACATCGCCGCAAAAAACGACGGACTGAAAGTTCTCGATGAAGTGCTGGTTGACGACCAGTATGGTTTTGCCGTACAACTTGACAACCAGGAGCTGAAGCGGGTGGTCGATGGGGTGCTTGCCGAGCTGAAAGCCAACGGCACCTACGATGAAATGATGAAACGGTGGTTCCCCGAAAAAGGCGCCCCGGCACCCATGCCCGAAATCAAACTGGATGGCACCAACGGCGTTTTCCGCTTTGGCACAGCTGCCGTCACCGAACCAATGTCCTTTTTCGATGCCAACCACAAAATTGTGGGATTCGACATTGAGTTTGCAACCTATGTGGCCAAAAAACTGGGCAAACAGATCGAAGTTGTAGACATGGAATTTGGTGCTATGCTACCTGCCCTGATTTCTGGGAAAGTGGATATGATTGGCGCTGGCCTGTCGATTACCGCCGAACGGGCAAAAAAAGTGCTCTTCTCCGAATGCTATTATCCCAGCGGCATTGCGGCCGTTGTCAAATCCACCGAACAGCCAGCCTCAGCACCTGTCTCAACCGCAAAAAAAGCGAAATCATCAGCAAAGATGAAATCGATCGATGATATTGGTGATAAAAAAATTGGGGTATTAATGGGATCTGTTCACGATTCGTATGCCACCAAACATTATCCCAACGCCAAAATTTTCCAGTTCCAGAATCTATCGGATATACTTACCGCCCTGAATGCCGGAAAAATTGATGTATCAATCGACGACCACATTGCCCTCGCAGAAGCATTAAAGAAGGACCCCGATATTGGTTTCCTGCAAACAAACATATACACATTCGACATTGCTGCCGGATTTAACGATGCAAATGACCAACTTAGGGAACAGTTCAACGCTTTCCTGAAAGAGATCAGAGCAAACGGGGTGTACGACGACATGGTTAGCCGGTGGATGGACAAAGGCATTACAACCATACCCGAAATAAAAAATTCAAAAACAAACGGACAGTTAAAGGTTGGTGTTGTTGGCGACATGGGTATCCCCTGCACAATCATCCAAAACGGGGAATACGTAGGTTTTGATATCGAAGTCGCCAAACGATTTGCTGCTTATCTGGGGAAAGAATTTGTCCCGGTCGATATGCCGTTCGGAAGCCTGATTGCTTCTATTTCGACCAATAAAATCGATATGATTGCAGCAGAAATGACCGTTACCGAAGAACGCGAAAAGCAGATCGATTTTTCCGACCCATACTATAAATCAGGGGTTAGCCTTATCGCCCTCAAAAAAGATATTGCGCCTGCTGAAACCCGGAAGTTATCGAAGCTCGACGACATAAAAGATAAAAAGATCGGTGTTTTGCTGGGCTCAGTTCACGATAAGTATGCCACAAAAACCTATCCCAACGCAACAGTTCTACAGTTCCAGAGCATCCCCGACCTGGTAGTTGCCCTAAATTCAGACAAAACGGATGTCATTATCGTGGGCGATTGCATCCTTCCCGGACTGATAAAAGACAATCCAGAACTGGGAGTGCTTGCATGGAATGTGTATGCCAACGATCTGGCTGCCGGTTTTAACCAGCAAAACGACCAGCTCCGCGAGAAATTCAACAAATTCCTGAGCGAAATCAAATCGAACGGGGTGTACGACGACATGATCAACCGCTGGATGAAAAAGGGATCGTCTGAAATGCCCGAGTTAAAAGAACCAGCCAACCCCAACGGTGAACTACGGGTGGGCATTTCGAGTGACCTCGGATTACCGTTTGCCATGCAGAAAGATGGCAAACCCGGCGGTTTCGACACCGAACTGGCAACCCGCTTTGCCACCTGGCTGGGCAAAAAGTTTGTCCCGGTCGATATGCCGTTCGGAAGCCTGATTGCTTCTATTTCGACCAATA
>DAOQAB010000179.1:0-5476 GCA_035353695.1 Prolixibacteraceae bacterium
TCCTAATCAAGCAATTCTGGCAGGAAGTGGTGCTGCAGTGCCTATTCCTTTGATTCCTCATTGCTTGGATTTGGCGTTATCGGTGGCGGCATTTTTATGAAAAGGAAGAAAAAACAGTAAAAATTTTATCGAACGATGATAGAAGCCTTCGGATTTTCGGAGGCTTTTTTTATTTTGAGTCGATGATTTTATCGTTTTTTTAGTAGCTTCACTTCTTATTTCTAACGATGGAATCAAACG
Source organism: Prolixibacteraceae bacterium (assembly GCA_035353695.1). GTDB lineage: Bacteria > Bacteroidota > Bacteroidia > Bacteroidales > Prolixibacteraceae > CAYMTR01. The sequence goes on from DAOQAB010000179.1 coordinate 241, forward strand.
TATTGATCATTATTCCGGCCTTTAATGAAGAAGCAACCATTATTGCGGTCCTTGATGGATTGAAACAGGAATGCCCTGCGTATGATATTTTGGTTGTCAATGATGCTTCAACCGATCAAACTTCTTTGCTGGCAAAAACAGTTGCCGGCGTGCAGGTTGTTGATCTTCCGGTCAATTTGGGTATTGGTGGTGCCGTTCAAACCGGTTTGCGTTATGCTGACCGGAAAAAATATGATTGTGCCGTTCAGTTCGATGCCGATGGACAACACCGGGCCAACGATGTTTCTCTGCTCGTCGATTTAGTTTTATCGGGTGAATGCGATGTGGCCATTGGTTCCCGTTTTGTGGGCGATTCGAAAATCCGGAATACCGATTTTCTGAGGAGGATTGGCATTGCCATCTTTGAGATCTTCAGTTTTATTCTGATCAGGAAAAGAATAAGGGATCATACCTCTGGTTTTCGTGCTTTTAATAACAAGGCACTGAATTTTATTGTGAAAGAATATCCGGTCGATTATCCGGAACCGGAAATTGTGATCTTATTGGCTAAGAATAAATTCAATATCAAAGAAGTTTTCACCCAGATGTATTCCCGTCAGGGTGGAGTCTCTTCCATACCGATTCATAAAGGCCCTTATTATATGTTTAAAGTGTTGATTGCAATGACGATGGCTTCTATAAGGCCCAAAGAAACGTAATAGATAAATGTCGATGGAAAGAGTTCAAATCATATCAATCATTGCCAGTTTGTCAATATTTATTGTTGTTCTTAATCTTGTTCGGCGGAAAAAGTTAAAGACTGAATATTCATTGATCTGGCTTTTTGTATCGGTTGTCTTCATCGTCTTTTCATTCTGGCGCTCAGGCATTGATACGGTAGCAAGCCTTATCGGTATCGCATATGCACCTTCTGTTTTGTTTATTATCTTGTTGGTTGGAATTATCCTTCTGCTGATTGAATTTTCCATAATTATTTCAAAACAAGCCGAACGGATCAAAATCCTGGTGCAGGAGCTGGCTCTATTAAAACATGAATTGGATGTAAAAATTGAAAGAGATGAACAAAAAGAATCAAAAGAAGATCGTTCCTCCAAAACCTCCGGTGAAGAGGACGAGAAACTTATCTGAGATCATTTTCTCATCGGATTGGGCAATTGTCATACTGCTTTTTCTGACCCTCCTTTTGGCCTATTCCAACAGTTTTAATGTGCCGTTTCATTTCGATGATGAGCAACAGATTGTTTTAAAGGATGCCAACCACTCGTTTCAAAATTTTCATCATTTATCCTATTGGTTGCAAATCAATAACCGCCCGGTTTCTTTGGTAACTTTGGTGTTTAACTATGTCGTCAATGGCGAAAAGGTGTTTTGGTATCATGTTATCAATTTCATCATCCATCTGTTGTCTGGGATATTTCTTTTCTTTTTTCTGAAGCTGATTTTTAATCTTTCGCATGAAAAGCAATACCCGAACTGGCTTCCGGTGGTTATCACCCTCTTTTTTCTAGTTCATCCGGCACAAATTCAGTCGGTTACTTATATCGTTCAGCGCATGACTTCTCTGGCGGGTATGTTTTTTATTCTATCGATTTATCTTTACACCAAAGGAAGGATTTTATACTTGAGGGATCGTAAAGATACCGGAGCAATCATCCTCATTGCCTGTTCGTTTGTCGTCGGATTTTTGGGCGCATTCTCGAAACAATCGGCCATTGTTTTCCCATTGGCCATGTTGTTGACAGAGCTTTTGTTTATCCGAAACTCCGAGGGCAAAATTTGTAAACGATATGTGTTTTCGGCGGTTATAGTTGGTTTTGTCGGGTTTATTGCTGTTTTACTTAAAGCTGGTTTGCCTTACGAAACCAACGAGATATCGCGGGTGAACTATTTTGCAACTCAAATGACGGTTATTCCCCGTTATTTGCAATTGATGGTTGTACCTGTTGGGCTGAGCATCGATCATGGGGTTAAGGCTGTTGCAACTGTTTTTGACCTGAAGGTTGTTGGTGGTGCGTTGTTCCTGTTGGGCGTGTTGGCTTTTGCCTTTTGGCAGGTTAAAAAACGTCCGCTGGTTTCGTTCGGAATATTTTGGTTTTTTATTGCACTTTTGGTCGAGTCTTCGATCCTTCCGATCCGGGATGTAATGTTTGACCAGCGGATGTATCTTCCGCTTGCTGGTTTTGCGATCTCATTCTGGTTGTTGATTTATGAATTGTTTTCGCTTAAAAAGCCTTCCTATTTGGTTCCCTTTGTTGTCCTGGTTTTGTTGTCCTTTTCTGTCGGAACGATGGCCCGGAATCATCTGTGGCAAAGTAATGTTGCTGTCTGGGAAAAGGTAACCCGGATGTATCCCGATTATTTCCGGGGTTGGCAAGGGTTGGGCCGCGAGTATGTGGCTAGTGGCGAAAAGGATGCCACAAAAATTGTTCATTGTTATGAAGAGGCTTTACGGATTGAACCTGATAATGAAACGGTTTTAAATGATTTAGCTGCTAATTATTTGAAGACTAGTGATTATGTGAATGCGATTAAGTGCAGTCAGAAACTTGAGAATTCCAGCAATCCCGATTTCAGGTTAAACGCATTCAGAATATTAGCAGTAGCTTATTTGAATAGTAATCAAGATGATCAGGCATTGAAATATCTCGAAAAAAATATTCAGATGAAGCCGGATGACATTTCAGCCTTGCAAAACATCGCCGGTTTATATATCCGGATGAAAGATTATCCCAAAGCAATTGAAACTGCCGAGAAAATACTGAAAATGACCCCCGACGATGTTTCTTCGTTGTTGAATATCGCTTTTTGTCAGATAAATCTGGGGAAAGACGATCTGGCTCAACGTTGCATTGTCAAAGTGCTGAACAACGATTCAAACAATGTGCGGGCTTTGGTGTTGAATGCCAATGTTTATGCACATGCTGGTAAGTGGGACGAAGCATTAAAAAATGTACAGAAGGCGTATGGCATTACCAACGATGCATCTCTTTTGAAAGATATTGAACGATTGGAAAAAATGAAGGAAGGAACGAATTGATTCGGTGAAATTACCTTGTCAACTGATGATATAAGGAAATGTGGTTGGAAATGAATTCTTCGATGGTAAATTTTTTTATTTCAATTTTTTTAAAGCGGTGAAGAAGGGCATCTTCCATCGCTTCGGTCAAGGATTCGATTGTTAACGACTCTAAGGTAATTACTTCTCCGGATGTTACCTCAGGCAATGCACCCATTCCTGATGAAATGAGCGGGATTTGCATCGCAGAAGCTTCCACTGCCGTAAAGCCAAAACCTTCACAGAGCGAGGGGATTATAATGCAATTTGACGATAGAATTTCTTTCTCAAGCTGAGCGTGAGGTAGTTCTGTTAAAAATGACGAGTAGTTGCGCAGTTTCCCGTTGGTAATTCTCGTAACCATCTGGTTGAAAATCGTACGATCCTGGGGCGAAACAATGAATTTGAATCTTACCTCCGGATGCAATTCGGTGAAGTTTTCTGCAGCTACAATGAGTATATCCAACCCTTTGGAAGCTCCGGCACGGCCAAAAAAGCAAAAACAGAACGGTACACCGGGATCCTTCCAAACAGGTAATGTGTAGTCTATTCCGTTATAAATTCTTGCAATTTTTTCAGGTTTGATGCCCGCATCAATAAGTTTCTGCCGGGTAAAATCGGAGACCGCAATGTACTGGTCAAAATTCAGGTGAAGGAGCCAATACTCAAACTTCCTGAACAATCTTTTTTGGGTGGATGAAAGAAAAGGCATTTCCATCCAAAGATCGCCCCACGCTTCATGAACCGTAAGGATGATTTTTTTCCCGGTAAGTTTTCCTGCAACCCAGGCTCCAATAGCCGAACTGTAAGTTGACGTGTGAATAAGGTCTGCCTTTTTTGCTTCTTTCGTGATGCGGAATAGGGCAAAAAGGGGGAATAGTAGTCGTTTCGGGGCTGATATTCTGAAAAGATTTACCCCGGAGCAGTTTTCTTTCGATGGTAACTTTTTCTGGTATTTCCAGGTAATATATTTTACCTGATGTCCTTCGTTTGCCAAATTTTCAGCAAGGGAAGAAAACAGTTTTTCCACCCCTCCAATGTGTGGTTTATAAAAGTCGGTAACAAACAGGATGTTCATTTACCTCGCAGCCAGATTACTTGACAATGACACACTTGTGAAGAACAACCTCCAGGAGCATTCCGGTACAGGTTCCTTTGATGGTCACCTTGCTTCCGACCTTGTATTTTGCAGCCTTTTTTGCCGAACTATTTTCGAGTGTACATAACACCCCATTCATGGAATTTTCTTCACGAAGGATAAATACCGTGGCATTGTCCTGATCCTTGCTGATTTCAGCAATGGTGCCGGTAACTTCAATTACCCTGTCGATATATTTTTGGTCGGAAACTTCGGGATTGGCGTTGTATTCATTAGCCAGAGCTTCTGAAGTAACAACGAAATCAGCATTTACTTTTGAAACACTTTTTTCGGGCATAAAGCGTACGTACAGATAAGCTGCAACGATCAGAACGATAATGGTAGCAACCACAATGAGTGTAATTTTTAATCCTTTCTTCATAGCTCTATTGTTTTTTTAAGATAGCCAATGCGTTAACCTGGATGTTTTTAGAAATTCCCAAGGTGTTGGGTTGCAGATTGAGCGATACCGGAAGTTTTTGGCGCATAATCTGGTCAATCTTTTGAACATTAACTTCTTCAATCGCAATAGTGAAATTGGATTTTCCTTCAATGGTGCCATCGCTTTTAACGATTAATGTCCCGTTAGCATCTGTCAAGCGTTTTTCATCCCAGATGTACAACATCCCTTTGAATTTTACCGGATAACTTCCTGGTTTGGATAAATTGATCTGTTTCAGGTTCGCAATTTTCCCATCGTAAGTAATCCGGGGATACTCGGTGACATTGATGTTCCGTGTGTTCATTACCCGGTTAACGGCGCCTATCTGGTATTCAAACGATTTGATCAATGCCGTGATTTTAAAGTCTCCGGTTTGGGCATTGAGCTGGCAGGCAACCTGATAATTGTCGGCCACAATGTTTTGTACTTTGTTTGCTGATTTGATGTTGAGATGGGCCGTTCGTGTCACATACGTTTGAGCGTTAACGGTCGAGAACACGATGATTAACCCGAATAGGATGAGCATTTTCTTCATGGTAAGAGATTTTTCTTTCGTATGGTAAAAGTACAATCATTTTAACGCAATCAAAAATTTTTCAAG
>DAOQAB010000180.1:0-5465 GCA_035353695.1 Prolixibacteraceae bacterium
CGGGGAATGATCAGGAAGACTGCACACAGTTATGAGAAAAACTTTCAGGGCAATTATGGCCAGATTCGCAATGTGATTATTGTTGAGGCTACCTGGTTGGGAAGCCACGAACCTTTTTCTGAACAAACCATCAGTTCATACATTTTTGAAATGATGGTGAAAACCGGACAGCTGAAACTGGCCGAAGAATATGATATGCAGCCGTTCGTTGTTTCTGTTTTGGATGTTAAACGCACCTTGTGTGAGAAAATAATGAGCTTGGTTCGTTTCTCATACTCAGATCAGCCAATAGCTGATCTGCGCAGCAAAATCCGCCACACATACGATATTCACCAATTATTACAAAACCCTGCAATTGCAGATTTCTTTCAATCCGACGATTTCGATGAAATGCTGCATCGCGTTGCAACGGAAGATAAAGTCAGCTTCAAAAACAACAATCAATGGCTGAAACAGCATCCGGTTGATTCTTTGTTCTTTTCTGATCTGGAAAACACATGGGATCAGATAAAAAGTACCTATTCAGGCGATTTTAGCTTTCTGGTTTATGGCAAACTACCCAATGAGAATGAAGTATTTCAAAGCTTGTGGAAAGTTAAAAACAGGATTGAAAAGTTAAACTGGAGTTTTTAACTGGGCTGAAGTTCTCTGTCTCCGTTCTCCATCCTTTTTCAGAATATTTAATCTTATTTCCTTTCAAACAGAATGTTTTTATTCCAACATTGTTAAATTTAGGAGTTAAATATTCAGCTCCATGCCAACAACTAAAAATGCTACAATCCGTTACCAGGCACTCGATCGATGTTTAAGAAACCCAGGGCGTCGTTACAACATCGAAGATCTGGTTGAGGCTTGCAATGATGCTCTGACCGACTTTGATCCTTGCTGTACAGGTGTGAAGAAACGACAGGTGTACGACGATATCCGTTTCATGCAAGATTCACAAGGCTTCAACGCACCAATCGAAACATCCAAAGACGGCAGGGTTGCCTATTATCGCTACGACGATCCAAATTTCTCAATCAACAACCAGCCTCTCAACCAGCATGAAGCGCAACAACTGAAAGAAGCACTGCTGACAATATCCCGTTTCAAAGGAATGCCGCAATTTGAATGGATAGAAGAAATTAAGGCTCGTTTGGAACATTCGTTTAATTTGAAATCGCAGGAAAACATCATCAGTTTTGAAGAGAATGAATTTCTGAAAGGCCGTGAATTCATTGGTGATTTATACAATGCCATCATCAACAAACAAACCCTTTTGATCCAATACAAACCCTTTAAAGCTGAAGAAAATATTCAATTTGAAATTCACCCATATCACTTAAAACAGTTCAATAACCGGTGGTTCCTCTTTGGATGGAATGAAATGGAGAGCCATATATCAAATATTGCGCTTGACAGAATAGCCTCAATTTCAAATAGCAATTCTAGGTACAAGCCAAATACCGAATTTGATTTCCAGGAATTCTTCGACGATGTAATTGGGGTTTCAGTCCCTTACGATGGAAAACCTCAAAAAATTCTTCTGAAGATCGATGCTGAACAATGGCCATACATTAAAACCAAACCTCTTCATGGTTCACAAAAGGTGAAAGAGATAAACGAACTCTTTACGATAATCGAGTTGACCTTGATTCCAAATTACGAATTGGAATCGTTGATCCTCTCCCATATCGATCGAATAGAAGTGCTTTCGCCGGAATCATTGCGACAACACATCAAAAACAAAATAGATCTCCTTTCTGAAAAATACAAAAACTAAATTTTCCATCTTTTCAATTTCCTGTCTCCAATCTCAATTCTCCTTTTTTCCTGTCTCCGGTCTCCAGTCTCCATTTCCCCCCAATCTGTGCACTTCTCCCGCACATATCCACCCCACCTTCGTTCCATGTTTAACTTAAATCGATCATTATGGACACGAACAAAATCATGATTTATCAAAGTCGAAAAGCAAATCCAACAACTGTTTGGTTGCTATTTCTCTTTTTAGGTTGGTCTTATGGCTCATTAGGTAAAATTGGTACACAAATACTTTTCTACATCACCCTGGGTGGGTTGGGAATTTGGGTACTAATCAGGCTCTTCACGCTTAGCGGTGCTATAAAGGACTACAACCGCCAGATTGCAGCACAACTTGGGTTAACAGATGAGGAGAAAATGGCTATGGGCGTTTTTTAATAGACGCTTAACGAATACATTTTTCCGGTTCAAAATCGATGGTTTCAAAGCCAAATAGGATTTGCCAATTTACGCCATGAACAAAACTATAAAACCAGACTTTACATCTGGTTTTATAGGGATTGTTTCCTTTTCGCTGTCATAATCAGCCGCTCCTGTCCCTCCTCCCTAGGTTATTGGCATTTGCTTACCCGCAAAGAAAACTATTAGCAAAAATAAGAAAAAACAGCGCAAAACTTAAAACCGTTTTCACCTTCACTTTTGATCCAAAATAGTAGTTTTGTCCATTGCTGAAAAAATTCAGATCAACAACAAACAACAAAACCATTTATACATTCCTCCATTGTCCCCCCTTTAGGGGGCAGGGGATAATTCTTTAAAATATGATTACAGGCGAACTTAAATCACAGATTGACAAGATATGGACCGATTTCTGGACAGGCGGCATTGCCAATCCCTTAACGGTCATCGAACAATTTACGTACCTGCTGTTTATCCGCCGGCTCGACGAAATTCAGCTCCTTAAAGAAAAACAGGCAAACCTGGTGGGCATTGCTATTAAAGATGCAGTTTATACCGAAGAAGAAAAGCCCTTGCGTTGGAGCAACTTTCGAAATACCGACCCCGAAACCATGTACCACCTCTTTCAGAAAGAAAACGGTGTATTCGATTTTATGAAGAACGTGGGTGCCAAAGGTTCTATTTTTGCCGAGTTTATGAAAGGGGCAACATTTATGATCCCTACACCACGGTTGCTCGACATTGTGGTGCAGCAAATCGACAAAATCAAGATGGAGGATCGCGACACCAAGGGCGACCTGTACGAATACCTGCTTTCGAAAATTGCGACTTCGGGCACCAACGGCCAATTCCGCACCCCGCGCCACATTATTAAAATGATGGTGGAAATGGTGAAACCTCAGAAAGACGATACCATTTGCGACCCGGCCATGGGAACCGCCGGTTTTTTGGTCGCTTCGGGCGAATACATTCATCAATACCACGCCGACTGGTTTATGGATGCCAGGTTTCGCGACCATTACAATACCAAAATGTTTAACGGGGCCGAGTTCGATGCAACTATGATACGCATTGCAGCCATGAATTTGCAGTTGCACGGCATCGAGCACCCGAACCTGGTGAGCAAAGATGCCCTGAGCGAATCGAACATTGGAATGACTGACCAGTTTTCCCTAGTTCTGGCTAATCCTCCATTTAAAGGTAGTCTCGACTACGACTCAGTGGAAAGTGGCATTTTGAAACGGGTGAAAACCAAAAAAACCGAATTGCTATTCCTTGGGCTGATTTTGCGCGCCCTGAAAACAGGTGGCCGTTGCGCGGTAATTGTGCCCGATGGTGTGATGTTTGGCTCATCTAACGCACACAAACAGATACGGCAGGAGTTGATCGAAAATCAACGCTTGCAGGCCGTCATCTCAATGCCCAGCGGCGTGTTTAAACCTTATGCGGGAGTTAGCACCGCCATTCTGCTGTTTACCAAAACCAACTCGGGCGGTACCGACAACGTTTGGTTTTACGACATGCAAGCCGATGGCTTTTCGCTCGACGACAAGCGCAACCCCATTGCCACCAACGACATTCCCGACATTATTGAACAATGGAACAAATTGGAAACGCTCGAAAAAGCCGCGTTGGCTGAGCTTGTCGAAGCCAGGACCTCGCGTGCTTTCTTAGTTCCCTTCTCCGAAATTAAGGCCAACGATTGGGATTTAAGCATTAACCGCTACAAAGAAACCGTACACGAAGAAGTAGCCTACGACTCTCCGGCTGTTATCCTTGCCGACATTAAACAACTCGATGCCGAACGCACCGACGCATTAACCCTATTGGAAAAACTGCTCAATGAAGAATAATTTTAAACGAATTGCCTCGGTTAAGCTGGTTGCTGAGCTTGTCGAAGCAATCGAAGCAGTCGAAGTACGGTTGCTGAGCTTGTCGAAGGAAAAAAGCTGGAGGAGTTGCTAAAGTAAAGAGTGCAGTAACATTTTCGTGGCTATAAAACTTAAATTAGCAAGGTTGTTATTTAAGTTTTTGTCATTTTTCTTAAATAAAGATTATCTTTGTTTAAAAATTCGATTGCAATGAAACAATTCAAATCAGGGAAATACATCAGCCAGGGTTATTATAAAAGCTTTCAACCTGAGTACATTAACCGGCAATGGCAGCTTGAAAGTATGGAGGTAATGCAATTATTAAGCCAGGCTGACCGCGAATTGGGTCGTTTGGACATGTATTCGAAATACATTCCCAACATCGACCTTTTTATCAGCATGCATGTGCTGAAAGAGGCTACCCAGAGCAGCAAAATCGAGGGCACACAAACCAACATGGAAGAGGCTTTGCTCGACAAAGAAGATATACCGCTCGACAAACGCGATGACTGGCAGGAGGTACAAAATTACATTCAGGCTATGGAAACGGCTGTAAATCGGTTAGACAAAATTCCTTTTTCTTCGCGCCTGATTCGTGAAACACATCAAATCCTCCTTCAGGGGGTGAGGGGAGAAAAGAAACAACCCGGAGAATTCCGCAACAGCCAGAACTGGATTGGTGGTGCAACCATTAACGATGCTGTTTTTGTTCCCCCTGTACAATCATCTGTTCCCGAATTAATGAGCGACATCGAGAAGTTTATTCATAATGAAGAACTATTTTTCCCTGAATTGCTGAAGATTGCCCTGGTTCATTACCAGTTCGAAACCATCCACCCTTTTCTGGATGGGAACGGCAGAGTTGGACGATTATTAATCCCGCTTTATTTGGTTAGTAAAGGGATTTTGGGAAGACCAATATTGTACCTTTCCGACTTTTTTGAAACCCATCGGGGCTTATATTACGACAATCTCATGAATGTTCGCGAAAAGAACGATATAAACCAGTGGTTTAAATTCTTTCTGGTGGGGATAATAGAAACCACAAAAAAAGGCATCTCAACATTCGACAGCATTCTGCAAATGCAAAAACAAAACGACACAAAAATACAGAGCTTAGGAAGCCGGGCTGCAAATGCGCAGAAAATTACGAACTACCTGTATCAGCGTCCTGTAATAAATGCCGACAAAGTGAGTGAGATATCAGGTATCTCAATGCCATCGGCCTACAAGTTAATTGGAGTCATGGAAGAAATCGGGATATTAAAAGAAGTTACCGGAGGTCAGCGGGGGCGCGTGTATGTATTCGAAGACTATATCAAACTATTTAAATAACAAACATTGAAAAACATTAAACAACCGATTGCTGTGATCCCTGAGCTTGCCGAAGGG
>DAOQAB010000181.1:0-5280 GCA_035353695.1 Prolixibacteraceae bacterium
TGTGCCTATGTGGTGAGAATTGACCATACAACCACACGGCCAGGTGCCTGAACCGATTCTTTTCTCCGCGCTCTCTGGTGTTGGTTGAATACATATTATCCCTGTTTGACTCCGTCGATTTTCAATTCGTCCGAAGGAAGTACATCCCATTTGCGGGCATTCGAGCGCGGACGATTTTGTTGGGGTGCATCCGTTCAACCACCGGGTTGAAACCCGGCGTTATTAAATGTGACGCACCTACGGTGTTGGCGATCCTGTCATCCTGAAATCCTATACCCCAAGTTAATTCCGTTGATTATTCGTGAACGGGGTTAACATATATAAATCCTCCGGGTTTGGCGCATCGGGACCGGCGATTTTTAATCGCCGACGAATCATGAAAAAAGAATGAATCATCGTTCCAACATTGTATTCTATGTGGCCTATGTGCCTATGTGGTGAGAATTGACCATACAACCACACGGCCAGGTGCCTGAACCGGGGTCTTTTCTCCGCGCTCTCTGGTGTTGGTTGGTTGAATGGGGGCGGGATGTTGAACCCGTTCGGGGTTCTCTCTCTTCCGGTCAACCCTTTTGACCACGGGTTTCGCCCGCGGCTACGGTTGTTTCATCCTTTCCGGATCATGTGCCGCTCGGTATCTGTTAACCTGTGGCGTCGTTGCACTTTGCCCCGGGCTGAAAGATGTTGGCCCTTCAGGCCGCCCACTGTAATGGGGATTCACACAAATCATTCTATGTGAACTATGTGCCTATGTGGTGAAAATTGACCATACGATCGGCACTACTGGAATCAAAAAGGCAGAAAAGGACAAGTAACGAATCCAACGTCGGATTTAGATGTTCCCTTTTCACCTGCCCATACAGGATCGATCTTTCGGGATATGATCCCCAAACAGTCATAATCCTTTTCGAAAAAAGTAACAGAAATTTTGCATCTTTATCGTTGTAAAATTCACAGCTATGACAACAAAATCGATTGGTATTACTTTCCTGGCAATTATACTGCTTTCGGGTTGCAAAACAAAAGCTTACGAGTACACCAAAGTTGCTGGTTTTGCCCAGGGAACCACCTATCATATTACCTACGAGAACAAAAAAGGCAAGGATTATAAAGCCGATATCGATAAAATGCTGAACGATTTTAATAAATCGCTCTCGATATGGGATTCTGCGTCGATTATTTCGCGGATCAACCGCAACGAACCAACCGTGGAAACCGACGACTGGTTCGAAGCATCCTATAAGAAATCGGTCGAAATTAACCGGCTTTCTGACGGAGCTTTCGACATTACGGTGGGTCCTGTTGTTCGCGCCTGGGGATTCAGCAACCTGCCTTATGCCAAACACGATTCAACCTATATCGACAGCCTGAAGCAATTTGTCGGCATGGATAAGATCCAACTGAAGAAGCATCATCTCATCAAGTCGATACCGGGTGTTCAGCTCGATATGAACGGGCTGGCGCAGGGATATTCGGTCGATGTGGTTTGCCGCTTCTTCGACCACCAGGGGATCAAAAATTACATGGTCGAAATTGGGGGCGAAGTTCGGGCAAAAGGGAAAAATGGTTCCGGCAAGCTGTGGAAGATTGGCGTGGATAAACCGGTCGACGATAACATGGATCCGGGAAAAATGCTTGAAGCAGTGATTGAATTGGATAACAAATCGGTTTCTACCTCAGGGAATTACCGTAAGTTTTACATCGAGAATGGCGTTAAGTATTCTCACACCATCGATCCCAAAACAGGCCGTCCGGCACACAATACCTTACTCAGCGCGACCGTGGTTGCCCCCGATTGCATTACCGCCGATGCATTGGCTACCGCTTTCATGGTCATGGGGGTTGAAAAAGGGAAGGAGTTCCTCAAAAAGCTTCCGGGCGTCGATGTGCTTTTTATCTACAGCGATTCTCAGGGAAACATGAAGGTTTACACGTCGGAAGGGATGAACAAAAGGGTGGTCGAAATTGCCAAATAGGTATTATTGGTTGCAATAAAGGTTATGCTCCCGGATATACCCGAGCACTTCCGGTGGCAATAAGTGGCCAACCTCTCTCTTTTCCGCAATGGCCTGGCGGATTTCAGTTGATGAAATATCCATTAGCGGGGAATTTACCAGCGTAAAATTTCCGGAAAAATGGCCGTCATCAATCACGAACCCCGGCCGGGGATAGATTAAGAAAGCATATTCGCCTACCAGCTTCTCATATTCCTTCCATTTCGGCAGATGCACATAATTATCGGCGCCTATAATGATAACAAATTCATCGTCAGGATATTTTTCCTTCAAAAAAGTGAGGGTATCAATGGTGTAGGAGGGTTTTGGCAGATGAAGTTCCACATCGCAGGCCCTGAATTGGGCTTCCTCTTTAATGGCAAGGCAAACCATGGCATAACGGCTTGCATCATCGAGCAGGTTTTCACTCTTTTTGAACGGATTTTGGGGTGAAACCACAAACCAGAGCTCATCGATCCCTCCGTTTTCAACCATGTAGCGGGCAATAGCCAAATGACCATTGTGTACCGGGTTAAACGATCCAAAAAAGAGCCCGGCCTTCATTGGCTAGCTGGTTAGAAAATCGGTCACAATCTTTTCGGCTTCCTTCAATGCCTCTTCCAGCACATTGTTAATGAGGATGACATCAAAACGCGGGGCAAAAGTCATTTCGTAGTTCGCTTTGGCAAGCCGTGTGGCAATCACCTCTTCACAATCGGTCGAACGGCCAACCAATCTTTTCTTCAGCTCTTCGGCCGAAGGTGGCTGCACAAAAACCGACAAGGCCTCATCGCCGTAATATTTCTTGATATTGCATCCGCCAACCACATCGACATCGAAAATGACATGCCCGCCTTGCAGCCTGATGCGTTCCACCTCACTTTTCAACGTACCGTAATAAATCCCGGGGTACACTTCTTCGTACTCCAAAAACTCTTCGTGATCGACCCGGCGTTTAAATTCTTCCGAAGAGATGAAATAGTAATCTTTCCCATCGACTTCGGCACCCCGAATAGGGCGGCTGGTGGCTGAAACCGAAAATTCGAGCCCCAGGTTTTTACTCAACAAATGTTTTACAATGGTTGTTTTCCCGGCTCCCGACGGAGCAGAAAATATAATCAGCTTCCCTTTCATTGGCATTACAAAATATTCAGCAATTGCTCTTTGATTTTTTCAAGCTCGTCTTTCATTTTGATTACAAGCTTCTGAATTTCCGAATGGTTTGCCTTTGATCCGAGTGTATTGATCTCGCGCCCGATCTCCTGGGCAATGAAAGCAAGTTTTTTACCCGATGGGTAGGGCTCGTTGATGGTTTCGATAAAATAGGTGCAGTGGTTTTCCAGCCGAACCTTCTCTTCGTTGATATCGAGCTTTTCGAGATAGAAAATCAGTTCCTGCTCAAAGCGGTTGGGGTCGGCCTGCACATTGTCCGATAAATTGCTCAACGCATCGCTCAATCGGGTTTTGATCCGTTCAATCCGCTCGCTTTCGTAAGGTTCTATCTGATTCTTTAACTTTACAATCAAATCAATATGGCTGACAATATCGGCTTCAAGAGCATTCCCTTCCTGTACCCTGAAGCTATTCAGCATGTCGATGGCTGCATTGATCCTGGAAACAATCATTTTCCATTCCTCTTCATCGAGTTCTTCGTGATCGACTTTTACCGCATCGGGAAGGCGCAAGATACTGGTAATGGCCAGTTCCGACATTTCCATGTTCAAATCACGGTAAATTTCGGCAAGCTGGGTATAATAGGCATTGACAATGGGTTTATTGATCACCGCATTCGATTCAAGCCCCAGTTGTTCACAATAAAGACTGAAATCAACTTTGCCACGCTCCAGCTTTTCGGCAATGATTTTACGTACCTCAATATCCTTTTCCCTGTAAATGCCGGGAAAGCGACTGTTTATGTCGAGTTGTTTACTGTTCAGTGACTTAATTTCTATGGTAATTTTCTTTGAAGGAAGTTCACATTCGGCTTTACCGTAGCCTGTCATCGATTTTATCATGGTCAAATAAATTTTGCGCCTAAGTTAGCGATTAATTGAAGCGTTTTTCAATGTTGACGGGATAAATTGACCGAATTCGGTTTCAACAATGGGAAATAACCGGTGTGCCGCATGTCGTACACTTTCCGTCCGAATCAATTGCGTTAAGTTTTACCCGATAATACGTTCGCTCAATCAGCATGGTTTTACAGGTTGGACAATAGGTGTTGCTGTGAATCGCTGTTGCCAGATTGCCGATATACACATGGTTTAGTTTCTTTTTGGCTACATCATAAAGGTGGAATAAGGTTTCAACCGGAGTAGGGTATTGGTTCAGTTCATATCTGGGAAAAAAGCGGGAAAGGTGCAATACCGTATTTTTACCGGTCTCATTGGCAATCCAGTCACACATTTTCTCAAATTCATCATCCTCGTCATTCAGCGTAGGAATAACCAAATTCGTTATCTCAAGATGCTTCCCGCTTTGAGCAATTTTCAGGATGGTTTCAAGTACCGGCTTCAACGTCGCTTTAGAATATTTCCGGTAGAATTTTTCACTGAAAGCTTTCAGGTCAATATTGAAGGCATCGATATTTTCCAATAGAATGGAAAGTGGCTCCGCATTCATATACCCGTTGCTCACCATCACCGTATGCTGATTGTTTTGTTTGATCAGTTCCGAAGCTTTAACCATAAATTCAAAATTTACAAACGGCTCATTATAGGTGAATGCAACCCCCAGATTTTTAACCGCTGCCATCGATTGATTTGCCAGTTCTTCCGGTGTGCTGTTTTTTATCATCACCGGATAATGGTTGTCATATTGAGAAAGCTTGAAGTTCTGACAAAAAACACAATGCAGATTGCAACCGGTAGTACCTACCGATAAAATCTCCCTTCCCGGGAAGAAATGGTACAAAGGTTTTTTCTCGATGGGATCGGTATTGATCGCAGCCAGTTTTCCGTAAACAGTTGAAATTAACTGCCCGTCACAATTCTTACGGGCATGGCAATTCCCGAAGTACCCGGGCTCGATATGACAATACCGGGGACACAACATGCACTGTACATGATTATCATCGAGCTTGGAATAGAAAAGAGCTTCGTTCATTGGTTAACCTTTTGGCAACCACAAGTTAACCCAACGCATAGGGAAATGCAAGGAATTGAAAACAAAATCTGATGATGAAGGATAAAATAAAAACCCGCCATCGTTTATCAGAACGATGGCGGGTTGAGGCGGAGAGCGAGGGATTCGAACCCCCGGAACCACAGATGCAGTTCAACAGATT
>DAOQAB010000182.1:0-5106 GCA_035353695.1 Prolixibacteraceae bacterium
TTGTGGACCCCTTCCAACAGCGGCAGCAAACCGGTGAACTATTTCTACATAAGTTGTGATATTAAGTTTTAACACAAAAAAACAGTAAGTTATGAAACGAGTTTTAGTTATTATCTTAGGATTATTTATTCTGGCATCGTGCCAGACTTCGAATAAAAAGAAAGAGGTTTCAACCTCAAAAGTCTCTCTAACTGCTGCGGGAGCAACTTTCCCAATGCCTTACTACAACATGCTTTTCAAGATGTACTCCGAAAAATTCGGTTCAACCGTTACCTACGGTGGTATTGGCTCGGGAGGAGGTATCCGCAGTTTAACCGACAAGGTGGTTGACTTTGGTGCCACCGATGCTTTCCTCGACGATGCAAAGCTGAAGGAGATGCCGGCTGAAGTGGTTCACATTCCAACCTGCATGGGCGCTGTTGTAATTGCCTACAACCTGCCGGGTATTGACGGATTAAAACTTTCGAGCGGACTGCTTGAAAAGATCTTCCTTGGCGAAATTACAAAATGGGACGATGCCACCATCGCTAAAAACAATCCGGGGCTGAAGCTTCCCAACCAGAACATCACCGTGGTTTATCGTTCGGATGGCAGCGGCACCACCCAGATCTTCAGTGATTACATGAGCAAAATCAGTCCCAAATGGGCAGAAAAGGTAGGCGTAGGAAAATCGCTGAACTGGCCGGTAGGTATTGGCGCTAAAGGAAACCCGGGTGTTGCCGGAACCATTTCGGCTACTGCCGGTACTATTGGCTACATCGGTTCGGAATATTCATTCTCGATGAAAATCCAGACCGCCCTGATCCAAAACAAAGCAGGCAACTATGTTGAACCAAACATTGCCAGCATCAGTGCTGCTGCCAAAGGGAATATTCCCGATGACACCCGCATCATGCTGACCAATTCCGACGATGCTGCCTCCTATCCGATCAGCGCTTTTACCTGGATTATCCTCTACAAGGAACAGGCATACAACAACCGCACCATCGAACAGGCCACAGCCACTGTTAACCTGCTGAACTGGATTGTATCATCCGAAGCACAGTCGGTAGCCGAAAAGGTAAACTATGCACCGCTACCAGCTGCAGCCGTTGAGAAAGCCCAGAATATTCTGAAATCGGTTACGTATCAGGGAAAAACCATTTTATAACCGTTGATGAACAGCGATAGGATTACACGGATTGTTCTGTTGTCAGTTTCACTGATTATTGTACTCATTGCAGGAGGAATGGTGTTTTCGCTTGTCGATGGCGCCATTCCTGCTTTTCAAAAATTTGGGTTGAAGTTTATTTTCTCAAGTGACTGGGACCCGACAACAGGAAAAGAGAGTTACGGGGCGTTGCCTTTTATTGCCGGCACACTGATGACCTCCGTTCTGGCTTTGCTCATTGCCCTGCCGCTTTCCTTTTCCACCTCACTTTTTTTAGGCGAATATTTCAGAAAAACCCGAATGGCAAAAATACTGGGAACCATGGTTGACCTGCTTGCCGGAATTCCATCGATTGTGTACGGCCTCTGGGGGTTTTATACCTTACGGCCCATGATGATCAGCCTGGGAATAGGAAATCAGGGATTCGGCATCTTCACGGCCAGCCTGATCCTTGCCATTATGATCATCCCCTATGCTACCTCGCTGAGCAACGAAATTATCTCGATGGTTCCTGCCGACTTGAAAGAGGCAGCCTACTCGCTGGGAGCAACCCGGCTCGAAGTAATCACCAGTGTCATTGTTCCCGGGGCACGCTCGGGCATTGTTGCCGGGTATATCCTGGCTTTTGGAAGGGCCATCGGAGAGACCATGGCGGTAACCATGCTGATCGGCAACTCGAACCTGATCCCCAAAAGCATCTTCGACACCGGAAACTCCATGGCCAGTATCATTGCCAACCAGTTTGGCGAAGCCGACGGGCTGAAGTTAAGCTCGCTGATTGCCATTGGCCTGATCCTTTTTGTCATGACAGGCATCATTAACGCCATCGGAAAATTGATCATTAAAAGAATGAGCTGATATGGAAAGGAATCATCAACTTCTGCAGGCCGATCACAGCAAACCAAGGCTCCTGAAAGAGAAATTCTTCATGGGGGTTGTGGTATTCTTTTCGGTGCTCACCATTTCACCGATCATTCTGATCATTTACAAACTGATTGAAAAGGGGATCAAACAGATCAACTTCGATTTTCTGTTCCATTCGACCCCCGATTCATTTGAAGCCATGACAGCCGTTGCTGCTGGCGAACACATCCCCGGAGGAATTGCCAACGGTATTACCGGAACATTGCTGATGGTGTTAATGGCTGCTATCATTGCTATACCTATTGGACTGATCGCAGGTATCTACCTCTACGACAACCCCAGGAAAAAGCTGGCCAATCTGGTTCGCGATGTGGCCGATATTTTACAGGGAGTTCCGTCAATCGTACTGGGATTGATTTCCTATCTTTGGATCGTAAGGTATGTCACCCATGGTTTTTCGGCGCTGGCCGGGAGTGTTTCCCTTTCGATTATGATGCTCCCCATGATTGTCCGTTCAACCGAAGAGACATTGAAAATGATCCCGGGCACCATCAAAGAAGCCGCACTGGCATTGGGAGTTCCCTATCACAAGGTAATCCTGAGGGTACTGATCCCAACCGCTTTCAGCGGGCTTATGACCGGAATTTTATTGGGAATATCGCGCGTTATTGGCGAAACAGCCCCGTTGATGCTTACGGCACTTGGGAGCAACGCCATAAACTGGGACGCAAGCAAGCCCACAAGCGCCATCCCTCTTCTGATTTGGGAGTTTTACAACAACCCCAACATGGTTGATATGATCTGGAGTTCGTCACTTTTGTTGATGGGGATTGTCCTCCTGTTCAACCTTGTGTCGAAACAAGTTGCAGCAAAAAGAAAATAGATGACAAACGAAAACATTATACGAATTGATGACCCCGTACTTTCGGTACAAGACCTGACGGTATCGTATGACAAAGTCCCGGCCGTAAAAAACGTGACGGTCGACTTTAAAAAGAATGCGGTTACGGCCATCATGGGGCCTTCGGGTTGCGGGAAAAGCACCTTGCTCCGGGCGTTCAACCGGATGCATGAACTTTATGAAAATATCGAAATCACCGGGAAAATCCTGATGAAAGAGGTTGATATCATGAAGATGCCAACGATTAATGTCCGGCGCAGAATGGGAATGGTATTTCAACGCCCCAACCCCTTCCCCACCATGAGCATTTACGACAACGTGATTTCAGGCTATAAGCTCAACGGAATCCATCTGAAGAAGAGCGAAAAGGATGAAATTGTGGAGCGCTCGCTGAATGATGTGGCGCTTTGGGACGAAGTGAAAGACTCGCTCACGAAAAAAGGTACATTCCTTTCGGGCGGGCAGCAACAGCGATTGTGCATTGCACGGGCTCTGGCTTTCAACCCCGAAATCATCCTGCTCGATGAACCCACTTCGGCTCTCGACCCTATTGCCACTTCCAAAATTGAAGATCTGGTAGTGAAGCTGAAAGAAAACTACACCATCATCATGGTTACCCACAACATGTCGCAGGCCGCACGTATTTCCGATTATTCACTTTTTATGTATCTTGGTGAACTGGTTGAATACGATAAGACTAAGATCATGTTTACGAATCCAAAAGATCGCCGCACCGAAGAGTACCTGACCGGGAAATTTGGTTAATGCAACCATAAAAAAAGAAGCACATGTCACAGAAGAAAGAAGAAGCGATACAAAAGGTAATGAACGAATTCGAGGAGATGGCCAATTTAGTTCTGGATCAGCTCGACCGTTTGGAAGATTTTTTCCAGTCGGGTGAAATTACGTTCCCCGAAAATGCAATTGCCGAATTCAATACGGTTGAAGAGAAAATCGACCTGCACGAAGTGAAATTAAGCGACCGGATCGTCAACACCATTGTGCTTTACCAGCCAATGGCCTCCGATATCCGGAAACTAATAGCCTGTTACCGGATTATCATCAACCTGGAACGGATTGGCGATTACTCCATCAACATTGTCAACTTTTTCAAAGAGATTAAAAATCCTGCGATATACAACGACATGGCCGATGTAATCACACCCATGTTCCTTTCGAGCACCCAAATGGTAAAAAAATCGTTGCTGTCGTTTATCCATCACGATAAAGAGTATGCGATCTGGACCATAAAAAATGACACCATGGTCGACGAGATGAACCACAAAATGCTGAAAGGATTAATTTCGCGCAACAAATCGTTCGACGACAAAAAGAAAACCCTCATCAGCTACATCACCATCAAAGAGATGGTCGACAACATTGAACGGCTTGCCGATCAGGCCACCAACATTGCCGAAGCGGCCATTTATTACATGGAAGGGAAAGATATCAGGCATCACTTTCAAGAAGAAGAAGAAATAAAAAAGGAGCAATAAGCGCCTCCCAAAAAAATGAGATATGAAAGATCAAAAAGTAAAAATACTGGTTGTTGACGACGAAAAGGATCTATGCGAAATCCTTCAGTTCAACCTCGAAAGCGAAGGTTATGAGGTGGATACAGCTTATTCAGCCGAAGAAGCATTAAAAAAACCGCTCGAAAGTTTTGACCTCATCCTGCTCGATGTAATGATGGGCGGCATGTCGGGTTTCAAAGCGGCCGATACCATTCGCAAACAGAAGCAACTCGACATTCCCATCATCTTCATTACGGCCAAAAGCGGCGAAAACGACATGCTGACAGGCTTCAACCTGGGTGCCGACGATTACATCCAAAAACCATTCTCGGTAAAAGAAGTAACGGCTCGGGTGAAAGCCGTTTTAAAAAGAGGACGGGCACAGGTCATTGAGAAAGTTTCTTATCTCGGGCTCGAAATTGATCCCGGTAAAAAGCTGGCCTTCATCGACGGGCAAGTAATCGATCTCACCCGCAAAGAATTTGACATTCTCCACCTGCTGATGAGACGAAAGGGAAGCTACATCAGCCGCGATGAAATCCTCGACAAAGTGTGGAACGACGATGTCATTGTTACCGAGCGTAATGTTGATGTGAACATTGCCCGATTACGGAAAAAAATTGGCAGTTACGGCAACAACATCAAAGGAAAAACCGGGTACGGCTATTTATTTGAAG
>DAOQAB010000183.1:0-5094 GCA_035353695.1 Prolixibacteraceae bacterium
TGGAAAATGGTTTGAAAGTAATTGTTCATACCGACATATCAACACCAATGGTTGCAGTGAATGTGATCTACAATGTGGGTGCACGCGACGAAAACCCTGAAAAAACAGGGTTTGCACATCTGTTTGAACATCTCATGTTTGGTGGCTCAGTAAATATCCCCGATTACGATACGCCGCTGCAAAAAGTTGGTGGCGAGAACAATGCTTTTACATCAAACGATATAACGAACTATTACTTAACAGTGCCCGCGGCGAATATCGAAACCGGTTTCTGGCTCGAATCGGATAGAATGCTTGAGTTGGATTTTAGTGAAAAAAGCCTCGAAGTACAGCGGAATGTTGTTGTCGAGGAGTTTAAGCAACGATATCTGAATCAGCCTTATGGCGATGTTTACCCTTTGATGAACTCTCTTGCATACAAGATTCATCCCTATTCGTGGCCAACAATTGGAAAGGATATTTCGCATATTCAGAATGCTACCCTCGACGATGTGAAAGAGTTTTTCTACAAACATTATGCGCCAAACAATGCAGTGCTTGTGGTGTCGGGGAATATTGATGCAGAAGAAGCTCTTCGTTTAGCCGAAAAATGGTTTGGAGATATTCCCCGTCGCGATGTGCCCGAAAAAAATATTCCTGCCGAACCTGTTCAGACCGAGTTCCGTTCATTAACTGTTGAACGCGACGTTCCTTACGATGCCATTTATTTGTCGTTTCACATGGACAGAAAGCTTGGCGACGATTACTATGCTACCGATTTATTGTCGGATATCCTGTCGAGCGGCAACTCCTCGCGACTTTATCGTAAGCTGATTGTTGAAGAGGGGCTTTTTAGCGAATTGGATGCTTATATCTCAGGCGATGTTGATCCGGGGTTGTTCTCTGTTGCCGGAAAACTGATTGAAGGCGTGACTATGGAGCAGGCCGAAAATGCTATTTGGGATGAGCTTCGTAAAATGAAGGAGGCTCTTGTCGATGCTGTTGAGCTGCAAAAGGTGATCAACAAAGTAGAGGCAAACCTTATCTATTCCGAAATTGGGTATCTGAATAAAGCCATGGCATTGGCCGCTTTTGAACTACTTGGCGATGCTTCGCTTATTAACACTCAGGGCGATAATTACCGAAAAGTTACCCCCGAAAAGCTTCGCGATGTGGCCAACAGTCTTTTTACCCGCGAAAATTGTTCAACCCTTTATTACAAAAAGAAAAGCAAATGATAGACCGGAAGATTTCGCCGCTTGTTAACAATATTTCAAAAATAGATTTCCTTACGCCCGAAACCTGGACGCTCAGAAATGGGGCTAAAGTTTGGGGGATAAAAGCAGGTACACAAGATCTTGTAAAGATCGATTTCTTGTTTAATGCCGGTTCGTGGTTTCAAGCTTCCAATTTGGTTGCGGGGCTAACCAATGCTTACCTGAATCAAGGGTCAAAAAACTATTCGGCACAGCAAATTGCCGAGGCTTTCGACTTCAGGGGTGCTTACCTGCAACTCTCGGCCGACCAGCAATATGGCTACGTTAGTATTCTTACTCTCAATAAATATTTTGAAGAGATATTGAAAGTTACAGCCGATGTAATTAAACACCCAACATTCCCGGCCAAAGAGGTCAAAACACAGATTGCTAAAAAGAAACAGTGGTTTATTGTCGAAAATAGCAAGGTGAAAATGTTGGCGCAGAAGAAATTTTCGCAGGTGCTTTTTGGCGAAAACCACCCTTATGCCAATACAAATACCGCTTCCGATTACGATAAGCTTACCCGCGAACAGCTAGTTCAATTTCATTCCGAAAACTATAGGCTCAGCGAATGCAAAATTCTGATTGCAGGAAACTATTCCGATGAAATGAAAGAGCAACTTGAGTTTTATTTTGGCGAAGAATGCGGTTTGGGCGCTCGCGAAACGGTTGCTTCATTCCCAATTGTTCCTGCAAAAGAACAGGCTCATTTTGTCGATAAGGACGATGCTTTGCAGTCGGCAATACGTATTGGAAAACTGGTTGTAAACCGCGATCACCCCGATTTTCATGGGTTGAATATCCTATCGACTATTTTGGGCGGGTACTTTGGTTCGCGTTTAATGACCAATGTTCGCGAAGATAAAGGCTATACCTACGGAATTGGATCTGCAATTTTCACTTTTCCACATGCATCTTATTTTGCCATAGTTACCGAAGTCGGGGCCGATGTTTGCGACGATGCCCTTACTGAGATCTATTCTGAAATTGAACGACTTCAGAATGAATTGGTTGGTGATGATGAACTTGATGTGGTTAAGAACTATCTTTTAGGCGAAATGCTCCGAAGTATTGATGGTGTTTTTGCTATGTCGGGAAGTTTTCATACACTGATTGAAGCTAGTTTGGATTTTTCGCATTACAGCGATTTTGTTGATGTAATTACAAAAATAACTTCCGAAGAAATTATGCAGTTGGCGCGGAAATACTTGAATAAAGAGGAGCTCTTTCAGGTTGTTGCAGGCAAACGCCTGTAGAATTGATGAAATCCTGTTTGATATTCTTGTCGTTGATTTGTAGGGTGGGAGAGTAAAGGCTTCATTTCTGAACGAACATTTTCGTGTAGACAAGCGAAGATTACTCCTTGGTGGAAACCGTAATCTCAACCCAGTTTCCTTCGCAATCTTCAACAACGCTTTCGTAATATCCGTCGCCGGTTGTGCGGGGTTCGCCCACAATGTTGAAGCCGTCGGAACGAAGCCGTTCGGTAAGATTATCCACTTCTTCCTTGCTGTCAAGGGCAATCGAAAAATGGGTAATGCCATGAGTTGCCGACTGCTTTTCGGTTCGTTCGGCAACATCGGGGCGTTGCATGATTTCAATGCGTGTTTCCGATCCTTCAAACGAAAGGAAATATGATGAATAGTGCTTGTTCGGGTTCACATATTTTTCGCCGCAAGCTATGTCAAAATACTTCATGTAGAAATCCTTGAGCCTCTCAAGGTCGCGCGCCCAGATAGCGATGTGGTCAATCTTCACACGTAAATATTTCTTTTAAGTTGATGTATTTCTTTTGGATTAGAGTCTTAAACATGAAATTTCTATGAGCCCCGTGTGGAACTCGCCAGAGTTATATGTGTCCCTTTGTTGTAAATTTTGGCATGCTCGTTTCATACGGGGTTCACTATTCAACTACAAATGTTTTCGTCAACAAATCGACGGAAGATTTTCCAACCATCACCTCAAAATCGCCGGGTTCAACTACAAAATTCATGTTGATGTCCCAAAAAGCTAATTTCGATGGATCGATGGTGAATTGCACGGTTTTAGTCTCTCCGGCTTCGAGTGTAATGCGCCTGAAATCTTTCAGCTCTTTTACTGGGCGGGTTACCGACGAAACTTTGTCGCGGATGTACAGTTGCACAATTTCATCGCCCTTCATTTTCCCTGTGTTGGTAACATCGACCGAAACTTGCACCGACTCGCCATTTTTTATCTTTTCAGCAGAGAGTCTCAGCTTATCGTAAGCAAATGTGGTATAGCTCAATCCAAAGCCAAAAGGATAAAGTGGCTGTACGTCTATCGACACATAATCGACGTACCTTGCCGATGGTTTGTGGTTGTAAAACAACGGAAGTTGACCTACCGATTTTGGAACCGTAATGGTTAGTTTCCCCGATGGGTTTACATCGCCAAAGAGCACGTCGGCAGCGGCGGTACCGGTTTCCTGCCCCATGTACCAACCTTCAATAATAGCAGGAACTTTCTCCTTGATATAGTTGACCGACAATGGCCTTCCATTGGTAAGATAAACCACAACCGGTTTCCCGGTTGCCACCATTGCTTCGACTAGCTCTTGCTGTTCGCCAATTAGATCGAGAGTCATGTTATCGCCACGATGGGCTTTGCTCCATGCTTCGCGGCAAATGAATTCGGTTTCGCCAACGGCAAGAATAATGATGTCGGCCTGCCTTGCAACCTTAACTGCCTCGTCAATCAATTTCAGGTTAACCTCGCGGGGTGTAAATACAATATCTTCATTTCGCCAGTTGAATTGGCTAATGGTCAAACTTTCAGTAATTCGGCAACCTTGGGCAAATAAAACTTCAGATGAATTTCCAACTTTATTTCTGATGCCCTGCAACAGCGAGACTTTTTCATAAGGTTCGCCCGAGTAACCGCCCATAAAAAGGTCGTTGGCACAAGGTCCAACCACCGCAATCTTTTTGTATTGTCCTTTTTTGATGGGCAAAAGGTTGTTTTCGTTCTTGAGCAACACAATTGATTCTTGAGCTGCTTTCAATGCCAATTGTTTTGAGCCGGGCTCTTTTGTAACTGTAATTGCTTTATCTACATCGATATAAGGATTGTCGAACAAGCCCAATTCAAATTTCAGCTTAAGCAACTTGAAAACAGCCGCATCAACTTCTTCCAATTTTACTTTCCCCTCGTTTACAAGCGCTTCCATGTTTTTATAGTAATCGCGGTTGGGCAGCTCAAACTGAACGCCAGCATTGAAAGCCAACATGGCAGCTTCTTTCTTATCTTTTGCAATAAAGTGCTTGGTGTCCAACTGATCAATAGCGTTCCAATCTGAAACGACCAATCCGTCAAAACCCCATTCTTTGCGCAATACATCTTTCAATAACCATGAATTGGCGTGCGATGGGCGGCCATCAATCTCGTTGTACGAAGGCATGACCGCTATTGGCTTTGCCTGCTGAACAACCATTTGAAAAGGAAGGAACTGGAACTCGCGCAAGGTACGTTCGGAATAGTTGGACGGAGCCTGGTTCAACCCGCCTTCGGGCTGACCGTGGCCGCAGAAATGCTTTAACGTTGCAGCTACATGGTTGGGGGCAACAGAGCCATTTACTGTTCCTTGAAAACCTTTTACCGCTGCAATGGCGTAAATACCATTCAGATAAGGGTCTTCGCCATAGGTTTCCTCAACACGTCCCCAGCGTGGATCGCGGCAAACATCGATAACCGGCGAAAGTGCCCACTGTGCACCCCGCGAACGCATTTCATTGGCAGTTACAGCATAAACCTGCTCGAACAATTCTGGATTCCACGAGCAAGCCAATCCAATAGCCATAGGGAAAGCGGTAGCTTCGGGCTTCATCAGCCCATGTTG
>DAOQAB010000184.1:0-5015 GCA_035353695.1 Prolixibacteraceae bacterium
GGGGGTGGGTTTTACCAATCCCACAAAGCCTGGTTGCTCGGAATAGATGTACAACATGCCATCGGCAGCAACAATGCTTCCTTTGTTTTTGAAGGTCTCTTCGTATTTCTTTTCACCGGTTTCGAAGTTGATGCAGCACCAGTTACCTTTGCTGTTGTTCACCCAGTTCGATCCATAAATGTATCCGTCGACTAGCACTACGCCACCGTGATGGTTGTCGAGGGTTTTGTCTGTCCACACCAATTCTGCATCCGAAAGGTCGTCTTTCAGTTTGAGTTTTGCCCCGATGTGATTGTACCCGCTGGTGATATACAGAAAGCCGTTGTGATAAATAGGAGATGTACAGTTGATTAGACCTCTTGAAGTATCATTTTCAGGTGGGGCTATTTTCAGGTAATCAAAACTCCAGACAATATTTCCATTTTCAGGATTTACACCGAAAATGTATTTAGCTGTTACACCAACAATCTGCTTTTTACCGTTCTTCTCAATCAAGATGGGTGAAATGTAGGCGATTTTGTCGTTCAAACTTTTTGTTTTCCAGATGGTTTCGCCAGTGTTTTTATCGAGGGCAACCATCGTGGTCAGTTCTCCTCCAGTGGTAAAGAACACTTTGTTGCCATCGAGCAAAATCGATTCGGCTACGCCCCAAATGCCAATCGCCCCTTTGTTTTCATCAAATGTGTTCTTCTTCCAGATAATTTTGCCGGTCTGGAGGTCGAAGCAAACTACTTCGCCCATTCCGCTGGTGAGGTATGCTTTGCCGTTTTCGATGGTGGCCGTGGCACGCGAATCGGGGAACGACTGGTTCCATGAATGGCCATAAACGGTTTGCCAAAGAATTTTACCTTCAGGACTGATTGCAGAAAGTACATCGGCCGTATCTTTTTTCCCGGTGATGTAAATGATGTTTTTATCGACTACTGCCGATGACCAGCCTTCGCCAATGCCTTCAACCTTAAATAGTTGTTTTGGGCCGTTTGCCGGCCATTGTTTCAATAACCCGGTTTCAGGAAAAATACCATTTCGGTTTGGCCCCCTGAACTGTGGGGTTTGCGATTGCGCAATTAGTGACAGAAAGCAGAATGTAATAAGCAGATACTTCATTTTTATTTGATTTTGTAAGCAATAAGGGCATTGCCGTGCCTTACGTATAGAATTCCATTGTTGATAACAGGGTGAGCCCAGTGTTGAGCAGTTCCCTTTTCAACTTTTGTTTGTCCAAGTAGTTTGAATGCGTTGGGATTTGCCTCGGCTATGGCAAGCTCGCCTTTTTCGCTATAAAGGAAGAGAAGCCCGTCGGCCGAAATAATATCTCCCTTTCCAACTTCTTTTGATTCCCATTTTGAAATACCTGTTTTTGCATCAAGGCATTGCCATTCTGATTTTTTATCGCCCGAGCCATACAAGAACCCGTCCATATAAATTAGCCCGCCCATCCTGTTGTCTAATTTCTCATTGAACCAGACTTTTTCAACCGACGAGCCATCGGTATTTAATTTTAAGGCTACGGTTCCTTTGCCATAACCACTTGTGCAATAAAGCATGCCGTTGTTGTAGACTGGTGTGTTGGCATGAACACTCCATTGGTTTGGCTGCTCGTAGTTCCAAAGCAATTTCCCGTCTGTTGCATCGAAACCGCAAATATGGCTTGCCATCATTGTGACAAGAATTTTTTTGCCACCATGGTTGATCAGCAGCGGGGTACAGTATGCCGACTTGTCGCCAACACCGGGGCTCGACCAAATTGTATTTCCTGTGTTTTTGTCGAGGGCAACCACATTGCGGCGTGTACCTCCGGGCGAACAGAAAAGTTTTTCGCCATCAATAACGAGTGTTTCGGTTACTCCCCACTGAATGTTTTCGGCATCGTCGACCAACATCTCTTTTTTCCATTTCAGAGTACCTTCAAGGGCATTGAATGCATAAATAACACCTTTGCCGCTGTAGATGTATAGTGTATTTCCATCAACAACAGGTGTTGAACGTGTTCCTGGCCAGCTTTCAGAAAATTCGGGGCCATATTGGTAGCGTTTTACCTCCTTTCCATCTGTCGATAGAACGAAAATGTAGCCCACATTGTCAATCATGGTCGAAACAAAAATTTTTCCAAGAGCAAATGTTGGTGATGAGTGCCCTTCACGGAGGCCTTCAAAAGTCCAGATGATTTCCGGTCCGGTTGCAGGCCAGCTTCGGAGCAGCCCTTTGTCGGGGTAAATCCCGTCGGTGCCGTTTCTCCATACTGTAGGGTTCTGTGCGTTTGCGAATAGTGTGATAAAGAGGGTAGTGATAAGAATGGTTAATTTATGTGTCATAGCTTATTTATTTGGTGCTAAAATTAGAAAACTATCTTTTGTTGAATATTGATTATGCAATAATTAACAACCCGATAACAACCGATTAGTAAATATGAAGACAATTGAAATCGGTTTTTCCTTTGCCAAAAGAGAATCAAAAATTGCAACAATACTAGAAAATGAAATAATTAGTTGAATTTATTGCGGTGCCCATTTCAACGCCTTTAAAGTTTGCTGTGTGTTTTTCATTCTCTTTCAGTTTGACTGTTGTCATAACGGTCTTTCCACCTTTGGCATCTTCAGTGGTCATTTCCATTACAAAACCTCCTACCGACAGGGTGTTATGGAGGGCAGCCATCTTAGCGGCCCTGAAAATTCCATAGTCGTTCGAGAGGTTAATCTCCTCGGTAATCCAGCATTCACCAAAAATCTTTTTGTAAGTATAAGTGTATTTCTTGCAGTTGAACCCCAAAATTTGTTTGGTTTCGCTGGTTGGTACCAGCTCTAATTTCTTTAGTTTATCACCTTCAGGATATTTAAACCGGCCTGCATTGTGCATATACGGAACGTTTTTCGACTTGAAAATCTGTATTGCAACTTCATTTTTCAGGTCGAAAATGGTTTCGGTGTTGTTGCCACGGCCATCGTCAACCAGCAACACATCAAAATCTTTTCCTTCCGATTGATAGTAAGTTTTATAGTCCATCTCACGCATTAACTCGTTATTTTTTGCGTAGAAATAAACTTTAAAAACGTTGCTTTTATCAAAGCTGTACGTGTCGTTCCACTTTACGCCCGGAGCTTTTAGTTGTGCATTTGCCTGGAATCCGGCCAGGATTACGATTAAGAAAAAAACGATTCGTTTCATGACTCTGTATTTTTTGAATGTTAGACAGTGATAATTTCTTTTCAAATTTTCCTGAATTTACGAAAAACCACAAAATGGAGGGCTTTTGTCCAGCATGAATTAAACCCGGGAATTGAGTTTGAAGCGGTTTCCGGGAAGCGATTTCAAAATCCCCTTAAATTCGAGGTTAAGCAACAATGAATTAATGGTTTGTACCGGCATCGATAAATCTCTTGAAATACTATCAGAAGTGCCAATCTCGTTGGATCTTAACGATTCAACAACCCTAAGTTCATTTTCCGAAAGGTCGATTAGCAAAACCTGCTGCTGAGGCTGGCTGTTGGCTTCCCAGCCCATGTACTCAATCAAGTCGGTCGACGACTCTATCATTGCTGCTTTGTTCCGCTTAATCAGGTCGTTACATCCGGCAGAATAGATGTCGTTTGTTCGTCCAGGGTAAGCAAAAACATCGCGGTTGTACGAATTGGCAATGTCGGCAGTAACCAGTGCACCACCTTTCGATGCCGATTCAATAACAATTGTGCAGTCTGAAATTCCGGCAACAATGCGGTTTCTGCGAGGAAAATTACCGGGGTCGATTTTTGATTCTGAAGGGAAATCGGTTAGTATTCCACCTCCGGCCGCAATCATTTCGCGGGCAAAATTGGCATGCGATGCCGGGTACATTTTGTCGAGGCCGTGGCCAACAACGCCCAAGGTAGGGATGTTGTTTTTCAGCGATGCTTTGTGGGCTGCAATGTCAATCCCGTAAGCTAGTCCGCTTACAACAAGTACATTAATGCCCGATGTGGCAAGTCCTGAAACAAGCTCGTTAGTCAGTTCACGGCCATAATCGGTTGAATTTCGCGTTCCTACTATGCTAATAATTTTCGATTGATTCAGATTGGCATTTCCCTTTTGAAAAAGGATAACAGGGGCATCTTCGCACTGGGTAAGTCTCCGAGGGTACTCTTTGTCGAGGTAGAAATAGGTTTTGATCTGATATTTATTGATGAAATCGACTTCTTTTTGAGCACGTTTTAAAATGTCGTCGCGGTTATCGATAATGCTTTTAATCATAGCACTGCCAATACCAGGAACATCTTTCAGTGTTTTTGGAGGAGCATTAAAAACCGTTTCCACACTTCCAAGGTAAGCCACCAGTTTGCGCGACGTAATCGATCCTATTCGAGGAAAAATAGACAAGGCAATTTGGTAGAGGAGGTCGGGCATTTTTCGTACAGTTTATTTTGGGCTGTTTATAATCTCCTTAAGTACTTTGAAAATCTGCGAGAGTTCTTTCTTATTCAACAAAGTCACACTCATTGGAGGATAATCGGCAATGCCATATTTTGAAGTCACCGAGATGGTTAGCATTTTCCGTAGTCCAAAGAAACTTTTTTTCAGTTCGTACCCGACAAGTTGTTCCAGTGGAAACTCAATCGATTGGTAATTTCTCATGGTTGATGCTACCGAGTAGTAGTTGAATTGCAACTCGGTGTCGGTTACTAACAATTCAATAAAGTTGGGTTTTAATTTATTGAAAATCACAAAATAAATTATGGCAGAAGTTATGGTTATCAGAAGCGGTACATTCATGCCTTTTGCCAGAAAGTAGAATCCTCCACCGGCAAACACCAATCCACTAATAATATAGAGGATGAAAACATTTGCCGATCGGCTTTTGTTGTTGATCTGAAATTTGAATTTAATATTGTCCGATGATTCCATTTCTGAATAACTTTCAACTAAGTAACAAATTGTTTTATTTTTGGAGTCATAAAAATAAGGGAAAAAATGAGTATTCCAATGTTTGAAAACGATATACGGGTAACCAACGATCTTGAAAAGGAACTTGGTTCAATAGTTGC
>DAOQAB010000185.1:0-4965 GCA_035353695.1 Prolixibacteraceae bacterium
TTTTAAAACCATGAAGAAAATACTCATTCTTTTATTGATCATTTCAACCTCAATGGTTTCCTGTAAAACAGCCAAAAAAGCTTCTTCTTTTCAGCCCGATGACAAAAACCAGACGGAAGCTGTTGCCAGTGAAAATGCAACCAATGAGGGTTCCGATGAGGGTTCTATCGTCATGAAAACCGAAGAAGTTACCCTTGCTGACGGTGAAGACCAATCGATGGCAGGATATGGTTACTATGTAATTATTGGAGGTTTCTCCGTTTATGAAAATGCCAAAAAATTCAAAAACGAACTGATCAGTAAAGGGTTTACCCCGGTCATGCTCAAAGCAGCCAACGGATATACCCGCGTTGCCGTAGGTGAAACCAACTCAGAACCCGAAGCCCGGAAACAAGTGCTGAACATCCGCCAAAAATTTCCGGAACACAACGACGTTTGGTTGCTCAGGAACAAATAAATCCAAAAATCCCGGTCAGCTTTGATAACTGACCGGGATTTTAATTTATTCTTCTCTATTGCGTTGTCTCTTATAATTCGATAATAATCCCTATCGTGGGAAGAACCGTCCCCGAAGTGTTTTTGACGCTCCTCAACACATATTTTGTTCCATTATCGGTGGTAAGATAATTCCCCGAAGCGTCTTTTTCCCTTACGATAATATCGGACTGTTCGGCCTGAAAGTTATAGACATTCTGCACGTCGACATAGAATTTGGCGGTTACTTTTTTCAAATAAAAGGCCTTATCAATCCTCAAATCCAACTGATTAAACGGAGCAAACCGTTCGCTGTTGAACTTCGCATAATTGAAATAAGGTCCGCCCTGTGCATCCCATGCCTGAACCAATGCTGACTTTTCGAGGTCATAAGGGGTGTAAGGCAATCCACCCACAAAGCGCCATTTACCACCCATGCTCCAGCCCTTTTTCATTTTATAAGTTGCGAAAATGGTTAACAGGTGACGGCTGTCCCATGAGGATGGAATATAATCGCCGGTCTTTACATCTTTGAACTCACTTCTGACCAGGGTATACGACACATTCGCATTCAGGTTCTTCTGGTTATTAATCCGCGCAAGAAGTTCAGCTCCATAAGCCCTTCCCCGGGAAATGGAGGTCACCTCCTCGTCGCCAATAACCCCAAAATCGGAACCCTTATTGGCCAGACTAATCGAATCGGTTACTGAAAAAGGATAACGGGCGTAATTCTTGTAGAAGCCTTCGAGTGTAAACTGTAACATTTGTGAAGGACGGTATTCAAAACCGGCAATGTAATGGTCCGCACGAATGTATTTCAACTGATTCTGTTTGTTCACCAGTTCATTACCAATTTTGAAGCCCAACGAAGTATAAGGCGGTAACTGGTAATACCTCCCGGCATTGGCGTTAAAGCTTAACACATCGCTGAAATTATACGAAACCGAAGCCCTTGGAGAAAACTGGGTGAACGGGTTTTGCATGTCGGATGAATAGTTGTTGCCATCGAAACGGGTACCTAAAGAAACAACCAGCCCTCCGGCCAGAAAATTGCGGCTCACCTGGGCAAACATTCCATATTTAATTAACGGCAGATCGGTGTTGTAATTCAATTCAACCAGGTTGCCACCGAAGAAACGTTTCTGATACGTATCGTTGGTGTACCTGACCAATTCAGTGCTTACGCCGTAATTTAATTTATAAAGACCTAACCGGTTGGTGTTTTCAACCCTCAGTTTATTCTCAATCTCCAACGACTTATATTTTAAGGTTAGGTTATCGGGATTGGTTTCATCGTTGTCGAAATATTTGTACGATTCGTTATCCAGCATATTCCGGCTCAGGGCAATGGTCAGATTTCCATTTTCATGAAAATGCTTGTAATTGGCGCCAATTGTGTAGGTCCACTGATCGTTCACAGGAAGCTGGCTCAAAATGTATTGCTGCTGCTCATCGGGATTTTTAATGTCCAGGTTCAGGGCATTGTGGTCAATGGCACCCAAACCAATGAATGTCAGTTCATTTTTCTGGTCAATCTTATATTTTATCTTAAACTGCATATCGTTAAACGTAGGCAGGAACGGAAGCTTCAGTACTCCGAATAAAAACTTAAGGTATGAACGGCGCACCGAAACAATGTAAGAAGCATTTTCACTGATCGGGCCATCGAAAGTAGCACTGACTTCGGAAGCTCCCAGTGTAGCCTGAAATTTGGTCCGTTCGCTGTTCCCATCTACCTGGTTGAACTCCAGGATACCGCTCAGCGCATCTCCCCGGTCAGCCGGAAATGCTCCCGAATAATATTTCACCTCGCGGATAAAATCGGCATTGATAATCCCAACCGGCCCACCCGAAGCGCCTTGCGTGGCAAAGTGGTTGATGTTGGGCACCTCAATCCCGTCGAGATAAAAAACACTCTCCGAAGGTCCACCACCACGGATAATCACATCGTTGCGGTAAGCCGGAGTAGAGGCAACCCCCGGAAACGATTGGATCACTTTCGAAATATCGCGGTTTGAACCAGGATTCGTTTCGATTTCACTCACGCCAATGCTCCTCAGCGAAACCGGGCTCTCTTCTGTTTTCCGGAAAGGGCTGGCCTTAACCGTTACTTCGGTGATCTCGGTTTTTGTTTCCTGCAATGAAATTTCGATGTTTGACACATTGGCATTGCTCACTTCAATGTCGCCCGAAATAGCCGTGTTGTACCCAACAAAAGATGCCGAAAGCTTAATAAAACCGGGTTGAAGTCCAAAAATCTGAAATTTGCCATCCATATCGGATGTTGTTCCGATGGTTGTTCCCATCACCACAACATTCACAAAAGGCAATGGCTCATTGTTAGTTGCATCAACCACCCGGCCTTTCACCACCCCGTTTTGAGCGACAGCAAAAAAGCTCATGAAAAGGATTAATATCGTATATAAATATTTCATTTTTAACAATTTTAAAGGTTACTTCCTGATCTTCACACACACTTTTCCAACGATCTCTTTTGCCGTGGTGAGCGTCGAAATGTCGGTATACAACTCCCCATCTTTCCCTGAATAATGCGAATGTCCAATCGGATTCAGGTAGAAATCTTTTCCCGCCTGATCGCTATTTACCACGACCGAATAAACCAACGCCGGTTGACAGGATATTTTGTAATCGAAATCATCGGGATATAAATTGTTGTTCCAGTATTCGTTCCAGTCCCATGTCTGGTTAATTTCCATCATCAGCCGGAACTGAACAGGCAACGGTTTTTTTGCAACCGTTTCGAGCACAAAATCGCCCGGAGGGGTTGCGCCGGTGATTGCATCCGGAACAGGAGACTCCGGAGATGGCAAAACAGCATTACGGCTGGCATTTCCCTTCCATTTGTGCAACCAGTAAGGCAACGTGGAAGGACGTTCAGCAGGGCCTGGTTTTGAATCCCATTTCCCAACACCCAGCGCCCCGTGTCCATATACACCTTTGGCCAAATATTCGGTAACATACAGCGTTTCGATGTAGTTTCCTTCGAGATCTTCAATCCAGAAAGAAAAGGTCGGGTGGTTATGCTGTTTCCCCTGAAGAAACCGGATTTCAAGCGGCATTCCCGTTTCCCCTTTATTGGTCTGAAAATATTGAAGCGTTTTCTCTGTTATCTTTTTTTGCTGGCACGATACCATTAGGGTACTTGCAACAAGCATTATCAAAAGTATATTTTTTCTCATAGTTCTTATTTTTTGTTAACAAACAACCAAACCGCACGTTGGTTCACACATGGGAGCGTTTTCTATATTTTTTTTCACCAGAGCAACTCCTCTGATATACGACTGTCTTTTCCCGATAAATAAATAGCTATATGAAACCAACCACAATCACAAAAATTACGTTTGTGCTTCTCCTTTTGATTACACAAAACGTTTTTTCTCAAAAAATTACCCAAACGGTGAAAGGAGAAATCACCGACATCGAAACCAAAACACCATTGATAGGAGCTACAGTTGCCGTATTGGGCACCAATCCTCTGCTGGGAACATCGACCGATGTGAATGGAAAATTTAAAATCCCGAACGTGCCCGTTGGTCGTTATAATGTGCAGATTAATTATATTGGCTACGATCCGGTCATTGTATCGGAAGTTCTCGTTTCATCGGGCAAGGAAACTATTCTGAATTCCGGGATGAAACAATCGGTTAGCCAGGTTGACGAAGTGACCATTAAAGCTCATTCCAACAAAGACAAACCGCTGAACACCATGGCATCGATCAGTGCAAAAACCTTTACGGTTGAAGAAACCCGCCGGTATGCCGGAGGGCTGGACGATCCGGCACGAATGGCTTCGGCTTTTGCCGGGGTTTCGGTTGGCAATATCCAGGATAATGCCATCATCATCCGGGGAAATTCGCCCAAAGGGTTGTCGTGGAGGCTCGAAGGTGTTGAAATCCCCAATCCAAACCATTTTGCCGGCGGAAATGTGGCCGGCGGTGGAGTGGTTACCATTTTCAGTGGCCAGCTCATGTCGACTTCCGACTTCTTCACCGGAGCTTTCCCCGCAGAATATGGCAACGCCCTGGCCGGAGTCTTCGACATGAAACTCCGCAACGGAAACAGCGACAAACGCGAAAGCACTTTCCAGGTTGGGTTGCTGGGTATTGATTTTGCATCGGAAGGCCCTTTCTGTAAAGGCAAAAACGCATCGTACCTGTTCAATTACCGGTACTCGACCTTCGGACTCGTCAAAAAACTGAACATATTGCCCGATGACGTATCCCAAATACCCCAATACCAGGACCTATCGTTTAAACTCAATTTCCCCACAAAAAAGTTTGGGACGTTTTCCCTTTGGGGAATTGGTGGCATGGACGATAACCAGGAACAAAATGATCGCGATTCGACCAAATGGGAAACCAACTGGGACAAAATTTACTACGACTGGGATTTGAACATGGGCGCCATTGGCCTGACCCACAAGATTATTTTGGGTAAAAAAACCTACATGAATTCAACCCTTGCCGCTTC
>DAOQAB010000186.1:0-4840 GCA_035353695.1 Prolixibacteraceae bacterium
CCAGCCAACACTTAACCATTGGTTGGTAAGATGTTTCTTTCCCCATATTGTATCTCGATTGTCGATTTTCAGCGAACGGTTAAACATGCCTTGCCCACCAAGAGCATTCATTTGTCCACCCAACCTCATGTCGGGCTCACGGCATGCCAGCATTCCCATTTTTGAAGCTGAGACCCAGTATTCGTGAGGAGGCCTAAGGTCGTCGGCTTGCAATTCAACATTGAAAAACCAGTACTTTCCGGGGAGCGACATGCTTCCGTTGATACCATGTGTGTAGATTCTGAAATCGTTGCCCGAGCCACGGGTCTCGCCAAGCGTTTGACCTCCAAGCAATGGTATTTTCCCGTTGTCGATAAGGTTTTGCCCCATGCTGCAATAGAATTCGGCGAAGCGTACACATTTAAAATCGAACCATTTCGATTTCAGGTTCATTTGAATGTAATCGGCACGTTCGGCTACAGTGCCTTGCGGAATTGTTACTCCTGCCCAGGCTGCAAAGTCGTCGACAACCCTCTGGTTGTAATCAATGGCATCGCCCCATTCCAGTCCAATGACATAATCAGCACACATCATACCCCGGTTGCCCGTTTTTAATGCCAGTTGAGCCAAACGGGTACCTATCCATTGCCCATAACTGATTTCGGATGATGGTTTATTGTCTGACCAGCCCGATGGGGCGACCCAATTTTTCGGTGCAATCCATTCTGTTGGCCAATCGTCAGGTTTCATGGGCATTAACGGGGTTATATATCCCGGTTCAGTTTTGCCTTTCCAGTTTGTTGAATAATATTTTACACGGCTTGTATCTTTCATCCATTCGCCCCATTGTTTCCAGCCCCCTAAACCACTAAAGTCGGGAGTTGCGGCCAGGTTTGCAGAGTCGCCACCTGTAGCCGATTTGAATTCGTAGCCCCAAGCCACACAACCAAGCACAGGAACCCGTCCGTCGGCCTCAATGCCCGATGCATCATTAATCATCTCCTGAAGGTGGTGGTTGTTGGTGTCGTCGACATTGTTCCAGAACAATTATTGAGGCCATGCATTGCCGGCAGCCCCCCAAGGTTGACCAAAAACACCATTCTTGTCGAAAAGTAATACAGGTCGGTCGGCATTGAGTCCGTTGGCCGGAGCTATTGTAATGGTATCTTGTGCTTCCAGTTGTGTAATTGCCGATATGGCGATGGTTGCAATTGCAAGAAGTTTCTTCATTAGTCGGTTAAATTTGAAGTTCAAACAGTTCGGCTTATACAAAAAAAGCACAAGCAGGGATGTTTTGTATAAGCCGAACTGTTCTTTTAGAGCAATAAAGATAACCGATTTATCAATTATTTATTGGTTAATCAGTTCTTCTATCTCATTTAAATGCAGTTTGAAGTGTTTTGGAAATCCTATAATGATATTTTCTAACGAAATGGGTGCAATAAATCCATCTGTCCATAAATTGTTGAGGTTCTGTTCTTCAACCTGCCTGATGATATATGCTATATGGCGGCTGTAGTATTTCCAGACCAGAATAAGCTCTTGCCAATCTTTCTCTTCGTAATGTTGAATTTGTATCCATGTGTCGTTGTCGGGCTGATAATCGGGGAACGACAATCTTTTTTGATACTGTAACCGTACAATGCGGTGATGGTTGTTCGCTCCCGAATCGATAAGGTGCCCCAGAATTTGTTTGATATTCCTGTTTTGTTTGTTTCTTCTTAATGTAATTACTTCGGCCGGTAATTGGTTGAGCAGAGGCGCCCATTCGTTAATGAGATTTTCGACTGTTGTTGCGGCTTGTTTAATCTTCTCAATTCGATCCATTGTGTTTATGTGTTAAATTTCAAAGCAATGCTACAATGAAATTGGCTAATGAAAAAGCGATTTTATTTCATGTTATCCATTAGAATTGTTCATATATTTCGAAATTAAATTTGAATTGCATTCATGTATGGATATTCGTTTCATTAAATTGATCTCAGCAATTGTTGATTATGGCAGCATATCGGGTGCGGCTCAAAAGCTGAACCTTACACAATCGGCATTAAGTCATCAGCTCAACGAATTCGAGAAACAAGCCGGGGTTTTGTTCTTCACCCGTTCAAATAAGAGGCTTCATATTACGCCTGCTGGTCAACTGGTTTACGATTCGGCAAAAACCATTTTGCACATGATTGATGAGCTTGAGTCGCGGTTAAAAAACATCAACAACAGTGGGCGCATCAGAATTAGTGCGGCATGCACAACAAACTATCATTGGCTTCCGCAATTGGCAAAGCGGTTTAAGTCCGATTTCCCCGATGTTGACATTGATATTGTGATTGACGTTTCGGGTAATCCTGTCGACGAAATTATTAAAGGAAACCTCGATGTCGCTATTGTTAACACTCCGGTTGAGAATGGAGGAATAGCTTATACTCATCTTTTTGACGATGAAATGGTGGCGGTTTTTTCGATCAGTCATCGTTTCAACAGGAAGAGCTATCTTATTGCAAAAGATTTTCAGGATGAACACCTGATTATTCATTCGCGCCCGTTGAATACCGTTGTTTTTTACGAAAATGTACTCAAGCCCAAAGGAGTAGAGCCGGTTAAGATTTCAGCGTTGCCCTTGACCGAAGCAACAATTGAGTTGGTCAGGGCCGATTATGGTGTTGCGGTTATGCCTCTGTGGACAATCAAGCCGTATATTGAATTGAATATGGTATCGACAAAGCAAATTAACCGTAACGGGCTTTTCAGAAGCCATTATGCTGCCAGACGGAGTGGCGTAACACAGCCTGGTTATGTCGATGCATTTATTGAATACCTGAAAACCGGGATTCGGTAATTGCTTTGAGTTGGTTATATGTTTTCTGTGAGCGTATCATGACAGAAAATTTAGAATCCCTTATTGAAGGACTTTAACGGCCAATAAAATCGTTGTGCAACACCTGCATGTAGGCTTGTGGAAAAACGAAATGGTCGAATTTACCTTCCGGATTTGGATCAAATACCTTGCTTTCCTGGTCAAATCTGAAACAGCCATCGTTGTCGATATAAGACCAACCTGCATCGTACATGAAAAATGCGTAGGGATGTGCCTTAAAGAAATCTCGCGAGAATCTTGACTGGTCGGTTTCCCAACCCAACTGATGGAGCAGGGTTGTGCTAAAATCGATTTGCTGTGCAATAGTGTTTATGTGTCGTGCTGAGTCAATTACTCCTCCCGACCAGATTAAAGGAATGCGGTAAGTGGCCTTATCGGTAATACTTGTACTCCCCGGTTCAAGATGGCCATGGTCGGAGGTGATAATGAGGAGTGTGTTGTTCCACAGTGCCGATTCTTTTAATTTGTTAATGAAAAGTCCCAGACAGCTATCGGTATATGCAACGGAGTTCAGGTATTGCATCTCGAACGAATCGCCTTTTATCTTTGAATAAGGTACATCGTAAGGCGCATGGCTGCTGAGGGTATAAATGGTTTTCATAAAAGGCTCTTTCTCTGTTTTCAGATCGTCGAGGGCTTTTTCAAAAACATATCCGTCGGGGACGCCCCATTTCGACAGTTTACTCAACTTGGAAGGAAAGTCGTCTTTGGTGATTATCTTATTGCATTTGCTTTGCAGGATAAATGCTTTCAGGTTATAGAAATTGATGTCGCCGCCGTAATAAAACGAAGTTGTGTAATTCTTCCTGTTGAAATATTCTGGGAGCAAGGTCAAACTGCTCGATTTGTCGGGGTAAACCATTATAGAAGTACTTAACAGCGATGGATATCCGCCCATAATTGCCGACATACCTCTGTCGGAACGGTTGCCGGTACAGTAGAACGATGTAAATACAGTGCTTGTGTTGCAAAGCGAATCAATATTGGGTGCAATGTCGTGTAACCCTCCAAGACTAGCAATTACTTTATTGGAAAAGCTCTCAAGGATGACCAGAATAACATTTGGATGTGTACCTGTATTTGAGCGTAATAAGCTGGGTGTGCAGGTTGTGGTGTCGCTGCTCATGAATTCGTCAAAATGGGCAACGCTTTCTTCGTTTGAGAAGTAGGTACAAGGATTTGATAGTTTCTTTTCCTTTTCAACCGATTTTGCAAAATTCCACAGATAATTGCATGCGGCTTGATTGGCATACTGGTTCGGGCTGAATGCCACCGAGCTGAGATTTAATGTCGATGTTTCGACACCGCCACGGATCGGAATGATCAGAAATGCAACAAAAACTAGTTGCAGGGGCATGAAATACCAGCCTATTTTATCGGAGATAATAAAGCCAAACGGAAATATCTTCTTATATAGATAAAGAAATGCGGCCATTAATGCACCAATGATCAGCAATGCCGAAAATGTATCGATAAACGATATGGAAGCAGTAAGGGCTACCCAATCGCCAATGTAATTAAATGCCGAAACGTTCACCCGTGTTCCCCAATGTGGATAAAGCTTCAGGTCGAGGGCTAACAAAAACGAGGCAATGCATGCAATAACAATAGTATAAATTTGGATGATGCGGTTGGTTGGTTTTGGTTTGATAAAAGGTGCAAATGCCGCAATTAATGAGGGGAGCAGGAGGATGTAGCACGATGTAGAAACATCCATAATCAGTCCATGTTTGAAGATGTTAAAAAGATCGGACACCGGGAGCTTGCTGCTTTGGCTATAATTGAATAAGAGGAAGGCAACTTTTGCCAGCCAGAAATAGGAAAGCCAAAAGGTGAAATACTTTGCTGTGAAAATGATCTGTTTCAGGATTGATCTCATTCGTTAAAATTAAAAAGCCCAAACAAAACTAAACGAATTCAAGGAAACTTATCAAAAAGATTTAATAAAATAACAAACCTATGCATGGGAACAGGAGATTGCTTTGTTAT
>DAOQAB010000187.1:0-4766 GCA_035353695.1 Prolixibacteraceae bacterium
CCTAAAAGGGGGGCATGAACTGCCGGACTTGAATAATTTATGATTTTTTTATTGGATAAAAGAGCTGAAATAACAATATGAACAACCTAAAAATCCCCTTTCCTGCCTGCTGGTAGGTATGGAGGGAGTTTAGGGGTGATATTATACGATGATAGAATTTCAAAAATATACATTAAAAAATGGGTTGCGAGTGATTGTCCATCCGGATCGATCGACTCCTCTTGCTGCCGTCAATGTGATTTACAATGTGGGTTCGAAGGATGAAAACCCTGAAAAGACTGGCTTTGCCCACCTGTTCGAACATCTCATGTTTGGCGGGTCGAAGAATATCCCCGATTATGACCTGCCGTTGCAAAAGGTAGGGGGCGAAAGTAATGCTTTCACCTCGTGCGATATCACCAACTACTATGAAACTCTTCCGGCTGAAAACATTGAAATGGCTTTTTGGCTCGAATCGGACCGGATGCTTGAACTCGCTTTTAGTAAGAAAAGTCTCGAAATTCAACGAAGTGTGGTTATCGAGGAGTTTCGTCAACGCTATCTGAATCAGCCTTATGGTGATTCTCAAGCCCTTTTGCATGAGTTAGCCTATACGGTACATCCCTATCGCTGGCCAACCATTGGAAAGGATATTTCTCACATACGGAACGCCACACTGGCTGATGTCAAGGATTTTTTTTACAGCCATTATGCACCCAATAATGCGGTGCTGACAGTTGCCGGAAATGTCGATCCCGATCATGTTTTGAAGTTAGCTGAAAAATGGTTTGGAGAAATTCCTGCCCGGAATGTTCCACTGAGGAACCTGCCTGTTGAACCAGAGCAAACCAGCTATCGTGAGTTAAAAGTGCAGAGGGATGTCTCATTTGATGCCCTTTACATGGCTTTTCACATGGATCGGAAACTGACGCCCAATTATTACACTACCGATTTGATTTCCGATATTCTGTCCAATGGAAACTCATCCCGGTTGTATCGTCATTTGGTGGTGGAGCAAGGTTTGTTTGGTGAGTTGGATGCCTTCATATCGGGTGATGATGATCCGGGATTGTTCCTTGTTTCGGGGAAACTAATTCCCGGAGTTTCGTATGAACAGGCTGAAAGTGCCATCTGGAACGAGCTCGAGCGGTTCAAACAGGAAAAGGTGGTGGAGATCGAATTACAGAAGGTGATCAATAAGGTAGAGGCAAACCTCATTTTTTCGGAAATCAATTTTCTGAATAAAGCAATGGCACTGGCCAGCTATGAATTGCTGGGTGATGCCTCGCTGATCAATTCGCAGGGCGACAGGTACCGGCAGGTAACCCCTCAGCGGTTGTACGACGTTGCCAATCAAATCTTCCGACGCGAAAATTGTTCAACCCTTTATTATCAAAAGAAATAGCCATGATCAATAGGAAAATAACGCCTGAAATCAACGAAATATCAAAGATCAGTTACCTTCTTCCCGAAAAATGGATTTTATCCAATGGTGCCACTGTTTGGGGATTGAAGGCAGGAAGTCAGGACCTGGTCAAGATCGATTTTGTTTTCGATGCCGGATCATGGTATCAGTCGGAGAACCTGATTGCCGGGTTGGCCAATGCTTTTATGAACCAGGGATCGAAAAATTACACGGCACAGCAAATTGCTGAAACCTTCGATTTTCGGGGGGCTTATCTTCAGTTGAATGCCGATCAGCAGTTTGGCTCGGTGAATATCCTGACGCTCAATAAATACCTGGATGAAGTTTTGAAGGTGACGGCTGACGTGATTAAAAATCCGGTTTTTCCGGAGAAAGAGGTAACCGCTCAGATTGCTAACCGGAAACAACAGTTTGTCATCGAAAACAGCAAGGTGAAGGTTTTGTCGCACAAGAAGTTTTCACAGGTGTTGTTTGGATCCCAACATCCGTATGCCAATACCAATAAGATAGAGGATTATGAACAGTTGTCCTGTGTGAAGCTGGTGAAATTTCATGCCGAAAATTACTGTTTGAACAATTGTACCATTGTAATTGCCGGGAATTATGACGACTCTCTGAAAGAGCTGCTGGAACAATATTTTGGTGAAAAACAACCAGTTGTTGAACGAAATGAACCTGCGTATCTGATTCAGCCGGCAAGCGATCGCATTCATTTTGTGGAAAAAGCAGATGCGGTTCAGTCGGCCATTCGCATGGGCAAAACAGTAATTAACCGCGATCATCCCGATTTTCACGGGTTGACTGTGCTGGTAACCTTGTTGGGTGGTTATTTTGGTTCGAGGCTGATGTCCAATATTCGTGAAGAGAAGGGATATACGTATGGCATTGGTGCTTCCCTTTTGACCTTTCCCCACGCGGCCTATTTTTCCATCATGACCGAAGTGGGAAGCGATGTTTGTTCAAAGGCAATCGATGAAATTAATTTTGAACTGCAAAGGCTTCAAAACGAGTTTGTTGGGGAGGATGAGCTTCATTTGGTCCGAAGTTATTTGTTGGGCGATATGATCCGCAATTTTGACGGGATTTTTGCCATGTCGAACAGTCTGAGAACGTTGCTGGAATCGGGGCTCGATTATTCTCATTACGATCGTTTTGTGGAAGTTGTCCGTACCATTACGCCCGAAGAGTTGCAGCGTTTGGCCAATCTTTATTTGCGGGTTGAAGATATGTATCAAGTGGTGGCCGGAAAAAGGGAAGGGTGATGCAAAAAAGAGGCTGCAACATGTGCAGCCCCTGGTATTCTCGAGTGAAAACTTTTCTTAATTGATTTTTTCAGCAATTTGATATTGGTTTCTGTCGGCTGAGTTTCGTGAAATCAGATC
Source organism: Prolixibacteraceae bacterium (assembly GCA_035353695.1). GTDB lineage: Bacteria > Bacteroidota > Bacteroidia > Bacteroidales > Prolixibacteraceae > CAYMTR01. The sequence goes on from DAOQAB010000187.1 coordinate 2,788, forward strand.
GGCCAGAAAACCGGCAAGGAACAATTGTGTCCCTAAAATCATCGATGTAAGGGCAATGTAGAAGTAGGGATTCTCAGTTACCAGTCTGATGCGGATTCCGTGGCTGACAGCATATAATTTGGCGATTCCAACCCAAAGTGCCGCAAAGAAACCAATGACAAACATCAACGTGCCCAGTACCCCGAAGAAATGCATCGGGCGTTTCCCAAATTTCGAGATAAACATTACCGAGATCAGATCGAGCGGCCCGCGTACAAAACGTTCCATACCAAATTTGGACACTCCATATTTTCGTTCCTGATGGTGTACCACTTTTTCACCAATCTTTTTAAATCCTGCCCATTTCGCCAACACCGGGATAAAGCGGTGCATGTCGCCATACACTTCGATGCTTTTGATAACCCTCTTTTTATAAGCTTTTAAACCGCAGTTCATGTCGTGGAGTTTAATTCCTGACATTTTCCTTACCGTCCAGTTGTAAAACTTGCTGGGAATGTTTTTCGAAAGGACCGGGTCGTGGCGGACTTTTTTCCATCCCGAAACCAAATCGTAACCATCAACGGTGATCATCCGGTATAGTTCGGGAATTTCATCCGGGCTATCCTGAAGATCCGCATCCATGGTGATTACCACATCGCCTAGAGCCTGTTGAAAGCCAACATGAAGTGCCGCTGCTTTTCCGTAGTTCCGCTGAAAACTAATTCCCTTAATGTTTGAATTCTCTTGTGAGAGATCTTTTACAATATTCCATGAGTTATCACGGCTTCCGTCGTCAATGAGCAGTATTTCATAGCTAAAGTGATTTCCATCCATCACTCGTTTGATCCATGCGGTCAACTCTGGCAACGACTCTTCTTCATTATAAAGTGGTATAACTACCGATATATCCATTGGAAAGTACTTTTTTATTCTTCTTCGTTATCAATTTCTCTCATTGCAGAGTCGAACCCTGTTTCTGCCTTTTTTCTGAGGAATATGGATGTAATGAGAGATATCAGGAATCCATAAAATGCGACACTAAATAGTTGAGACATCGACATGACTGCGGGAGTCATCATTGGTTTCGATAGTTTTATATATTGCTCAACCATGTCTTCACTCATCCCGGATTTCAGGAAAGTATCCTCCGTATATTCAATGAACTGATCAATCAGGCTTGGATCAATAAATTTATAAAGAATGAAAGTGAAAACAGCCATTACAATCGAAGCATAAAACATGGTGGCAACTCCCAGTCCCAGCGCTTTCCCATAAGGAAAAGGGGTGCTTTCATCGACTGATTTTTTATAAGATTGAGTTACGAGGACGATTCCGGCGATGTAAATAAGATAATTGATATAGACGGCAACACTTGAGAGGATGTTTCCGGTTGCATAGAATAGTAAAGTTACTGCAATCAGTGCCAGCGACACATAAAGTCCCCAGATCATTGCTTTATTCATCATTAAACTTCGATTCGATTCCATTTTTTCGATTTTGCAGGTATTACAACGACGACAAATATACTTTTTTATACCATTATCCCTTGAAATTTTGAAATATAATTCGAAGGTTAAAACTTCTGGATTTTTATTTTTCGTTGATAAAGAGGATGTTTGTTGTCTAGTTTTACTGATAAATTCAGGTTTCAGACAAAAAAATCAAACTGCCTATTTTTTCTTTTGTGGTTATTCAAATTTTTCTACTTTTGTCGCCGGGTAAGTCCTGTGCGACCAGCTCCTGCTGAAACTCCCCAGGGTCGGAAGGCAGCAAGGATAGGTGGTTGTAGCGGTGCGACACAGTAAGCTTACCCACTTGCCGAATTAGCTCAGTTGGCCAGAGCACGTGATTTGTAATCTCGGGGTCCTCAGTTCGAATCTGAGATTCGGCTCAAGTTCTAAAATTAATGTTATAACAAGGGTTTCTTTTAGTAACCCATTGTTTTAAGGGGAGATTCCAGAGTGGCCAAATGGGGTAGACTGTAAATCTATTGGCAACGC
>DAOQAB010000188.1:0-4672 GCA_035353695.1 Prolixibacteraceae bacterium
TACTCCGTTTCATAAGAGTTGAATATTTTTGAAGATTTTTGTTCGTGCCGGTAGAACATTTTTCAACGAATTTCGTTCTTTTTGAAGTATTCTTTTCCTTGACTCAACTCTTGTCGGAAAGAGAATCAAGCAATAATCAAAATAAGCGTATCATTAAAATTAATTGCACCATGTATATTGAACAAATTGTAGGAAGGGAAATTTTGGATTCCCGGGGAAATCCCACTGTTGAAGTGGAAGTAACGCTCGAAAGCGGTATCAAAGGGATTGCTGCAGTGCCTTCAGGGGCGTCTACGGGCGAAAATGAAGCGATTGAATTGCGCGATGGCGACAAGAGCCGTTATCTTGGCAAAGGAGTGTTGAAAGCCGTTGAAAATGTCAATAAAGTGATTGCTCCCGAACTGGAGGGCTGGAGTGTATTCGATCAGGTTGCCATCGATAAAAAAATGATTGAATTGGATGGCACTCCCACAAAAGGTAAACTAGGGGCCAATGCCATTTTAGGGGTTTCGCTGGCGGTGGCTAAAGCAGCCGCGAACTATCTCGAGTTGCCGCTTTATCGTTATATCGGCGGGGTAAATGCCAAAACGCTTCCGGTGCCGATGATGAACATCATTAATGGGGGTTCCCATTCCGATGCGCCCATTGCCTTTCAGGAATTTATGATCCGTCCGGTGGGAGCTCCGTCGTTCCGTGAAGCATTGCGTTACGGGGCCGAAGTCTTCCATAACCTGAAAAAGATTTTCCACGATCGGGGGTTGAGTACGGCTGTGGGCGATGAAGGTGGTTTTGCTCCCACACTGAATGGCACCGAGGATGCATTGGAAAGTATTATCAAGGCCATTGAAAAAGCGGGCTACAAGCCGGGTGTTGATGTTACCATTGGTTTGGACTGCGCCTCTTCTGAATTCTACGAAAGCGGGGTCTACGATTATTCAAAATTTGAAGGTGCCACCGGTGCCAGGCGTACATCGGCCCAACAAGCCGATTACCTGGCTGAGTTGGTTGCAAAATATCCGATTGATTCCATTGAGGATGGAATGGCTGAAGGCGACTGGGACGGTTGGGTTGCACTTACCAGGAAACTGGGTGACAAATGCCAGCTGGTGGGCGACGACCTGTTTGTAACCAACGTTGAATACCTGAAAAAGGGCATTGAACTGGGCGCAGCCAATTCAATATTGATTAAGGTAAACCAGATTGGTACCTTAACCGAAACCCTCGATGCCATTGAAATGGCCCACCGTGCAGGTTATACCTCGGTTACCTCACATCGTTCGGGTGAAACCGAAGATGCAACCATTGCCGATATTGCGGTGGCTACCAACAGTGGGCAGATTAAAACCGGTTCATTGAGCCGCTCCGACCGTATGGCCAAATACAACCAGCTTCTCCGCATTGAAGAAGAGCTGGGCGACGAAGCCATTTACGGGTACAAAAAGGTGTACCGGAAATAAATGAAACCACATAGGCACAATAGAACACAATAGTTTTTCGATAAATAACTATTGTGGTTTTCTAAAAGAATATGAGAAAAGCCGTCTCTGGATAAGGGGCGGCTTTTATTCGATTTCTATAATTTTCCCGATCAACTCCAATATCTTCTCCATTGTTTCGTTATCAATTTTTTCAATGAATTCAGTATTTACCATATCTCATTCCCTACTGGCCCATCTGTTTTGATTTCGTAATGGATATTCTCTTCTGTTACCTGAGAAAGAAGTTCATCCAATGTATATTCACTTTTATTTAAAGGTACGATGGTTATTTTATTGCCTTCGAGCTGGATGTCGACATTCGATCCCTCGGTTATTCCAGCTTGTACCGAAAATGATTTTGGGATCCGCAGCCCTAAGCTGTTTCCCCATTTTTTTACTTTTGCCTCCATTTTGTATTAACTTTGAGTATACAAAATTGAAAATTATTTTTCAGATAATCAGAGAAACTTTTTGCTGCTTACTGAAATCTTTACCTGATTGATAAATGCCCTTACTTTGCCACAATCTCCCTCAGCGTTTGGCGCAAAATCTTCACCTCAAGTTCCAGCTCTTTGATGCGTTCGTTCAGCCCGGCTACTATTTGTGCTGCCGATTCTGTTTTCTGGGGGGCTGGGTCTGCGTAAGGCAGCATCTCGGCAATTTCGCGAAAGAAATTATACTCGCACATGGCTGAAAATTGGGCCAGCCGCTGCACATCCATATTGGTGCGCTTCATCATTCCCGAAATGGTTGACGGGTTCAGTTTCAAACCCCGGGCAATATCAGCCGGGGTAAAATGCCTGCGGTTTATCTCGCGATTGACCATTGTATAAACAGCGATTCTTTCCATAACGACTCTTTTTTGCATTAAATTTAACTCTTTCTTGGTAGAATTCAAACAAATATAGTTTGCATTATCTATTGTTCGATTGATATTACAAATGAAATATTGTAGATTATAGTTGAAACAATTGATTACTCAAATATTATTTTGCAATCAATAATTCAGGCAATTGATTCCACAAGTAGAAATTTGTGAAATCCAATTCCGACAATTGATTCTACAAGTAGAAATTTGTGAATTGTAATTCCGTCGATTGATTCTGCAAATATTATTTTGTGTCTCACAATTAAGGCGATTGATTCTATCGAGTTGAGATTTCTGTTTTTTATCATTGGTGTCCGGTTAACTGGCATAATGAGAGTTGAACTAATTGAATTTATTACGTTCCTAACGGAACTTTGGAGTGAGGGGTTACTCTCTTTTTCTACCCATATTTTGTTCCTAAAGGAACTGTCCCGTCAGGACAAAATATGGGTAGAAAGTAAAATACAAATAAACAATCGTCCCGTAGGGATGAGATTTATTTTTACCGGACAATCGTTTTTTTTTATAAACATATTTCTGAGATTTCGGTTTCTTTGCATGTTCAATATCCGATTTCATGGCCAAAGGAAACCTTCAATACCACAACGGTCGGGGAAAGAAAGATCAAGTGAATCTTTTCGCTCTGCTAAAACCATACCGGTTTTATGTCGCTGTTTTGATCCTGTTTACCCTTATTGCCAATGCAACCAACCTGGTGATCCCGAAAATCATATCGCACGGCATCGATTCGTTCAATTCCGGGAACTATTCGGCTAAAGAGACCATCATCCTGTTTTTTTTGGCAGTAGTGATCATTTTCTTTTTCTCCTACCTTCAGGCGGTTCTTCAGACTTATACCTCTGAAAAGGTTGCTTTTGATCTGCGGAAGAAACTTTCGGATAAAATCTCGGGGCAGAGCTTTGCTTTTATCCAGCAATCCAACCCGGCGAAACTGTTAACCAACCTTACTTCCGATATGGATTCGGTGAAGATGTTTGTTTCGCAGGCGGTTTCAACCATTGTGTCATCGGTCTTCATCATTATCGGGACCTGTGTGCTGCTTATTTCAATCAACTGGGAAGTTGCGCTGGTGGTGATGACGATGATTCCCGTCATTGCGCTCTGTTTTTTTGTGCTTTTCAAACGGGTCAGGGTGTTGTTCCGTCGTTCGCGCGAGGTAATCGACTGGCTGAACAAGGTGATCAATGAGAGCATTCTCGGATCGGCCATTATCCGGGTAATCAATTCACAGCAACAGGAGTACGGTAAATTTATTGAAGCCAGTAAAGAGGCCAAAAGTGTGGGGATTTCCATCCTTACCATTTTTTCCACGCTGATGCCGCTCATCATGTTCATCGGCAATATTGCCACGCTTACCATTCTGGCCATGGGTGGGCATTATGTGATAAACGGCAAACTTTCGCTGGGCGATTTTGCTGCATTCAACAGTTACGTGGCGATCCTTATTTTCCCCATCATGATTATCGGTTTCATGAGTAACATGATTGCGCAGTCGTCGGCTTCGTATGAACGGATCGAGAAAGTGCTGGCAGCTCCCGATTATGTTGATGCAGGCTCAATTGACCGGCCTCTTTCCGGGAAGATTGAACTGAAAAATGTAACGGTTGCTTACGGCGAAAAGAAAGTGTTGAAGGATGTTTCCATGGAAATAAAACCGGGTTCTCAGACGGCCATTATCGGGCCAACGGCTGCGGGCAAAAGCCAGTTGCTCTATCTGCTGACCGGTTTGATCAAACCCTCGTCGGGCGAAGTGCTCTTCGATGGTAACCTTCTTGACGAATACCAAAAAGAATCGTTTTACCAACAGGTGGGTTTTGTGTTTCAGGACAGCGTGCTGTTCAACATGAGCCTTCGTGAAAACATTGCATTTAGTGAGACCGTAACCGACCAATCGTTGGAGAAGGCCATCGAGACCGCAGAATTGAAGGAGTTTATCGACACGTTGCCACAGCATCTCGACACCATTGTTTCGGAGAGGGGAACCACCCTTTCGGGAGGACAGAAACAACGGATTATGCTGGCAAGGGCTTTGGCGTTGAATCCGCGTATTTTGTTGCTCGACGATTTTACAGCCCGTGTTGATCGTCAAACCGAAAAGAAAATCCTGGGGAATGTACGCCGGAATTATCCCGATTTGACATTGATTTCGGTGACGCAGAAGATTTCGGCCGTGAAAAACTTTGAGCAGATTGTGTTGCTGATGGAAGGTGAGGTCATTGCTGCCGGTCGGCATGATGTGTTGAAAGAGAGCTGTCCGGAGTATGTTCAGATATACAATTCTCAAAAAAGTACCAGCCATTATGAA
>DAOQAB010000189.1:0-4532 GCA_035353695.1 Prolixibacteraceae bacterium
TCGCCAAAGCCACCATCGGGGTTACTGTTTGCCATTAACCAATGAATGCCGTTGCCAATTTCTGAACGGAGCTGTTCCGAATTGTAGAAGTGAAAGGCAATGACCGAAACCGCAACGCCCAGCGCACTCGACGACAATTCTCCGTCCCAAAAACCCTGTTCGTTCCTATTGGCTAGCAGCTCGTTGGCTATGGTATTTATTCTGTTCATTATTTGTCCGAGTTAAGTTGTTGGGCATACGAACTTAGCGCCAGTAATCCGTAAAAGGTGTATTCTACATCGCGGGTTGTGTCGCCATCACCCGAAAGGAATGCCCCGTTGTCGAAGTGCGACGAAACAAATTCAAGTCCATCGGCGGTAATTGCCTTTATGTTGATGTCCGTTTGATTTAGCGCGTAAATAGCCACGGCGGTCGAGAGCATATCGGGTGTTTCGTGGTCGCAGAACGAAACAAATCCTCCCTCGGCATGGGCATTCTTCATCAAAAGAGCCGAAAGGTTGTCGGTGCCAAGTTGCGCATGATTTCTGATGCACAGAGCTGCTGCCAAATGCGAAGTGGGCGAGTGGTCGTTCAATAAGAACGCCGAAGTTAACTTGTCTATCTGCAATGATATACAGCGATTCCATCCCCAGAAATGATTCAACATCAACAGCGAAATGAACGTCAGGTAAACTTTGTCGGAGTTACTGCGCTCTTTCAACCACCGAGACAATAATTTTATTGAAACCTTTAGTTTAAAGGCGAACGTTGGCTTGAACGAATAACGCAATAATACTTCTATCGACCAATCAATCAGGTTTTTGTTATTCTTTGTTTTAGAACAAAACACGAATTTCTGAAGCTGGTTCAGCTCATCATTTAAGTTGAAAGCTTTGCAAATCATGAATCCGAAGAACGAATAATACAAATCGGGCGTTCCGCCTCTATCGGCAAAAGCTCCCGACTTGGTTTGCGACTGCCTCACAAAATTGCAAACGGCCTCGAAAGCAGCAGGTTCTAACACATCAGCCGAAGATGAAATTGTATTGATCAACCGATCGATTTCAGAACGTGGCTCCATTACAGTTCAAAAATTCGGTTTACACTATTCAGCAGGGCTAAGCGCAGTTTTTGCGATTCTAATTTATTGAGGCAAATTTTCAGGTTGCTTAATGTTGCATCAAGTTCGGTTTGTGCCGTTTTATCAATTTCAAGTTTAGTAATCAGCTTTTTTAGTTGCTGTTGGCTTGTTGTAGTTACCTTGCATTTCTCAAACAAAATACTTTTCAGATATGGGTACGATGCCTCTTGCTGATCGGTTGCTGTGCCTCTGAATTCGGTCAGGTCGTCTCTAATTTGATAGGCAATTCCAAAGAGGTTTGAAAACTCTTTCAGAAGTTGTTGTTCTGTTTCCGGGGCCTTGGCTGCAATGGCTCCTGCCAAAAGCGAAACCAAAATTGCCGATCCTGTTTTCTGCCTAAAAATGGTTAATGTACTGTTGATGTTGGCGATGGTTTTATTTTCGAGCATTGCCAGCTCTTCGCCCTGACCAATAGTCGATTCGACATGCATAGTCGAAAAGAGATCGAAAAGCTGGAGTTTTATGTCTGGCTCAATTTGAAGCCGACTCAATTTCAGATAGCCCTGTCCAATGAGGTAATCGCCCAGATTGATAGCCAGCGGTATGCCGTTTTCGTTGTGCGTGGTTTTCTTGTTGTAACGGTAATTATCTTGATCTTCAATATCGTCGTGAATGAGCGATGCTTTGTGGAAACATTCAACCATAAGCATTAGCTGGTTGGCAATTTGTTGGTCGAAGTTTTTTGAATATGCGCTGTAAACCATCAATGTAAGTAAAGGGCGCATCCTTTTTCCTCCTTGTAAAATAGAATTTACGGCCAGTTTTTGTGTGAACGTATTGCCGGTTTCTTTTCCAAATTCAGCAGAAAGAAATTCCGCAGAGAATAGATTTTCAACCTGATTTTTCAGCAAAGAAACCGATAGCGGTTCGAAGTCTGGATTCTCATTCTGCGATTTGATTTCGCTGAGCAGCCACTGTTGGTCGACTTTTGTATCGGCACAACCATTATTTAACAGCGGAACAGCCAACGATGGAATGGCCGATGTAACGACATGTTTAAACGATTTTTGCAGTGTTTCCATGCAACTAACGCCCAAAATTGCATCAACAGAGCCTTCTTCAACCAGCGAAATGGCGGTTGTTGTCCCCTCGGCCACAAGTGTTGAATAGCCAAGAGTTTCAGCTTCTTCAAGAATAGTATTGATTGAACAATGGTTACATCCCGAGCAAATAAGCCCCAACTCGTCGAATACTGCCCGGCATGAGATGCTGTTCCTCAGGCATTGGGGCATCAGCAAGAGGCGGCGGTTGTATGGCGTGGCTTCGAAATAGGGTCGCCAAAGTTCGTTGTTGCACATGAGCATGGCAAAAGCCAATTCGTTTGAATTGCCGTTGGTGATTGCAATCACTTCTGCTGCCAATTGTTCAAGCACGTCGAGAGTTATCGGCGGAATTACGTGTGCCGATTTCACCGTTTTGCGTGCAGCTTCAATAAGCGTAACCCGGCGCAACTGTTGTTCCGGCACTATTAATGTGAATTCGATATCTGATTCAACCATAAGCTCCTAATCCAAAGAATGCATGTTTCTTGGCAAATTTGTAAATGAACCCTTTTTCGGGGATTACCTCGCAACTGCCGTGACTATTAACCGGTTTCATGGCAAGCAACCGCTCGCGTTCATTGCCGCGCCCCGACGTGTCGGCAGCTTTGTGCTTATCGGTAAATTCGACCAGCCACTTTGGGTCTTCCATAATAATGCAACCCTTGGTTTGCTTCGGAATCTCTGTTCTGAAATCGTTCAGAAACGACGATTTTTGGTAGATTTCAACCAGCGGTTTATCTGAAATATGGTCGGTGGCAAACTGAATTACCGGGCAAGGTTCAATGTGCCCCGAAGCGTTGATGTGATGGCTCAACCCTTTGGCTGCCGGGCAAAAGCCTTCACCTTTTTCGTTCCAGTAAGTGTCGATAATTGCTATCGGATATTTTGAACGGGCATTAACTAAATGCCTGCGTAACTGGTTGAGTTGGTCGGGTGTTAGTGCCAGTTCGGGCGAGGCATTTTCGCCTACAGGACGGAAAATGTAATACCACAGGTAGCACACTTTTTTGTCGATAACCGACTGGATAAACTCGTGCGAAAGAGCCATTTCGAAGTTCGACTGGCATACGCTGATGGCAACTCCGGTAATGAGTCCGGCGTGGGTTGCGGCATCAATGGCTTTGGTTGTGCGTTCAAAAACATGGGTTCCGCCACGTCGCACGTCGGCTACTATTTCGTTGCCCTCGAAGCTGATAAGCGGCGTAACATTTGCGCACTTTTTCAATTTTTTGGCAACTTCGGCAGTTAGCAATGTGCCGTTTGTGAAAAGCTGAAAGTAGCAGTCGGAATGCTTCGCGAAAATGTCGAAAAGAGGCTTGTACATCAGTGGTTCGCCACCAAGAATTCCGAAGAAATAGGAACCTTTTTGCTTCGTTTCGGTAATAATGCGGTCGACCTCTTCGGCGGTAAGGCTTTTCTTCTCCTTTTTGCCCGTAACCCAGCAGCCCTGGCAATGCAGGTTGCAATTGTCGGTAACCGAAATGAAGTGAAAAGCAGGAAAAAACTGCCCGTTTTTCAGTCCTTTCTCGTAGTTGCTGAATGCGCGCATCCCTTTCAAACCCATGTTGAACACAAATTTGTACATGCAGCGGGCATTCGTATTTAGTATCTGTTTAATCATGATTTTTTTTCGATCTATTTTTTTCGTTGTTTATGGCCGATAACCGTTCTTTTTCGGCTTGCTGAATTACCGAAGCTTTCAATATTGACGATCGCAAGGCGTTACGGTCAGACAACCGTGAGGCGATGTTTCCCTGAGCAAAGCTTATTCCCGTTTTCTGTGTTCCGGGTTCGATGCCTGAAATAACGCCGCCTTCAGCAATTTTTGGAAAGATAATTGCCGACGATGGACATGTGCGGGCACAAGCGGGGCAGTTGTTCTTGCAGTTGAGGGGCTGCCGAACGGTGAGCTTTTTATCCTCGAAACGGTAAACCCCGAAGAGGCAAAACTTGGCACAACGTCCGCAGTTGGTACATCTCTCCTGATCGATAATCGGATACCATGAGGGAACTTCAAGACTCGAAACAATGGTGTGTTTCTTAGCTTTTCCGGGTTCAATGCTGAACGATTTCAGTTCCTCTAATGTCGATTGTAATCCGTTGTTGCGAAGGTTAATTGCTGTATAATGTTGGATGTCGATTTTATTCTGAATGAAAAGATGCTTTATCGCACGGGGCTGGCATGCCAGAACAGCAACCGATTCGTAGTTGGTTGTTAATGCATTCAGATCGTTGGTGTTAGTTAACACCGAGGCACACAAATCATCGACAATGAAGATGTCGGTATTTAATAGCGAAAGTTGATCTTCAACTTCTTGATACGATTGATTTTGAAAGTGTTCTCCTCTGCATTTGCAAAGTAAAACTGC
>DAOQAB010000190.1:0-4469 GCA_035353695.1 Prolixibacteraceae bacterium
AGGAAACTACAAAATTCACCATCGACGTGGCCAAATCTGTTGAAGGTTTAGAAAAGAAACACGCTATTTTCCTGGTAGCCGAAGGAGCTGATCAGGAAGATTTATTCGATTTTATCGGCCTGGGATTCAGCTGTGCAAAAAAACCGATTGAACGTCCAATTGCGCCAATAGTGACTATTTCAGTCAACGGTAAAACGATTGAGGTTCCTTCAACTCCCGTTCGTTCTACCAATGCAAATGGCATTGTTGGGTACGACCAGTATGAGGCAAAGGTCACTCTTCCTGCGAGTACTACCCAACTGCCGGTGGTAACAGCAGCGGCAAGCGATAAAGCAGTGAAAGTGGCCATTGAACAGGCTAAGTCAACTACTGGAATAGCTGTGGTAAAATGCGATTACAAAGGCTTGGTAAAAACCTACAAAGTGGTATTTGCACTTGAATAACAGCTGAATTCAGGATTAAAAATTATTAAAGGAATATTTCAAACCTACATTGGCTGTTCATTAGCCGGTGTAGGTTTTCTAATTTTCGAAATTCCACCTTCAATCTAAATGTTCCTTCCTTTGTATTGCGAAGGTTTAACGTTGAATTCGTTTTTGAAACATTTGCTAAAATAACTCACCGTTCCAAATCCAACCAATGAAGCAACATCGGCAATTGAACGACCTTGTTCCAACAACTGAGCGGCCTTTTTTAGACGAACCGAACGAATAAACTCAACCGGCGACAAGCCTGATATTGCCGTAAGTTTTCGGTACAAGGTGGTTCGGTCCATGTTCATGTCGCGGCTCAATTGTTCTACCGAATAGGCCATATCGCTGAGGTTTTTCTCTATTTGTTCCATCAATGAGTTTAAAAACTCCTCATCTACAATTGTGGTGGCAATTGAATTGGGTTTTATCTCGATTTGCTCTTTGAATAAGGCTTTTCGCCTTTCTTGTTGTTCTATCAAATTGCTGATACGCAACAATAAAAGATCCAGTTTAAACGGTTTGGTAATATACGCATCGGCATGTACTTTGAAACCTTCAAACTGATCTTCTTCCGATGATTTTGCCGTAAGCATCACAACCGGGATATGTGAAATCTGAACATCGGTTTTTATAAGGTTACAAAGCTCAGTTCCCGTCATCAGTGGCATCATTACATCGGTAATGACCAAATTGGGTTGTAATGCCCGCACTTTTTCCAACCCTTCCACGCCATTCGAGGCAGTGGTTACATCATAATATTCAGAAAGTTCCTGAGACAGAAATTTGCAGAACTCCAAATTGTCTTCAACAACCAATATTTGGATACTCGGTTTTGATAAGATTTGATTTATATTTCGGGGTTTTGTGTTGATTGTTTGTAGCTGATCAGGAATTTCGATGGTGAATGTGCTTCCGTGGTTTAGTTGACTTTTCACCGAAACCGTTCCGTTGTGCATTTGCACATATTGCTTCACCAGGTGCAGCCCAATGCCACTACCCCCGGTGGTTTGATCGTTGAGCTTTCCCTGATAGAAACGGTCGAATAGATGTGGCAGATCGGACTCTTGAATCCCGCACCCCGTGTCGGATACCGAGATGACGATGTTTGCCCCGGTCTCATTGGGTGTCGGCTTTTTCTCTACAGTCAAAGATATTTTCCCGCCTTTATTGGTATATTTCAATGCGTTAACCAGCAAGTTGTTCGCAATTTTCTTTAGTTTATCGGAGTCAACCATGGCGAAAATCCCAGGTGTTTCAATTTGTACTGAAAGTTCAATTCCCTTTTCCAGGGCATATTCCGTAAAAGTATCGACAATGGATTGAAGAAATTCATCAATCTGACAATATTCCAAATGCAATGTTTCACCTTTCATCTCAAGTTTCCTGAAATCAAGTAACTGGTTGACAAGATGAAGTAAATCTACCGCATTTTTATAAACACCTGTCAGTTTAGATCTTAACGGTTCTCCAATCTCTTTCTTCAGTATCGAGTCGAGAGGGGTAATTACCAACGTAAGGGGCGTTTTCAATTCGTGGCTGATATTGGTATAAAAAGCCATTTTTAGTTGGTCGAGCTCATCCTTTTGTTTTTTCTGCAATTTAGCCTTGCTCCTTTTGGTGTACTCAACCACAGTAAAGGTCAATACACTTGCAATCAGCACAAAATAAAGGAAGTATGCAAGCGATGTTTTCCAAAATGGAGGCAAAATTATAATGCTCAACTCGGCATATTGGTCGGGCCAGTTCATGCTGTTATTGGTGGCTTTCACCGTAAGTTTGTAGGTTCCAGGCGATAGATTGGTGTAGTTGATATGCCCAACCCCATTTGATGGCCGTATCTCAATCCACGAATGATCAACCCCTTCGAGTTGGTACTTGTAATACGTTTGGGTTGGGTTTACATAATTTAATGCACTTAGGTCGAAGCTAATAAAATTTTGAAAGTATTTCAATTTTAATGCTTTGGTATTGTTGATGGTTTTATTTAACACCACATTTCCGTCGTATGTATTGCCCACTCCAATCTCTTTTCCCGAAATGGATAAGCGTGTAAACACGGGAATGGGTAAAATACTTTTTTTGGCGTTATAACTATTTAAATCAATGGCATTAAAACCACTTAATCCACCCCAAAGCAGTTGGTTGTCTTTGGTCTTCCTCACCGAACGGGGCATAAATTCATTCCCGATCACCCCATCGAGATGATTAAAATTTGAAAAGGAAAAAGAGTAGTCTTTCCCTTCTTTTGTTACGCCTATACAAGAAATTCCATACGAAGCTGAAACCCAAATTCTCCCTTGGTAGTCTTCAGTAATCGAACGTATATTGTTGTTCATCAGCCCATCTTCTTTAAAAAAGCACCGTGAAAACCCATCGGAAGGATTGTAAACAAACAATCCGTCTTGAGTGCCAAACCAAATCAAGTTTCGATGGTCGATAAAAATGTCGTGATATTTTTTGTTGCTGTGAACAAGGAATGGATAAATACGGTCGTTCGGATATTCAATGGTTTTCGTTTTTGTATTGTAAATAAAAAGCCCTTTTTCTGCGTATAAAACGCCTAGTAACTGATCTTTTGAAATTTGTATCAGTTGGAAAATATGTCCAAGATCAGCTGAGGCTTCTACCCTTTCATATTTGCCCGTTTCGGGATCGAACAAACCAAATCCTTCAGTTGTGGTTAAGTAAAACGGTCCATCTTGGGCTTCATAAAGATATTGGCATACAACAGGCAAATCGAATTGTCTGATTTTTTCGTTGCCGATACAAAACAATCCATGTTGCCTGGTGCAAAGCCAAGTTCGGTTTTTACTATCCCGAACCAATTGATTGCAAAAGGCATCAGAAGGGATTACAGGAAAAAGCTGAAAGGATTTTTTGTCGTTTGAAAAATGATAAAGTCCGTTTTCAGTGCCCACCAACAGATCACGATGAAAATCGATCAGGCAGTGAATAGCCAGTCTTTTGTTGTCTGAAATATTGAAAATCGAAGCATCGTAGTTCTTAAATTTGAAACGGTCGGGGTGATAATACAACAGCCCGTTGCTTTCGGTACCCAACCATAAACCGCCATCACGGTCAATAAATTGGTTGCTGATTTCGGCTTCAAGGCTCTTTCCATCCGAAAGTTTCAATTTCGAAGTGCAATTCGTTTCATTCAGAGTCGCATCGATGCTCCGAAACCCTGTTTTAGAACATGTCCAACTACAACCGTCCTTATCAACAAATAAGTCGTTCTGCCAAATGTCTTCAAGTACCTTTTCCCATTTTCGTTTCAAATAATCATATCTGATTAATATCCCACCTCCAAACACCCCGTTTCGGAGTTGATACAAGTATTCTTTATGTGGAAAGACTATTAGGGTTCGGGTATATCGTCTTGAACTTTCTCTAAAAGGGTTTTCGGTGTATAAAAGCTGTTGGTTTTCGATATTGTAACAATCCATTTGTCCCGATTTAAAAAACAGGAACACGAACGAATCCCGAACCTCGGCATGAAACAATTGTTCCGATTTATCTTGTAGGTTAGGTAGTTGTGATATGAAAACCGTTGCTTTTTTTTCACCTTTTCTTTTGAAGAATAAATCGTTTGAATTGGTCAGGTACCATGAGTTTTGTTGGGAATCGACAAAGAAATCGATCACGGAATTGATAATACCGCTACTTCGGAAAAGGCTATCGACATTGGCAACAAACATTTCTGTATATAAATCGAAGCAGGCCAGTTTGGTTTGGTTTTTTAACCACAACCGATTTTCATCATCCATATAAAAGCGATGGAACCCGTTGTAATTGGGCACAGGATACGCTTTGTTGTCGTCGGCATGTAAGTAGCTAAATTCAGTGCCATCGTAAATGTTAACAAGCCCCTCAGTAGCAAAAACCATTCGTCCATCGCTTAGCTGAGCTATGGCCCGAACCCGGTTATCGGAAAGCCCGTTGCTTGTGTTGATGGGAGAAAACACAAAATCGTCTTGCGCCCAAAGTTGGCAAGAA
>DAOQAB010000191.1:0-4410 GCA_035353695.1 Prolixibacteraceae bacterium
TAAAAAACAGAAAAATAATGAAACAAAAATTTGGATTACAACATAGAAGGGGGGATTTTTGCTGGGAAAATGATTTAAACACAGAGGTGGCACCGAGATATATCCCATAATAGCATTCGGCCTGAAGGGCCAAATGATTTCAGCCCGGGGCAAAGTGTAACGGCGCCCCGGGATAAAATCGCACCGACCAAATCCGTCCGCGATCAAATGCTTGCCAATGAATGAATCTCCCTTCGGACGGAACTGAACAACTGTCTGAACGGTGATTTGTGTGATTAAAAGATTTCTCTGATTATCTTATTTTGAATCGTACTGATTAAAAACAATCAATTCAAAGATACAGCGAAATCCAATGATACTGTCCTCGCTACGCGGTTATTGGTCATGTGGGTAATCTTATTCTTCCATATTGTCGCAATGATACTGCTTTTTAACCATGACAACCTCGACAACCATGACAACCAGTTGATTTTTGTTGTCCGCTCCGCGTTGTCTTTGGTTCGTTGTAGAGACAGGGCATGCCCTGTCTCTACATGCCCTGTCTTTACATGCCCTGTCTCTGCTTTTTATTCAAAATTAGAAATAGAATATCTAAATTTTAAATACCTTCTCGCAGGTACAACCTACTTTTAAAACCTCAAGGCTGTCAGATTTTGTTCTGCAAGGAAGCAGCAATGCGATTGTGTGTAATTGTGTTGATACAAAATGTGCTGATCAGGAATAACAATTGCAAACACAATAAAAATTTACTATGAAAATTAAACAAAGATCATTATTACTAGCGGTTAGCTTTGTGATTCTGGCAGGACTAGGATTACAAGCACAACCTGTAACACCACAGGGAAAAACGGATAGTACCGTTCAAGGCGATACGGCACGAAGCATCGCACCCTATTTTACACCGGCCACAAAAATAAAAAAGACCCCGGATGATAAAGGATTTATTCAGCGTTGGTTGCTTCTGGAACCAATAAGCAAACCAAACCGTGGAAATACAGTCTTTACGGATAGCTACATCAGGAAAGCATTTGATACGCTCTATTTTGCGAACCAGTTTACAACTCTTCCCAAAGATGGTGAAAAGGTAAAAGTAGCCGACAAAGAGTTAGCTTGGCATGCATTGGAGAGCTCGGGATTTAATGTCAAACTGTTTCGTTTCGCCTACGGATTAAGAAAACAATATTATGGCGTAATTTTTTGGGCTGTAACGGTTGTGAACTGCCCGCAGGAAATGAAGAATGTAAGAATGGCAGTAGGTTCAAATTCTGCATCCATGTGGTGGCTTAATGGGAAGGAAGCGGTTATCCTTTCGGGAGACCGGCGCATGGTAATGGACGATTGTGTATCGCCTCGTCTGACACTGAACAAAGGAAAAAACATCATCCGGGGAGCTGTAATCAACGGTCCGGGGATGAGCGATTTCTGTCTTCGCTTTCTTGATGAGAAAGGTGAACCGATAAAAGATATCACCATTAGTTGCGAATAAAATTAGCAAGTCATCTTATTTTAAGATCTCAATAGAAATGATTATGAAATTAAAAATTAAAATATTGGGTGCAACAGCCCTGCTGTTATTGATTTTAAATCTTACTGCAATTGCACAAGTCGGAAAACCGTTTATCCATGATCCATCTACCATTATGGAATGTAATGGGAAGTATTATACTTTTGGCACCGGGGGCGGTGGATTAATTTCCGAAGATGGTTGGACATGGAAAAGTGGTGCCGTCAGGCCCGGTGGAGGAGCTGCTCCGGATGCGATTAAAATTGGCGATCGCTACCTGGTTGTGTATGGCTCAACAGGTGGCGGTTTGGGAGGTGGACATGATGGCCGGATCAATACCATGTGGAATAAAACGCTGGATCCCAATTCACCTGATTTTAAATTTTCAGACCCTGTTATTGTGGCCGAATCGAAAAATATGGAAGATTGTGATGCCATTGACCCGGGACTTCTTCTCGACCCAACGACTGGTCGTTTGTGGTGTTCTTTCGGTACTTATTTCGGAAATATCCGCATTGTGGAACTCGACCCTAAAACCGGGGCCCGTGTTGAAGGAAACAAAGCAATTGATATAGCTATTGACTGCGAAGCTACTGATTTGATGTATCAGGATGGATGGTATTATCTGCTTGGAACTCATGGAACCTGCTGCGATGGTGCCAATTCGACCTATAACATTGTCGTTGGCCGTTCGAAAAATGTAACAGGTCCTTATCTCGATAACATGGGAAGAGATATGTTAGCGGGTGGAGGTAAGATGGTACTTGCAGCTGGCGGAAGAGTGGTTGGTGCAGGGCACTTTGGACGTACGGTTCTTGAAAATGGCGTTGAAAAAATGTCCTTTCATTGGGAAGCCGATTTAGATCAGGGAGGACGAAGTGTATTAGCCATTCGTCCATTACTATGGAAAAACGGTTGGCCTTATGCGGGCGATAATTTCAAAGAAGGAACGTATGAAATTGAATCGGAAAGAAGGGGTTATGCATTGGAGTTAACCGTTGATTTTGTGCGTATGCCAGGTGGAATGCGCGGTTTTGGACGGAACAATAATGAACCTATAAAACCCGTTCCTTCCCAGGAATTAGCCGATGTCATCAACACCTGGCCAACCGGAAATATAAATGTACGAATAGGCGATTATATGTTCCGTCCGCATCAGAAATGGACGATTACAGCTGCCCCTGATTCAAGTGGATATTTAGGCGGCCCTTATTATAAAATCGTCATTGCAGGAACCGACCGGGCATTAGCCGCGACAGCCGAAGCTGAAGTCATAACCGTTCCGGCATTTACCGGAGCGCCCGAACAATTGTGGCGAATCGATCAATTGACCGATGGAACCTATCGGATTATGCCAAAGGTTGTTCCTGATTCGAAAGAAAAATTGGCATTGGTATCTTCGGGAGATAGTACGCCTACACTTGCCCCATTTGATATGGATAGCGACAATTCTAAATGGAATTTTAAGACACACTAACATTTTTTTAGAAAGAGGTGTATAAACTCCTTCCTTCCAACATAAAAAAAGCGTATCACTGATGCGCTTTTTTTTTATGGCGATTATTTACCGCCGAAACAAATATCCGATTGTAATGAACAGCCTCTGTTAATCTGTTGGTTGTGTTTAGACTTATCGGTGAAGCCTCCTTCTATTTTCAAGATTTCAATGAACAAGATTTTTTAGCCATCATCTGCCTGACTGTAATAATTCGCAATTCTGGTCGACTCATTGGAATAAAAAAGCCATGAAAGCAGTTGTATACAAGAAAGAGAGTTCTTCCAATTTGCTCCATTACACCGAGGTGGAGAAACCTTCTATCAGCGAGGATGAAATGCTGATCAAAGTAGTTGCGGTGTCGATCAATGCGGCCGATTACCGTTCGATGCAGTTGGGAATGATCCCCAAACGGAAAATTTTTGGCGCCGATGTTGCCGGAGTTGTCGAAGAGGTGGGGAAGAATATCCGCCAGTTTGTTCCCGGCGATGAAGTTGTGGGTGATCTGGTTTCGTGTGGTTTTGGTGGTTTGGCCGAGTATGCCGTATCGGATGGGAAAGCGGTTGTAAAGAAACCAGCCGGTCTTTCGTTTGAAGATGCTGCAGCAATACCTGTGGCAGCTGTCACCGCATTGCAGGCATTGCGGGGCAAAGGAAAAATTAATTCGACCGATCATCCCAAGAAGGTGTTGATTGTAGGTAGTGGTGGTGGAGTAGGGACCTTTGCCATTCAATTAGCCAGAAATTTGGGCGCTGAAGTTACGGCGGTATGCAGCAGTGCGAATGCCGAACAATCGTATTCACTGGGTGCCGGCCGGGTGATTGATTATAGGAAAGAGGAATTCCTGAAGATGGACGATCGTTATGATCTCATTCTGGCACTCAATGGTGGTTATCCGCTAATGGGTTACCGGAAGATTTTAAATCCCGGAGGAAAATGTGTGGTGGTGGGTGGATCCCTGGCACAGATTTTTAAAACGATTTTGTTTGGCTGGTTTTTTTCCATTGGATCGAAAAAGCTCAGTGTTCTAACGGCCAAATCAAATCAGGAAGATCTGGAATACCTGATGAAACTGGCTGCCGAGGGTGCCATTAAACCGGTAATTGACCGGCGCTATCCGCTGGAGAAGGCACCGGAAGCCATGCGTTATTTAAAAGAGGGCCATGCCCATGGCAAAGTGGTTATTACTGTTTAAATGATTTTGATTTCCGAATTATTGTTGTTCGGTAAAATGTGAAAACGATTTTGAGATTCTTCGCTTCACTTCGTTTCGCTCTGAATGACCGTTGTATAATATTCATTTCGTATTAAAAAAGAAATTATAGTATAATTGGTTGTCTTAAAAGATGTAATCATGAGGCTGTCCAAAAAGTATTTTGTAGTTTTCCCGAACTTTCAAATTGAAAGAAAT
>DAOQAB010000192.1:0-4336 GCA_035353695.1 Prolixibacteraceae bacterium
ATTTGGAAGAAGTTGGCCACGACACCTACCACCACACCATGTTCGAAATGCTTGGAAACTGGTCGTTTGGCGACTATTTCAAAAAAGAAGCAATCGATTGGGCCTGGGAATTTCTGGTTACCAACATGGGCATCTCCCCTGATCGTTTGTATGCTACAATTTTTGAGGGAAACGAACAGGATGGCGTTGAACGCGACCGTGAAGCCTATAACTATTGGAAACAGTATCTGCCAGAAGACCGCATCATCAATGGCAATAAAAAAGATAACTTTTGGGAAATGGGCGATACCGGCCCCTGCGGCCCTTGCTCCGAAATCCATGTTGATATCAGGGACGACGAAGAACGGAAGAAAGTTCCGGGCATCCAACTGGTAAACCACGACCATCCACAGGTCATTGAGATATGGAACCTCGTATTCATGCAGTTCAACCGCAAAGCCAACGGTGAGTTGGAAGAATTGCCGGCTCAGCATGTCGACACCGGAATGGGCTTTGAACGGTTGTGCATGGTTATTCAGGGGAAAAAATCGAACTACGACACCGACATTTTCCAGACCATTATTGCCGAAATTGGCAAATTGTGTGGAAAAAAATATGGCGAAAACGAAAAACAGGACATTGCCATGCGGGTAATTGCCGACCATCTCCGTGCCATCGCTTTTGCCATTGCCGACGGACAACTTCCTTCGAACAACAAAGCCGGATACGTAATCCGCCGCATTCTTCGCCGGGCAGTCCGTTATGGATACACCTTCCTCAACTTCCGCGACCCGTTCATTTTCCGGTTGGTACCGGTGCTGAAAGCCCAAATGGGTGATGCTTTCCCCGAATTAGTTGCTCAGGAAATTCTGATTTCTAAAGTGATCAAAGAGGAAGAAGAGTCATTCCTTCGTACCCTCGAAACCGGGTTGAAACTGCTCGACGGCATCATTCAAAAAGAAAAATCGGCCCAATTGGACCAGGTAAGCGGCAAAGATGCATTTACATTATACGACACGTTTGGTTTCCCGCTCGATCTCACCGAACTGATCCTGAAAGAAAACGGATTGAAAGTAAATCTCGACGAATTCAATGCCGAGATGGAACAGCAAAAAAACCGGTCGAGAAATGCGGCTGCTCAGGAAGCTGGCGACTGGATTCCGGTCAGAGACGACGAGGGGGTTGAATTCATTGGATACGATTTCACTTCTTCCGAAATACGGATTACCCGCTACCGTCAGGTAAAAACCCAAAAGAAAACTTTGTTCCAGTTGGTATTCGACAAAACTCCTTTCTACGCCGAATCGGGAGGACAAATTGGCGACAAAGGAACCATTGAAGCCGATGGCGAAGTAATTTCCATTGTAGATACTCAAAAGGAAAACAACCTGATCATTCATATTACCGAAAAATTACCATCCGATCCATCGGCTATTTTTACGGCACGGGTACCCGAAAAAACCCGCAGGCTAACTGCCAACAACCACTCGGCAACCCACCTGCTCGATCATGCCCTTCGAGAAGTGCTTGGAAACCATGTGGAACAAAAAGGTTCGCTGGTTACACCCGAATACCTGCGTTTCGACTTTTCACACTTCCAGAAAGTAACCGATGAAGAGCTAACAAAGGTTCAACAAATTGTAAACGAACTGATCAGGGAGAACATCCCCTGCGAAGAGTTCCGCAACGTTCCGATGGCTGAAGCCCAAAAGATGGGAGCCATTGCCCTCTTTGGTGAAAAGTATGGAGAAGAAGTCCGGGTGATCAAATTCGGAAAGTCGATCGAATTCTGCGGTGGTATCCATGTACCCTCAACCGGACAGATCGGAATGTTTCATATCCTTTCCGAAAGTGCCATCTCGGCAGGTGTTCGCCGTATTGAAGCCATCACTGCCGATAAGGCTGAAGAGCTGATGGAAAATTCGGTATCAACCCTGAAACAGTTGAAACAGTTGCTGAACAATCCGGCCAATCCGGTACAGGCTCTGCAGGAATTGATTGACAAAACCGGTGACCTGAATAAACAGATTGAAGGATATGCCCGAAAAGAGGCCATGGTGATAAAAGATGAACTGAAAACAAAAATTGAAAAGAACGGCGACCTGAATGTGATCAGTCAGCAGATATCGTTGGACAATCCACAGATGATCAAAGACATTTGTTTCCAGTTGAAAAATGAAATACCCAATCTTTTCTTAGTGCTGGGAGCGGTTGTGGGAGGCAAAGCCAATCTCACGGTCATGATCTCCGAAAACCTCGTGAGCGAAAGAAACCTGAATGCAGGAAACATTATCCGCAATGCAGCAAAAGCCATTAAAGGCGGCGGCGGCGGACAACCATTTTATGCAACTGCCGGGGGTAGCGATCCTGCCGGATTGCCTCAGGCATTCGAAATTGCCAAAGAATCGATAAAATAAAAAATAGAAGAAGCCACGTAAACAGCGTGGCTTTTTTCAACTTTTCACCTTCACTATTCGAATTATATTCAATTGCCCATCACTTCCAATAAACACTGAAATAACTACTTAGCTAAGTAAAATTCTTTTTCTTGATATTTCTGCCGGGCAGGTTCAGGTTTCTTCCTGTAAAACTTTACTTTCGAAACCGGAAATCTGGAAAATTTTAAAATAATTATGGAAGTTGCTTACCACAAGGTGGAGCGAACATTCGATTTGCTCGATCGGTATCGGAATGAGTATGCACATAAAAAAGATGCCCTTGGTGGAAAAGAGGGCGGGAAATGGTATACCTATTCATCGGCTGAATACGTAGAATACACCAACCATATCAGTTGGGGGTTGCTGTCGATTGGCGTTGGGAAAAACGACAAAATTGCTACGGTTACCAACAACCGTCCCGAATGGAATTTCTTCGACCTGGGAATTGCCCAGATCGGTGCCGTACACGTTCCCATCTATCCAACAATCAGCATCGAAGAGTACAAATACATACTGGAACATTGCGACGCTAAAATCGTCATTGTTGGCGACCGGAAGCTGTACGAAAAGATTGGGCATCTGGTTGATGAAATCGAAAACCTCGAAAAAGTTTTTTCCTTCGACCCCATTGATAGTGTCCCAAATTGGAAGGACCTGGTCGAAATGGGGAAAAACTTTGAAAACAAATCCGCTCTGGAGTCAATCAAAGAATCGATTACCCCAGACGACCTGGCTACCCTCATCTACACTTCGGGTACCACCGGGATTCCCAAAGGGGTGATGCTTTCGCACCGGAACCTGGTCTCCAATTTCAGTGCACACTCCCTGCACCACCAACTGGGACAGGAGTGCCGCGCGTTGAGCTTTCTGCCTCTCTGCCATGTGTACGAACGGAGCATGAACTACCACTTTCAGTATAAAGGGATGAGTGTGTATTACCTTGGAAACCTCGGTCAAATCCTTTCAGCGCTGAAAGAAGTCAAACCACACATGTTCAACACCGTACCCCGATTACTCGAACGCATCTACGACGGGCTGGTCAGCAAGAGCAAAGAACTAAAAGGTTTAAAGAGAGCGATCTTCCGGTGGGCTATTAAGCTTGGGAAGAAATTCGACTATGGCAAAAAATTTGGAATTGGGTTCAAAATAAAACGAGCCATTGCCGACAAGCTGGTCTACTCCAAATGGAGAGAAGTTCTTGGCGGGAATGTCAAAGTCATTGTATCGGGCGGAGCAGCCCTGCAACCCCGCATTGGCCGGGTACTTGGAATTGCCAGCATCCCCACCCTCGAAGGCTATGGACTGACTGAAACTTCACCGGTCATTGCGGTGAGTAACCTAACCACTATGGAAATCAGGATTGGCACGGTGGGCGCGGCCCTTGCCGGTGTTGACCTGAAAATTGGCGACGACGGCGAAATCCTTTGCAAAGGCCCGAACGTGATGATGGGATATTACAAACAACCCGAACTGACCAAAAATGTGATTGACGAAGAGGGCTATTTCCATACCGGCGACATAGGCACCCTTGTGGAAGGAAAATACCTGAAGATTACTGACCGCAAAAAAGAGATTTTTAAACTTTCGGGAGGAAAATACATTGCCCCGCAAATGATTGAGAACAAGCTTAAAGAATCGTTCTTCATTGAACAGGTAATGGTGATTGGCGAAAACGAGAAATTTGCTTCGGCTCTGATTGTCCCCAACTTTAAATACATTGAGCAGCAATTTTCGCTGAAAGGAAAGAGTTTTGCCAGCAACGAAGAGATCATCAACGACCCGGAAGTGATTGCCATTGTTCAGAAAGAGGTAACCGAAGTTAACGGCACCCTGGGACAGGTCGAAGAGATTAAACGGCACCGGTTGATCCCCGACGAGTGGTCGCCCGATACCGGGGAGATGTCGCCTACCCTGAAACT
>DAOQAB010000193.1:0-4057 GCA_035353695.1 Prolixibacteraceae bacterium
TCTCTTTTTCCCTTTCGTATTGAAAAAGTAATATTGCGAACGAGAATAGGCAGAATACCAATAAGAAAGAGATGAAAATCCGACTTCTGAACGATCTGTTCTTTTTAATTGCCATAACTTTATTTTTTACTGTTCATCAAATTTGTAACCGTATCCGGTTTTTCCCTTAATGCGGTTGCCGTAATCGCCAATTTTTTTTCGTAAACGGGCAATGTTAACGTCGACATTCCGCTCGGTAACAATTACATCGTCGTGCCACACTTTGTCAAGTATTTCGGTTCGGCTAATGTAACTTCCTTTTCGTTTCATCAGTATGAACAGAATGTCGAACTCTTTCCTTGTGAGGTCGATAAGCTGACTGTCTATTGTTACGATCTTCTTTTCGGTATCAATTTCGAGCCCTTCGCAGACAAGGTTTTCCATCACTTTTAAACTTCCTCGCTTAAGAACGGCTTTTACGCGAGCAATAACTTCCCTTACCGAGAATGGCTTGTTGATATAGTCGTCGCCACCAATGTTAAAGCCTGTAAGCAGGTCGTTTTCGCCATCGCGGGCGGTGATGAAAATGATTGGTACAGTTAGCTGCCTTTGTTTCCTGATAGTGTCGGCCGTTTTGAACCCCGAAATCCCGCCCATCATTACGTCTAGCAGAATCAGATCGAACGTTTCAATGGGTTTCTTCAGTGCCTCTTCGCCCGAGTAAGCAACTTCAACTTCGAACCCTTCGCTTTCGAGGTTAAACTGAAGGATTTCGCACAGATCCTTTTCGTCGTCGACTACCAATATTTTTTGAGCTGCCATAATTCTTTGTTTAATCGATGTTTGGTAAATGCCTGATGTCTTTTCCTTCGATATAATAAATCGCGGCTTCGGCAATGTTTGTGGCATGATCGGCAATACGTTCAATGTTGTCGACCATCTCCTTTATCGTAATAAAACTAATCAATGCTTTTTTACTGTCTTCAAAATTATCACTTTTTGAAATCAGGTTCTTGAGCATCTTCTTGTTTATTTCATCAACAACCGAATCGTTTTTGATGGTCCAGGTGGCAAAATCTTTGTCGTGTTGGCTAAAAGACAAAAGCGACTTGCTTACCATTTGAACTGCCGTAATAAACATGGTTGAAATGGTGTCGGACGACTGGCTGTAAACCTCCAGACTTTTAATTTTTTTGAGGTATTTGGTTAGGTTTACGGCGTAATCGCCTATCCGTTCAATGTTTATGACAATGCGGTAGCAAGCCATTATTTTTCTTATTTCGGAAGCAACAGGCTGATAAAGAACAATGGTATTAACAATCCGTTCACTCAGTTTTACCTCCATCTGGTCGATCTGCTCTTCGTTGGCAATGATCTCATTTTCGATCTCCTCCGGAATCGTAATCTCGCCCGACTGGAGTAATGTTTCGAGGTAATCAAGTTGCTTCAGTGTGAGGTTGGCCATGATTTCAAAGTCGGTCATGACCTTCTGAATTGCTTCATCTTTTCTATTGGGCATATTGTTTAAATCTAAGATTGATACTTATCCAATTTTTCCTGTAAGGTACTCTTCAGTTCGCCTGTCGTGAGGATTGGTAAACATGAGTTTTGTTTTATCATATTCCACCAGTTCGCCAAGGTACATGAAAAGCGAATAGTCTGATATTCGTGCCGCTTGCGACATGTTGTGCGTAACCATAATGATGGTGTAGTTTTCCTTCAGTTTCACCAGCATGTCTTCAATTTTTGCTGTCGCAATTGGGTCGAGTGCCGAAGTTGGTTCGTCGAGCAGGATGATTTCGGGGTTGAACGCCAGCGCCCTTGCAATGCACAGGCGTTGTTGCTGCCCTCCCGAAAGAAATGTTCCTTTTTTGAAAAGCGAATCTTTCACCTCGTCCCAAAGCGCAACATCTTGCAACGATCGTTCAACAATTTCGTCTTTGTGGCTTTTTTTCAGGCTGATGCCGTTTAGTTTATATCCCGAAATTACGTTGTCGTAAATGCTCATTGTTGGGAATGGGTTTGGGCGCTGGAAAACCATGCCCATTTGCCGGCGCACTTTTATGGGCGACATTTTCATGATGTCGGTGCCGTTCAGTATAATGTTTCCTGTTGTTTCAATGTTTTCGTACAGCTCGTGCATACGGTTAATTGCCCTCAGCAACGTGCTCTTTCCACAACCCGACGGCCCCATAATAGCTGTTACCGTGTTCTTTTTAAACCCTACCGAAACGTTTTTCACGGCCAGGTTTTTGTCGTACGCTACAGAAAGGTTCTGCAGATATAAAATCGGATCGGTAATTTGTAATATATTTTGCTCCATTCTATTTTGTGTTTGCTGCTATTTGTTTTGATATAATGTTGAAAATCAAAACAATTATCATGAGTAACAACGATGAACTCCAGATTAAATCGACCATGTTTGGGTTGTTGTAGAATTCCCAAATCAACAATGGTATTGCACTTGTCGGTTCGGTTACGTCCCAGTTAATCGAACTGCTTCCAAGTGCGGTCAACATTAGTGGGGCAGTTTCGCCAATAACTCGCGAAATGGCCAGCAGTATGCCGGTCATAAGCCCGCTGAAACCTGTTGGTATCAGCACCTGCAGAATAACCCGCCAATACGGAACTCCCAATGCCAATGCGGCTTCTTTTATGGTGTTTGGTATCATTTTCAAGGTCTCTTCTGTCGATCGCACAATCATTGGAAGCATCATTATTGAAAGGGCTACACTGCCGGCCAACGCCGAAAAGCCCATTGTTACATGCTTCACTATCCAAATATAGGAAATCAAACCAAGAACGATAGAGGGTACTCCCTGCAAAATATCGGAGATGTCGCGCACAAAGTTTGCGATTCGCTTCCCCTTGTTTTCATACAGATATACGCCCGAAGTTATTCCTACCGGAATTGCAATTACCGAGGCCAGTACAACCATCAACAAGGTTCCTGTAATGCCGTTGATAATTCCTCCCGGAATAATTTCACCGTTGGCAACGGCCGTCATGGCGGTAAATGTATCGGGAGTTGTTTGGGTAATAAAGTCGAAATTTAACTGCTTTACCCCTTTTGAAACCAGTTTGAAAATAATAAGTATGATTGGCGAAATGGTAAGGAATGAGAATGCAATAACCATCCCAAGGAAGAACTTATCTTTTCTGAGCCTCGATCCGGAATGATCGATGTTGTATGATTTGTCTTGCAATTCCATATCAGCGTTCAAATTTTTTGATGATCATTTTTCCAACTCCATTGATAATTCCGGTTATCACAAAAAGGATAAGCCCAATTGCAATGAGCGAACTAAGCTTTAGCCCGTCGGCCTCGCCAAACTGATTTGCAATGATACTTGCCATCGAATTTCCGGTGGCAAAAATGCTTGTTGGTATCAGGTTTGAGTTTCCAATGAGCATGGTTACGGCCATTGTTTCGCCAAGTGCTCGTCCAAAAGCGAGTATGTAACCCGCAAAAATCCCCGAACGGGCTGCCGGAACTGTAACATTTGTAATCACTTCGAGCCTTGTTGCCCCCAGTGAATAAGCGGCTTCTTTTAAATCGCGGGGAACCATGGCAATAATTTCGTTGCTTAACGATGTGGCGTACGGAATTATCATGATTGCCAGAACCAGACTTGCCGTAAAAACACCAAATCCTTGACTGCCAATTCCAATATCCATCATTACCGGGCGCAAAACATAAAAACCCCACAAGCCGTAAACAATAGATGGGATGCCGGCAAGCAGGTCAACCATCAAACCTATGACTTTGGCAAACTTTGTTTTGTGAAAATATTCGCCAAGAAATAGCGATGTTGAAAATGAGAGAGGTAAGGCAATAAGCAATGCTAAGACCGATGTCATTAACGTTCCAACAATGAAAGGCAGTGCTCCGTAGTTTTCTTTTCCTTCTGTTGGGTTCCAGTTGTTTGAGAAGATGAATTTTAATCCAAATTTTTGAAATGAAGGAATGGCACCATCGACTAGCGAAAATACCATTCCCCCAGCAACTAATACAATAAGTAATGATACCGATAGTAATACAATTCTTGTGATTTTATCGCTGTTCATTTTGTATTTT
>DAOQAB010000194.1:0-4026 GCA_035353695.1 Prolixibacteraceae bacterium
GATCGAACAATTCTTCGATGTCGGTTACTTTATCCGGTGCCGGAAATAAAGGAGAATCATATTGGATCAATTGCTTCATTTTTCAGAAACCAACTCCTGAATGGATTGATCAATCTCATTAAGGATACCGGAAAATCGTTTTTTGTAGATCAGCTTTCCAATCCAGGGAAGAGAACCCAGGTAAAGAACCGAGAATATCAGTACATAACCCTGAAGTGAATTAACCCTGAAATTTGAAAGGGTCGTCTGGCTGTTGATTTGTACATTGGCAAATACCGTTAAGATGGCAAGTGCCAGATTGGTGAACAGCGCTTCCTGTTTCATATTTTTGGTAAAGCCCTGTTTAACTTTTTCAAGTGAATCGAGAATGGATGACGTGTTGAAAGAGAGACCGATTAGCTTCATCCTTGAATTTGTCTGCAACGCTTTCGTACAATAAAAACCCATACACATTACCAGAAAAATATAGCCTTCAACAGGTAATGGATGATTTCGTTGCTGAAGGAAAATGGTTGCAAAGAGGGTAATTAAAAGAATCGATACCGAAGCAATGACGGCCCAATAAAAGTCGGTTTTCAATTTCCGGGAAAGTGCCTCAACGTTTTTACTGCTTTTGTTTGCGATGATCCGCTCAATGTTTTCTTTGGCGAGTCCTTCGTCGATCAATTTTTCATTGGCCAGCGTTTGCCATATTTTCTTTAATTCAGTTGTTTCCATGGTTAATGTAGTTGATGATGAACGATTTAATTCTGTTTATTTTTACTCCGGTATTTGTTTCTGTGATGCCCGTTATCTCTGAGATCTCCCTGTAGCTGAAATCTTCGAGATATAAGGTAATGATTGCTTTATCAATATCGGATAGTCTGTTGATTGCCCCATAGAGCATTTCTTTATTGGATTCGGTTTCATTGGGCTGATCGATCAGACGATCCACTTCCATGTCGGCCAACTTCACCATCTGCGGTTGGATTTTCTCTTTTCGTTTCAGGTCGATAGCTACATTTAAACAGACCCGGTACATCCAGGTGGAGAATTTGGATTGATTCCGAAAAGAGGGATACGCTTTCCACAGTTGAATGATCATCTCCTGTTTGTAATCCTCTTTGTCTAACCGGTTGTTAAAATAGAGATTACATATTTTATGGACGATGCCCTGATGCTGATACAATTGTTCTGTAAACTCGGTTTCCATGTTGTTTTGATTCGTATTTGTCCCATCAGACGAAATTGAAGAGGCATTTCTTACAAGATAGTTAAAAAAATGAATGACGAAGGCAATAGAAGACAATAGAAAGCATTGGAAGGCAGTTGAAAACAATTGTTGTCCATTGTGTTCTTGTTGAAATAATTACTAATATTGATTTAATTCCGTATTTAAAGTTATGTGATCAGATTGGAATCCAGTGTTGAATAATAAATAATCCATTACTCAGGAACCTTCCTCTTCCGAATGCGACCTCAATGCGCTCAATTTTCGTACCTTTGGCTGTAATTCGTTTGCGGTTAAGGCTAACGTAAAAATCAAATATAGCGATTCCATGAAAAAAACAGCCACATTAATAGGTGCTACCGGGTTGATCGGTAGTTGTTTGTTGCAATTGTTGCAGGATGATCAGGAATATAACCTGATTAAAGTACTGGTGCGCCGGGAGGTTTCCTTTAGCCATCCGAAAGTAAAGGTAATCCGGATTGATTTTGCCGATGACGCTGCCTATAAAGAGGCAATCGCCGGAAGCGATGTGGTTTTTTGTGCCG
Organism: Prolixibacteraceae bacterium; assembly: GCA_035353695.1. Taxonomy (GTDB): domain Bacteria; phylum Bacteroidota; class Bacteroidia; order Bacteroidales; family Prolixibacteraceae; genus CAYMTR01. The sequence continues at coordinate 1,756 of DAOQAB010000194.1, forward strand.
TTGGAACAACCCAAAAGAAGGTAAAAGGCGATCTGGTGGCTTACCGCAAAGTAGATTATGACATCCCGGTTCATGCAGCCAGGTTTTGTGCGGAGACCGGCTGCAAGCAGTTGATGCTGGTGTCGTCGGTAGGGGCAAACAGCCGGAGTAGCAATTTTTATCTCAAACTGAAAGGCGAAGTGGAAGATCTGATAGGGACATTGAACCTGAATGTTGGGATTTTCCGCCCTTCGATGCTGGTTGGGAAAAGAGAAGAGTTCCGTTTTGCCGAAGAGGTGAGCAAGGTGTTGTTTGTGCCCCTCTCTTTTTTGGTGCCTTCGCATTATAAAGCCATCAAAGGCCTTGATGTTGCCCGGGCGATGGTTTCGGCTGCGCATCAAAACCGGCAGGGAGTAACGGTTTATCACTTTAAAGAGATGCAGGAATTGATCCATTTGATTGAATAGCGTTTAGATTTGATATGAAACGAGCATGATTCGTTTATCACAAATACGGATGAACCCCGATGTACATCGGGGCATGCGAGTTCCCTGCCTGCCGGACAGGCTGGCATCCGACCTTTTAAACAAATTATTTACGGATGAAAAAGATAAAAGGTGTTGTTTTTGATTTTAACGGAACCCTGTTTTGGGATTATTGGAGAGTTATCCGGTAATTACCAGTTTTGACCAAGTTGACCGCTCCATGCGGGGAATTTAATACTTCTTTTTTTCCATTTTAGCAAATCAGGAAAAGCAGCGCTGGAAGTTCTGCCTCTATCTTTGGAACGTTATCAAAGATTGCAGGCCTTATGAAAATTGAATTACGGTATTTTACGGGCACGGGAAATTCGCTGAAAGTGCTGAAAAGTTGCGCCGATTGTTTTGCTGAGAAAGGAGCCGAAGTTCATCTTTCTTCCATCACATTGGGGGAGAATATTGGGGAAGCCGATCTGATTGGTTTTTGTTTTCCGGTCTATGCCTTTGGGATACCCCGTATTTGCCGTAAATACCTGAAAAGTTTGAAGCGGTTCAAACAAAGTCAGCAGGCTTTTGTGCTGATTACAGCGGGCAGTGCCGATGAATCGGGGCTTTCGGTGATGGAATCAGAAAGAATACTGCGAAAAAAGAATGGTTCGGTAATTTATTCTGCTGTCGTTGAGATGCCCATCAACTGGATTGTATCGATGAACCCGCCAACAAGGGAAGAAGCGGTTCCTATTATCGAAAAAGGGGTGGCACAAGCCCGAAAAATAGCTGAAGATCTTTTAAACGGAATCAATCAGCATCATCGTTTCAATTATCCCAAACGATATAGCCGGTTGGGTTTCTATAAGGATTATCTTCTTTTTAAATACCTGGGGATCTATAATTTGTGGCGGATGTATGAGGTAAACAGCTCCTGCAATGGTTGTGGCTTATGTTCCCGGATTTGTCCTGTCCGGGGCATTGAGATGGTAAGCCGGAAGCCGGTGTGGAATTCCCGGTGTGAACAATGTATGCGTTGTGTGAACTGCTGCCCCAATGAAGCAATTCATCAGTTGTATGGGGGAAACACTTCGGGCAGGAACCGTTATCTCGAACCTGACTTTAAACCTTTAAAAGAAGAAAACCTGCTTCGATTGGATTGGCCGTCGTTAAAATAGATTTTTAGGTTGCAAATGCACCTGGTAATGCCGGTTTGAACGGTATCAGGTTGTTTTCTATTGACTTCAGTTTCGTTGTTTTATACATACGTGCAGGTTATTTGCACATTCCTTACTTCGTTTTTGCTTCATTATTTTCTTATTTGCTTTAACTAAACTGTCATAGCGACTAATTTATGAAATCTAAATTTTGCAGGTTAAAACCGTTTTGCAGGTTTTTGCCGGTTCTGATTATACTCCTGCTTCCGGTTGTGGGGTTTGGTATTAATACCACCTTGCATCCGAAGGATATTGAGTATTCGTTCACGGTTACGATGGAAAATCCTTCAACCCATTATTTTCATGTAGAAATGTCATGTACAGGCCAGTCGGATGAAAAGGTTGACTTTAAAATGCCGGTTTGGACTCCCGGATATTACAAAATCCAGAATTTATCGAAATATGTTTCCAATTTTGATGCCCGGAATGAAAAAGGAAACCAATTACCTTTTGCTAAAACAGCGAAAAACTGCTGGAGGGTTACCACAAAAGATGAAAAAAGGGTTATCATCTCCTACGATGTTTATGCCCCTGAATTAGCCGTCTTTGAATCTTATCTGGGAGCTGATCAGGCTTTTATTTCTCCGGTAGGTGTTTTTATGTTTCCG
>DAOQAB010000195.1:0-3988 GCA_035353695.1 Prolixibacteraceae bacterium
AAAGTATAGCTATCGAAAAGAGAGTAAGACAATGCTTGTGCAATGACAAACAGGTTTGAAAAACCAAATTCACACATATCAATGTTTATATCATTCAAAAATAATAAATTATAATGACATTAACAAAAGAATGAAAAACACATTATTTTCCGGTTAAAACAATAATTCAGATTGATGTAAAGGCAAAAAAACGAAAGAAAAGTCGCACTCGTTATTCCTGCTTTTGCGTGGGTTCATCTCCCTTTGTCCTGATCTGTTTGAACGTCTCGCGGCGCGAAATAAGCATTGGAAAGAACACCCCAACAGCCAGCGACATCAGTACAAACAAGGTCTTCAGCCCATTATTGACGGTCTCTTGCATCAGGGTTGAATAGGTTTCGGAAGTAACATTACCTGTAAGGTTTATCAACCCCAGCATGGTTCGATAGGCAAATGCCCCCGGCACCATTGGAATTACTGAGGGTATAGCAAAAATCATTGGGGGCGAATGTTTCCGATGTGCAGCCGGAATACTCAAAAACCCAACAATAATTGACGCCAGAAGCGACGCAATAATGATCCCGTTTCCGTAAAGCAGTACCGTAAATTTTGTTACTCCTCCTGCCAGTCCCAACAATGCAATGGCCCACAATGTCCGGCGTGGTACATTAAATAAAATACCAAAACCTACTGCTGCAACACCGCACCAAATGCTTTTTTGCAATAAATCGAACCACTCAGCCATAACCTAAATTTGATAAATGAATAGTGAAACCAATAACCCAAGAGCTATCGACAATGTAATAATCAATCCATTAGCACCACGAACCATCCCATTCATGATATTTCCATCGAGGAGGTCGGTGAACGAATTAATAAGAGGCACCCCGGGCACTAGGTATAGAACTGAAGTTGAAAAAGCGGCCTCGGGGTTTTCGCCAAAGCCATATTTCACTGCCAGTCCCGACAACATTGTCGACACCAGCGAAGCAAAGAATATGCACAAGTAAGGGTTGAACCTCATTTTTGTAGCTTGCTGCCTGACGAACAATCCGGCAAATGTTGCCACAAAAGTGATTGCCATATCAACATAAGCCCCTCCAAACAAATGGCAAAAAGATGCACCGGCCAAACTCACAAACGTAAGAATCACCAATCGCGGATAATGTGGTAGTTCTTTAAGCCGGTCAAGTTCGGTCTGAATCTGATCGATGGTCCAACCTTCCTCAACAATCTTCCAGCTCATATGACTAATACCGCTCACCAACCGAAAATTAACTCCATGGGGAGAAGTCCGTTTAAGACTACTGTAAAATTTATCTTTCCGCTCATCGGCCAACGAAAGCATTAACGCCCGGTGCGTTACAAGCAATTCTGCATCATAATGAAACGCAGAGGCTATTCGATTAACAGTAAGTCGTATGCGGTTGGTGTTTGCGCCCGAACTCATCAGTAACGCACCGGTCTCAAGCAAGACCTTACCCAGCGCGCTAATCTTTACTTTTTCTTTTTCCATATACCCTTAACCATTTAAGAGGCGTGCACCTCCTTTGTAGTTTATCAACAAGTATTGGTCAAGTTAGTTCAAAAAATTGATATAGTAGGTTTATTGGTTGTCCTCTTAGGCGACGCAAAATTAGGACGATGACGAGAAGAAGACGAAAGAAGGCCTGCAAATTAAAGTTTTATTAAAATGCCAGACTTCCTTTACTAACAAAGGAGTCGTTATTCTTAAAAGTGAAATTTACGATTTCAACTTCGATACCTCTTCCTGCAACCTGGCAACAGCTCCGGTTAGTTTTTGCACATTCAGGGCATCGGCCTCCGGTAATTCGAACGCAAGGAAACCTAAGGCTTTCCAAATTTCAAGCACCGAATCGCTATTCACTAAATAAGGCTCATATTCCGGATTATCCGATTTCAAAAGCAAATGTTGTTCATCGGGAATGTATACCCGTTTATAAACAATGCCTTCATCTGCAGTGATGATAATGTAGGGTTTACCCTCACGTACTCCCGAAACATGCTCCACATAGTCGCAGAAAATGTACGACCCGGGCGGAACGGGCAACATGCTGTCACCTTTTATCTGAAAAACCCTGTAACTCCTACCCTTCGACAGCTCGGCAACCGGCATCGAGAAGTTGGGCAACCGCTCCATGTACTCAGTGTCGGCACGACCATTCAAATAACCTGCAGATGCTTTGACTGGAACAATCGAAATAAGCTCTTCGTTATTGGGCGTAACCACCACGCTAAGAACCTTTAACCTGTTTTCAGTCTCCCGTCTCCTGTCTCCGTTCTCCGTTTTCCATTCTCCATTCTCCGCAATATTTACCGCCAGCAAATTGTCCATACTAACGCCAAACAGTTCAGCCATCTGCCTTATCACGGTAAGCTTCGGCACTCCCCGTCCCTCTTCATACGAACCAATCAGCGACCGCTTAACATCGAGTTTATCGGCTAAATCACCCTGCGTCATTCCTTTTTGCTTCCGCAGGAATTTCATATTTTCTTTTAAATAGATCATTGTAAATGCTAATATTATTAGTATTTTCGTTGTGAAGTTATTCAATTTTTTCTAGCCATGAACGAAATAGTCCAGAAAAAGCTAAATATATTAGCCGACGCCGCAAAATACGACGTGTCGTGTGCATCGAGCGGCAACAACCGCGCCAATACGCAAGGAGGAATTGGCAATGCGGTTAACTGTGGAATCTGTCACAGTTTTACCGAAGACGGGCGTTGTGTTAGCCTGCTGAAGGTGCTGATGACCAATCATTGCATTTACGATTGCGCCTACTGCATAAACCGCCGCACCAACGACCGGCCACGGGCAACACTTACCGTTGAAGAACTTGTTGATCTAACCATCGGATTTTATCGAAGGAATTACATCGAAGGGTTGTTCCTTAGCTCCGGAGTAATCAAAAGCCCCGACTACACCATGGAACGGATGATGCTGGTGGCAAAAAAACTTAGAGTTGAAGAGCGATACAACGGCTACATCCACATGAAAGCCATTCCGGGCGCAAGTCCCGAGCTGATCCATCAGGCAGGAATATGGGTCGACCGTTTAAGTGTCAACATCGAAATTCCTTCAAATCCCGAATTAAAAAGGCTCGCACCAGAGAAAAACTATACCGACATTTTCCGGCCTATGACGTTCATCAAAGAAAACATTATTGCGCAAAAGGAAGAACGTAAGCATCTTCGCCATGCTCCAACCTTTTCGCCCTCGGGACAAAGCACCCAGTTGATTGTGGGCGCTACCCCCGAAAGCGACCGTCAAATTCTGACACTGGCATCGGATCTTTACCATGGGCAGCGCCTAAAACGTGTGTACTATTCAGGGTATCTTCCTGTGAACGAATACGATCAACGACTCCCAGCATTGAAAACCCCGCCACTGGTGCGCGAAAACCGCCTATACCAAAGCGACTGGCTGATGCGCTTCTATAAGTTCAAAGCCAACGAGATTCTGAGCGAAGAGCAACCTTTTCTCGACCTTGAAATAGACCCAAAGCTTGCCTGGGCGTTGCGAAACCTGCACCAGTTTCCCATCAACGTGAACAAAGCTGCCTATGAAATGATTTTGCGGGTACCAGGCATTGGCGTTCAATCGGCACAACGGATTATCGAAGCCCGAAAATTCCGAACACTCAACACACAGCACCTTACAAAAATTGGCGTAGTGATGAAGCGTGCCAAATACTTCATCGTGAACAACGAGCTACCCGCTTCGATCTATGACTTGCCTGCTGAAACATTACGGAAACAAATTTTGCTGGGAGAAAAGCCCAAAATTCAAACACAGGCCGACACCCAATTGAAACTGTTCTTGTTTGGCGATGTGGTAAAAACACCAATGCTACCAATATCAAGGTAACTGAATGACAAGATTATACAATTACAATTTGAATCAATATGGCAAAAATCAACGTCGAAAATACCGAAATAACAATTATTTCTCTTGAAGAGAGAGATTATATTTCGCTCACCGATATGG
>DAOQAB010000196.1:0-3949 GCA_035353695.1 Prolixibacteraceae bacterium
GCCTGGCAGTAGCGGTTTTTCCGCACGATTTTGGTCCCTTCAAAAGCACTGCTCCCGAAGCAGATAACATACCGGCGAGCTCTGCCTCAACAATTCGATTTATATAATTCATAATCTGAATGATAATTCAGGCACAAAAATAAAAACAAAATACACGATGTGCAATTTTAAGGTGTTTTGTTGTGCAAATTTAAGGTGTTTTATTGTGCAAATTTGAAATATTTTATTGAGTTCATGAATACCTAAGTGCCTAAGTTTGTAAGGCAGAAGTTTTTGGTCTAAAGTCTAATATCTAAGGTCTAATGTCTCGGGAACGCGATTCAATGGCGCACCAGCGGAGGTAGTTTGATTGAAGATTAACGATTAATGATTAACGAAGTACCTAAGTGACTGAGTGATTAAAGGGCAGGAGTTTCTTCGTTCCATTTCTTTTTGATGGTGCCGAGAAAATCTTTTCCAAAAACAATGCCCACACCAATAACAGCACCAATGAAAATCCAGATCAACAGGATTTGAGCCTTTTTGGGTTTCGATTTTTCAGCTGGGACCGTTGCCGGAGCCAATACCGAAAGTACAGGGGTATCTTCTTTTACCTGTATTTGAGCCTGTTCCAACTGCTTGGCCAATTCGGAATAGACATTAAAGGCAATCGTAAACTCGCTTTGGAGGCGCTCTTCTTCAGTGCGGCCAATCGAGGTGGCAACATTGCGGTTGCGGTCGCGAAACCAGGCCAGGTTCATCTGTGCTTTTTCAAACTCTTTCTTCTTTTCGTTGTACCGGGCCTGGATAAAGTTGAGCTGATCGGTTGCCTTTTCAATTTTAAGCCTTGTAATGTATTTTTGCAGAAGTTCGCGGGCCTGGTAAGCCACTTCGGCCGACAAACGGGCTTCGGGCATCCGCGAGGTAAGGGTTAAATAGCCCTCTTTAGAGTTCACCTCGAGGGTAACCTGTTCTGAAATCAACTTACGAACATCTTCCTGTTTCGGGGTCAAAGCAATAGGTCCAGCATCTGAACTACCAGAGCCTGCAACCACTTTTTCGCCTTTAATGGCTTTCAGAATTACAAAAGGCAAACCAATTGTATATTTTTTAACCATGGCAAGAAGCCCCGGTTTTTGAACATCGGTAAAGAACTCGTACAAACTAACCGGATGGCTGATGCCCTCGACAGTAAACGTTGTATTCATCAACTCGAGCTGGAAAGCAGCCGAGCCCACCAACTGAGGGTAAACCATTGGCGAGAGGGTTTCAGAAGCCTGCATATCGAGGCTAAACCCGGCCATTGCTGCAAGCGACGAGAGGCCGCCCAACTTCGAAGCCGACTTACCAACCTGAGGCACCACAACCGTTGTGGCTGTATATTCTTTAGGTGAAAATATGGCCACAAAAACACCCAGTACGGCAAAAACAGCTGTAACAATCAGGATAGTTTTCCGCCCTTTCCACAGGTTCTTTGCAAGGGCAATGAGGTCGATTTCGTCGTCGGGAAGTGTATTGGCAGCCGGGTTATTCTGGATCTGATCGGTCATATTTCGTTCAATTTTTTGTCGGTATAACGTTTAATCGTGAATTAAAAAAGAGTCTATTTCAGGAAATAAGAAACGGCCATAGCGATCGACGACATGGTGCTTGCTATAGCCAACCATTTGCCTGTATTATCGGTATATTGCTTTTCTGGTTTTTGTGGCACAATAATTTGAGAGCCGGGCATAACCTTTGGATAACTCCTGAAAAGGAATGTTTTTGTAACTCCAGTGGTTCCATTGGCATACATCACATAGATTTTACTTTTGCGGGTACGTTCGTTAAAACCACCTGATTTGTCGATGTAGTATTTCAGCGGTTTACCCTCTTCGTAAGTCATCGACATTGGGTTCAGAATATTGCCTGTAACCTTCACGGTCTGGAGCTTCTTTGGAATAATGAGCACATCGCCGTTCATCAGCAACAAGTCGCTTTTTCCTTTATTGCTTTTCAATATCTTATCGAGTTCGATGCCAATTTTTTCATTTCCCATTCCGGCATTGCGTTGAAATTGAGCAGCCTCGGGATAGGCTTCAGCCGTAAGTCCCCCAGCCTTCTCGACCAAATCGGAAATCCGGAGGTTTTTTGTATTCAGCGCATAACGCCCGGCATATTTTACTTCGCCCATGATGGTTACCTCTTCGGGCTCGCGATAGCCCGGGGCACGGCGTACCGAAATACGGTCGTAAGGTTCAAGCATAAACTTACCGGCCTCGTCGGCAAAACTGAGGTCGCGTGAAAGGGTAAACTGAAAAACCGCACGCAACGTATCGCCAAGCTGCGACTCCTTTTCGTAGCCCAGACGCCTCGAGACTTCGATCATACTGCTGTCGGCCCCTTCGCGGAAACCGTTGGCCATGTAAATGGCATCGCGCAAGGTCATGTTCTGCATATATGCCGATGTAAACGGAGAATTTACTTCGCCGGCAACAGAGACCGTCCCCTGATCCTTCATCTGGAAATGAGACTTAATCACGACCTTATCTTCATTTTGGAGGAGCAGGTTTGTTTTTCCTGCGAGCACCTCACCAAGGTTGAACGGGATTATCCGTGATGTTCCATCATCATTTGAACGAATCACATGGCCGCCTTTGTAATAGGCATCGGGGGTTATGCTGTCGGCTTTCTGAATTAACTGCGACAACTTTAGCCCTTCGGAGAGCTCATAATCGCCGGGTCTCCACACTGCACCACTAATGCTGACGCGGTTTTGGAACAAGTCGAGTATTTTTTCAGCCACAAGCATATCGCCATTTTGAAGCGTAACCGAAGCAATTTCCGATTGTACAAAATCGATTAACTGTGAACCGCCCTGAGTTTTACGGTACAACTTCATGCGGTAGAGGTATGTTTCGTCGGTATATCCACCTGCATAGGTAATTAAATTGGCAAGGGTTTCGTTCTCTTTCAGTTCGAACAGGGCATTCCGCTTAAACTCGCCCGACACCTTTACCTGCTTTTCTGTCGTTGGAATGAAGATGATGTCTTCGTCGCGCAGGATCATGTTTTCCGATTCGTCGCCATCGATCAGGTAGTTATAAATATCGATAGTTTTAACAGTTTTACCATCGCGTATCAACCTGATATTCCGAAATGAACCAATGTTCCCTGGTCCACCGGAAAGGAAAAGGGCATTGAAAACACTAGCGGTAGCTGGTAATGTGTAAGTGCCCGGGGTCGTCGCTTCGCCCACAATGTTTACTTTGATTGAACGCATCTTGCCGAGGTCGATCTGAGCAAACGTACGCGGGCTGGCACCCTGCATATCGGCATATATTGTCGAGAGTTTCTGGTTTAATTTCTTTTCAGCCTCTTCGAATGGCAACCCGGCAATGTAAACAGGACCAACATCGGGAATCTGAACCTGACCGTTTCGATTCACAACCAGCTGGTAAGTAGCCTGCGAATTACCCCAGATGCTAACAACCACCTGATCGCCTATATTGACAATGTAATTTTTGGGTGTCGAAATATTTGGACTCGGTTCAAACGTAAGGTTGTTACTATTAAACAGGTAGGCACCAAACCTTGCCCCTGCATTGGAATACCCGGCAGCCCTCTTTTCGGGCACAGCCTCGGCTGGGGCAACCTCTTCGACAGGAGCGGCCTCAGTCTGTTCAGTTTGCACAGTTGTAGCAGGCTGGCTCCCTTCAAGGGCATCCATACGCTGCATCATCTCCTGTATTTGTTGTTCGGAAGCTCCTTTTTGGCGGGCAACTTCAATGGCAGCACTCTTCGATAAGCCACTGTTGTCGAGCATATCTTTTGCCTGTTTTACCTGCGAGTTGCTCAATTCGCTGACCTTTACAGTTGACGGAACGACATCCTGCGCCTGAGCCTTTTTCATTGACCCAAGCGATGAAAGGATGAAAAATAGAGCAAGAGCGGCTACGAGCCGGGGTTTCGAGTTTAATCTATTCATAAC
>DAOQAB010000197.1:0-3768 GCA_035353695.1 Prolixibacteraceae bacterium
GGAACATCGATGAATAATCATCGTTATTGATTTCATACCTGGAAAACAGTTCTTTCATTTCGTGGAGAATTTTTTGGGCTTCACTCCAGTTGTTGGTTTTTTGGCCTTTGCCGGAGATTATATCGACTGAAGGATGGATTCCTGACATGGAGATTTTTTCATGATTCTGGTTGGCGATTGCCTGATTTTCGGGACCAAAATCGTCGGGCTCTTCAGAAAGAAGGCCATAAATCGCCAGTGCATGAAGAAACCGCAACATCTCGGGTGACAGACCAACTTTATTCAAAGGATTAATATCAATAAAACGGATTTCCACATAAGAGATGGACGAAGAATTTCCTAATAATTTTGGCCTCACCGGAGCATAAAGTTCTTTAGTTGCCGATAGTTTTCCCTGTTGGACCATCTCTTCGATGCTCTTTTTGTAACTTTCGACGGTATGGTAATCGGGAAACAATTCTTCAATATTTCCATATCCGAAGCAGCTGGTGCGGAATGACAGACCGCGAACGGTTGGATCCAAAAAGATGGGTAAACCCCGGCATTTTAGTTCAAATGTGGGGTCTGCAACCGGAGTACAGCCGAACAAAAGAATATACAACCATCGGTATCGTAACAGTTGTCGGGTTATTTTCAGGTAAACCGAATCGACAAAGTTTTCATACCGGTCGTTGGGTGAATGTTCCTGGTGCAACTGTCGGAGGAGGTTTTCATCCAGCGAGAAGTTGAAATGGATACCGGAAAGTGTTTGCTTCTTTTTTCCATATTTCGAGGCCAGTTTTTTTCGGTATTCTTCTTCGTTTTTTCCAAGGTTATCGTAACTGGCAATCGGGATTTGATCCTCAGATGGTAACACCGGTGGAATACTTTGAGGCCAAAGATACTCGTCGTTGAGTTCAAGGCTTACCAAATCGTGAATGGTTTCCAAAAATCCCAGGGCTTCAGCGATTGAAGGCATTGGCGGAGTAATCATTTCTATCTGGCTTTCAGAAAAATCGGTCGTGATGTAAGGATGTTTCAGTTTGTCTCCAAAGGAAGCAGGATGGGGTGTTAGGGCAAGTGTTCCGTGTTTATCGGCCCGGATGTTTTCCTTTTCCAGGCCGAAAAGACCGTTTATCCACCGGTCTCCTTTCATTGAAATTCGTTTTTGTAATAACATAGTGTTTTGGATTGGCTATTTAAATTAAAAAAAGGATTTACTGAATTCATTTACAGCAGAATCTTTCAGGTTCTTTTATTTCGTCCAGAAAGCCGGAAAGCACATCCCGCAATTCTTTTACTTTTGACAAATCGAGGCAATAGTTTCTTTTTGAGCCACCTACCTGGCCAAGGATAATTCCGGCTTTTTTCAACTCCTTCAGGTGCTGATTAACAGTGGTTCGCCCAAGAGGCAACTCTTCTGATATGTCCCCGCAATAGCAGGTTTTGGTCGCTGCCAGAAACCTGATTATTTGTAAACGAGCGGGATGCCCCAGTAATTTGAAATAATTAGCTTGTTGCTGCAGATCCTCGTCGAACAGCTCTTTCTTCGATGCTACCATGTTGCTCCGATGTTAATGAATTTATTGTTGGCGTAAATATACGTCAAAAAACTATTTGTGATGTATATTTACGTCAAAAATTTTCAATGAAAAATCATGCTGTTTTACCCTGGAGGTGGTTATTCTTTGAATTTCTTTGAATTTCTTTGAATTAACCGATCTGGAAAGATGTATTTCTTAGAAATAATTTCCGGAATCCAACTTGTTAAATTCGAAGGGGGCAGTTATCTTAGCGAGGTTCATAATTATACCCTGTTATTCTAATTAGAATAGCCTATAAATCTTTGATAGCTATGAAAGTAATACCTTTTCAAGTGATCGATTGGTCGACCATTCAAGCCACTGAACATACGGGAGTAACCGGCAAAGCTTTTTGGCAAACCCTTCAGTTTGATGGTTTGCGTGTGCGAATTGTGGAATATTCGGCAGGCTATCTGGCCGATCACTGGTGTGCCAAAGGGCACATTGTTCATTGTCTCGAAGGCGAAGTGGAAAACCAGCTAATTACTGGAGAATCAAATAAATTGACTCCTGGAATGACTTATGTGGTGACCGATGATGCAAGCCAACATCGTTCTTACAGTGAAAATGGAGTCAAATTGTTAATCATCGATGGCGATTTTCTGAAAGTTTGATGGAGATTTCGTTCATGATGATGAGATTTTGCTACTATAGATGATTGGAATGAAAAACCAGTTAGCTACAGACCAATAGATGACATAAAGAATCAGAAATAAACTATAAATCAAACCAATGAAGAGCTGGAAAACTAAAAGTGGTTATACCGTAACGTTAATTATGGCCGGCAGAAGCAATGTGTTTTTGTTGTCGAACGGGAAGCAAAACATTCTGATTGACACTTCGGTGAGAAGGTTAAGAGCCAAACTACTCAGACGTCTTGAACAGGCGCACATCCATTCGATTGACTATATCATTTTGACCCACGCCCATTTCGATCATGCTGCCAACGCCAATGCGATTAAGCGGAAGTATAATTCGAAAGTTATAATTCATCGTGAAGAAGCAGGATATCTTTCAGTTGGAAATAACATTGTACCCGAAGGAACTTTTATCTATTCACGAATAATGATGAATCTTGTGGGTAAAAGGATTTTTCACCGATTTTATTACGAGCCTTGTATTCCCGACCTGATTGTTCATTCCACATTTGACCTGAAAGAGATCGGTTTTAATGCTTATCTTATTCATAACCCGGGACATACTGCAGGCTCAATGAGCCTGATCGTGGATGATGAAATAGCCATTGCTGGCGATTCGATGTTCGGAGTTTTTAAAAAATCGGTTTTTCCACCATTTGCACAGGACGTAGATCAAATGGTTCGAAGCTGGAAAGTTCTTTTGGAGACCGGTTGCCAGGCATTTTTTCCTTCACACGGAACAGCCAACAGCCGTATATTATTGCAAAAAGAGTATGACCTGCGGGTGAGGGGGATTTGAGAAATTGTAAAAACAGCAACGAAATGGATTTTAAATTGCGGCCCTGGAATATAAACGATGTCGGAAACCTCATCAAATACGGTAATAACCCGAATATAACCCGGTTTATGTCCGACGGTTTTTCTACCTTATTTACGGTCGAAAAAGCCACCGCATTTATTGAGTTTGCGAATAGTGGGCATGATAAGCTTTACCGTACCATCGAAATCAATGGCGAAGCTTCGGGCGGTATAGGTGTGATGATCCAGAACGATATTTACCGGAAGAATGCTGAATTGGGTTACTGGTTAGCAGAACCTTTTTGGGGGAACGGAATCGTTAGCCGGGCTATTCCTTTGATTGTGGAAGAAGCCTTTCAGACCTTCGATATCAACAGGATTTATGCAACCCCTTTTTCCACCAACAAGGCCTCTCAAAAAGTTCTTGAGAGAACGGGATTTAAATTGGAAGCTTGTCATGAAAAAAAGGTTTTCAGGGGTGGTGAGTACATCGATGAGTTGGTTTATGTTTTATTGCGATAATTATTGTCACGGTAAGGATCCGTTTTTTAATTAAAGAAGAGATTATTTTTCAACCGTATACTCTATTTTAAATTGTAAAACCATGAAAACACCTTTTACAACGGAACAATTTTTCACTGTTTTTGAAAACTATAACACAAAAGTATTTCCCGCGCAGCTTATTTTTTTGCTTTTAGGAATTGTTGCTCTTGTGCTTGTCTTTAGAAAAAAACAAACTAAGTTTTCGCTTGTTGGGAGCTTTTTGGGAG
>DAOQAB010000198.1:0-1450 GCA_035353695.1 Prolixibacteraceae bacterium
TATCGTAATTATTTAAAATATTTGAAACTTTTCTTGCGTAATCGTTATATTTTTCGCTGATTGATAGCACTACAACCTGTTCAGGGGTTAGCCATAACGGGAATTTACCCATGGTGTGTTCAATCAGAACAGCCACAAACCGTTCCATCGATCCAAAAGGAGCACGGTGGATCATTACCGGGCGATGACGCTGATCGTCGGCTCCAATGTATTCCAACTGGAACCGTTCCGGAAGGTTATAGTCTACCTGAATGGTGCCCAGCTGCCAGCTTCGGCCAACCGCATCTTTGATCATAAAGTCGAGTTTTGGGCCATAGAAAGCAGCTTCGCCAGTCTCGGTTACGGTTTTCAATCCTTTTTCAGCAGCCGCTTCAATAATGGCACGCTCGGCTTTTTCCCAGTTTTCATCCGAACCAATGTATTTTTGTTTGTTGTTCGGGTCACGCAATGAAATTTGTGCGGTATATTCTTTGAAATCCAGCGCTTTGAAGATGATGAAAATAATGTCGATTACTTTTTCAAACTCTTCTTTTACCTGATCGGGCGTACAGAAAAGGTGGGCATCATCCTGGGTAAAGCCGCGAACCCGGGTCAATCCATGCAACTCACCACTCATTTCGTAACGGTAAACGGTGCCAAATTCAGCGAAACGAAGAGGCAAATCCTTGTAAGAACGTGGCTTCGATTTGTAAATTTCGCAGTGGTGAGGGCAGTTCATTGGTTTTAGCATGTATTCTTCACCTTCCTGCGGGGTGGTGATTACCTGAAAGGAGTCCTTCCCGTATTTTTCGTAGTGCCCCGAAGTTTTGTAAAGATTTACATTTCCAATATGCGGTGTGATTACCTGTTGGTAACCAAATTTTTTCTGTACTTTACGAAGGAACGTTTCGAGGTTATCGCGAAGATTGGTGCCCTTCGGTAACCAGAGAGGCAAACCCATACCCACTTCCTGTGAGAAAGCGAAAAGTTCCATCTCTTTGCCAATTTTCCGGTGGTCGCGTTTTTTAGCTTCTTCCAGCAGGATGAGGTATTCTTCCAGCAGTTTTGCTTTCGGGAAGGTAACCGCGTAAATGCGGGTCAACATTTTGTTTTTCTCGTTACCACGCCAGTAAGCACCTGCTACACTTAATAGTTTGATGGCTTTGATGGGTTCGGTATTGGGAATGTGCGGGCCACGGCACAAGTCGGTAAAGTTTCCTTGCTTGTATAAGGTGATGGTTCCGTCTTCCAAATCACGGATAAGCTCCACTTTGTACTGATCGCCTTTCTCTTCGAAAAGGTTCAGCGCATCGGTCTTTGAAATTTCGGAACGGACAATATCGTTCTTCTGGCGGGCAAGTTCGAGCATTTTTTTCTCGATTGGCTCCAGCTCTTTGTCGGTAATAACTTTCCCTTCAGGAAGGTCGATGTCGTAATAAAAACCAGTCTCGATGGCCGGGCCAATTCCGAA
>DAOQAB010000198.1:1550-3701 GCA_035353695.1 Prolixibacteraceae bacterium
CAGGAAGGTCGATGTCGTAATAAAAACCAGTCTCGATGGCCGGGCCAATTCCGAATTTGGTTCCGGGATAAAGGGCTTCGATGGCTTCGGCCATTAAGTGAGCCGATGAATGCCAGAAAGCGTGTTTGCCTTCCTTGTCGTCCCATTTGAATAACTTAACCGATGCGTTGGATGTGATAGGACGGGTAAGGTCCCATACTTCATCATTTACTGAAACTGCCAGTACTTCGGCTGCCAAACGCGGACTGATTGAATTCGCAATATCCAGTCCACTAACCTGTTGGTCATATTGTTTAATACTTCCGTCGGGAAGAGTAATATTGATCATCTTTCAAATTTTTTAACAAGGTTGCAAAGATAATTAATCTCTACTGAATACAAGGTTTTCATTAGTAAATCTTTCATTAATTAATAGATTGTTTTGAACAAAAAATATCGCTTTGGGGGATGAATGAACTCGATTGTTTATTTGATCGTTCCATTTTGTTTTTTATAAAATTCATTGAACATTCTATCGGAAATTATGTTCCCATATGTAATTTTACTAATAAAAAATTCAAAATGAAGATCGTAATATTCGGTGCCAGTGGTAAGACCGGCACACTTATGGTAAATCAAGCCCTTGAATTAGGGCATCAGGTTACATCTTATGTTCGCAGGGCGAACGCGTTGGAAATTGAACACCCTAACCTGAATGTTGTTGTTGGAAATCTGAACGATACCGAAAAGCTGAAAGAGGCCATTTCCGGAGCCGATGCCTGTCTTTCTACACTGGGAGGCTCCTCATTAACCAAACATGCACCTGAAATCATGAGTGGAATTGACAAAATCGTATCCATCATGGAGCGTGGGGGTGTTAACCGTTTTATCTATCTTTCCAGTGTTGGAGTGGGTGAAAGCCGATATTGCATGGCACAACCTGTCCGGTTTATCGTTTGCGATTTGTTGCTTCGTGTACCCTTTGCCGACCACCATGCCAATGAACAACGTCTTATGAAAAGTAAGCTTCAGTTTACGTTGGTTCGCCCTGGTGGACTAACTGACGGTCCCAAAACCGGCAACCTGAAACATGGAAGCGAGAAGACCATACTCAAGGGTAACCCGAAAATATCCCGGGCCAATGTTGCTGCATTTATGTTGGAGCAGCTAACGGACTCAACGTATGTCAATAAAGGGGTGTGGTTGTATGAATAGTTCCTGTCATAGGATATAGTAATATACCTAAGTGTTTCTTTGATATCGCATTCCATCTCTTAAAACAGAAACAACAATAATCCAGTTAAGGAAGATGAAACTCAGGCTTGGAATAGCTATTATGGCAATCAGATTGCCAATCATCAATGAAGTCGGAATAAAGAAAATGGACAGAAGGTCTACCAGCGTTAATGTAATTCCAAGGAAGTAATAGATTGGCATTGTAAAAATATGACCCAACGGAATAAAATGCAATGCAACAATAAGAATGCAAACAGGAACAATATATTGAAAACAATGGAATTTCAACAGTGAGAATGTGGCAATATTTAATGCAGCAATTTCAATCGCCAGAATGATTAAGAACCATTTTTTGATAAACCGTCCCCTTTTGATTCCATCCTCAGTTTTTTCTTCAGGTAACTTAAATGCGAAACGTAACATTTTGATAATTATGGTTAGTAAAATGGCTGTAATTAAAAGAATTAATAGTCCGATGCTGATTGCCGGAAGGATCGATAATTTGGCAAAGTAAAGATCGAGAAAAGCAAAGAAGAAAGTGATTGAAATAATCCAAATCATTCCCTCTGATCTTCCAATTTGTGCTGGACGACTTTGATGGATTGTATTTGTATTCATTGAATTAAAGATAGTAATAAATATTCTAATTTATTACTATTTGGCCACGTAATCACGTCTCTTTTAGTAACTGATAACATTTTGCCGGGATAAAAACAAATATAGGATGCAACGCGAAAATTTCTCGGCCAATGTTGCTGCATTTATGTTGAAGCAGCTAATGGATCAACGTATATCAATAAAGGGGCGTGGTTGTATGAATAACCCGAAAGTGTTGAAAAAAAGCATTTCAGGAGATTCAGAAAGTTGATCAACGTATTTTTGTGGTTTACAGCGTTACCCCAGTTTTGAAGATTGCAATCTCTTTGAAACCACTCA
>DAOQAB010000199.1:0-3700 GCA_035353695.1 Prolixibacteraceae bacterium
CCGTAAAACGTCTCTGACCACGTCCTGAGAACGTGGTTTTTTAATCCGCAATAAACAAACAATTTTTCTCATATTTCCTCTCCTCATTCAATTTTTAAACCTAAAAAAAAATGGTTCAGATCCACATCCCCATGAAGATCTGAATTTTTTAATCCTTTCAAACGGCAATCAATGCTTCCCTTTTGCGTCCATCCATCAAAACTGTCACCGGCTTTGGAAACCGCAGGTGTTTGATAAAGATGGAATGTTCGACTACCGGCAATTTCTTTATAATTTCAAAGTTAATAAACGATTCATTCGAATTGAACGGGACCGAGAAATAGCCCACATTCATCGACGTAACGTTGTGAAAGAAATGAGAACCCAGCGAAGCATCCAACGGAAAATCTTCTAGCCCCATTTCTACAATAACCTTTGCATTCGATATTTGTGACCAGAGAACCGGAATACCGGTAAACGGATCGCGGGATCCCCAGCGCCCCGGTCCGATAAGGATGTATTCTTTCTTCTCTGCAATCATCTTTGCATTTAAACGACCCAGCTCTTCGGCCATCTCGCGGGTGCGGGTGCGGTCGAATGAAGCCACATCCACGTATATAACATCCCGCAGGTTCGTAATTTCACCATTACCCATTCCCCGGCTGGCATAAAGTAACGAATTTTCTTTGTCAAAATCATCAATGCTGACTTCAATCAGATCGTCCCTTCGTATAAGCGGTTTGATTTGCAAAAGATACAACGTTGGAAGTCCATTATCGCCATTTCTTTCAAGGTCGAGTGCATACTCCATCTCCACCGGAGCGCCAATAGCTTCCCTGAAGATCTTCAACAGCAGATTAATCGAATCGGAAAGCGGCACAGAACCATATTTCAGGATGTTGGCAAAGTCAGCAACCCTCGGACCTTTCAACTCTTTTCCCGGAACCAGGCTGTCGTTCTCATAATCGTAGGTCGAAAGGCAGTAATCCATGTATGGGTTATTTTCAGCTTCCCTGATTTTGATCTTTTTAATGGTGGCCATCTCACCTTCCATCAATAAGTCGAACTCTGTCTTTTTGGGGTCAAGCACATAGAAAGCGGTCTGACTATCGCCCATGTGATCTTTGGCTGAACCCGGATTGATTTTCGGATAACGGGGACAAAAACGATAGGCCTTCTCCCCTCCCATCACATACATTCCAAACCCAATACAGGCGATGGAATAACCGTCGGATGGTTGCATGTAAGAAACCGGATAGTAGTTATACGATTGAGCCACACCACTCACATGTGGATAGAAATAGCCATTGTATTCACGGCCAACGGCTTCCTGTATAATCACCGCCATTTTTTCCTCTTCCACTTTGTAATTCACAGCACTCAGGTAAGATCGGGCGGTAAAGGCATACGTCGAAGCATAAACCAGTTTAATGGCCGTTTTCAGTTGCTCCAGACGGACATTGATATCGGGATGGCTGTTGGGCAGAATATAGGTGTTGTAAACCCCGGCAAAGGGTTGCACCAGCGAATCTTCAAAAAGCCCCGACGACCGTACGGCCAGCGGGCGTTTCATGTTCACCAGGTAAAGGAACAACCGTTCGTTCAGCGATTCGCTCATCTTGCTGTTGACAAATAATTCGTCGATATGGTCGAAGTTTTTGGCAACAATGATTTGGTTGTACAAATCGTTTGACTCGATAAAAGCATCAAATTCCAGCGCCCCAATGATGGCGGTAGCCGGAATACGGATGTTGATATTGGGGATGATCTTTTTAAAATCAATATTTTCGATGAAGTTTGAAATAAAAGCCAAACCTCTCCCCTTTCCTCCCAGCGAACCTTTTCCCAGGCGGATGATGTAGCGGTTACCGTTTACCAGCGCCGGATCAAAGTTGACAATGCGACCCCGAAGTTGCTGCATGGTGATTTTGTCGAAAACCCGAAGGATAAACTCCCTCAAATCCTGCTTCCGTTCAAATTCATCGACCTGTTTTGCTTTGAGCAATTCGGCCATATTGATTTCGCCACGGGCCATCAGCCAGGTAGAAAACGCATTTTCACGGCCATGATAAATAAGCGATTCCAACGGCACTTTCTTCATCAGTTCCTGAAACTCGTGCAACGAATGCGCCTCTGCAATTTTGGTCCCATCGGGAAGCTGGAATTCAAAATTTCCAAATCCAAGACGGTGATGGATAAAACATTGAATGTCTTTCGAAAGGCTATCGGAATTCTTACTAATGAAATCAGCACCAATCTCTTTTGCCTTCAATTCGTTATGGACATCGTGCGACTGCAGCAGCAACGGAATGGGAAACTCCAGGTTATTCTTCACATATTTCAGCAGTTCAATACCCGAATCGGGGTTCTCATCGCCCTCCTTCGAAAACTTCACATCGCTGATTACACAAAGCAGGTTCTCTTTGTAACGATCGACCAGTTCAATAGCTTCCTCATAATTGCTCACCAACAGGATTTTTGGCCGGGCTCTCATCTTTAGGATGATATGCAGTTCGTCGGTCGAATCTTCCGAAACCAGATTTTGGGTCTGTAGCATGATGTTAGTGTACAAAATGGGGAGATAACGGGAATAGTATTTCACCGAATCTTCTACCAGCAGGATAATGCGAACATTCCCGATATGTACGTCGCGGGCAACATTTTTCTTATCCTCAATGTATTTGATCATGGCCAGAAAGATGTTGGTATCTCCGTTCCACACAAAAACCCGGTCGATGTATTCCAACGGTTCCGAGACGTTGGTAAAATAGGTCAGATCGTGATTGTTGTTAACCAGCAACAAAATTGGCAACCTTGGTTTGGTTTCGTTGATTTGCCTTGCGGTACTGATCGGCGTTTCGCGGTCGACACCAGCCATGATGATTACCATATCAAAATGTCGGTTTCGGGTAGCATCGAGTGCCTCAAAAACGGTCGAGACACTTGTAAAACGGGGTGCTGAATAAAGATTTAGCTGAAGGTATTCCCCAAAAATCCGATCGGAGAATTGTCCCTCACGAGCAATGGAATAGGCATCGTAACGGGTTGCGATCAATAAAATTTCCTTCACTTTGGAAGGCATCAGCTCCTGAAAAATATCACGGTCGTTTTTTCTTTTCTCGTAAATTGAAGCCAATGAAATGGTATCGATATCCAACATAAAAATCCCTGTTTTGAATGTTGAAAACAAATTTAGAAATATTGGAAAGAAAAGGAGTCTGAAAAGAGATAAATGATTGGAACCGGGAAAAAGGTACCGGAAAAGATTTCAAAATTGAACCACTTCCTAACTGGTAAAAACCAAAAAAAGAGCATGAATCAGTTCAGATCGTCGGGCAAAGAAGGCAATATTCCTTTGGAGAGATAAATGCTCCGGACATTCTTCCGAAAAGCGGGTCTTCTCAAAGCAAACCAAATTCCTGCAAGAACTGCTATAATACCCGAAATAAGTAAGGTGCCTGCAATACCTATTCCACTGGCAACTGAACCTGAAATCAGATTGCCGATCGGCGTTGTTCCCATCAGCGCCATGGCATAAAAGCTCATCACACGGCCCCGTTTATCCTCTTCGGCAATGGTTTGCAACATGGTATTGATCGAAGAGAGCAGAAGAATCATCGCCGCTCCCCCAAAAAACAGGATAACAAGTGAAAGATGCAGGTTTACCGAAAGCGCAGCCAGAATAATCATCACCCCCAGTAAAAAGGAGTTGATCAGGATA
>DAOQAB010000200.1:0-3422 GCA_035353695.1 Prolixibacteraceae bacterium
TGTGGTCAAGTCTGACATGAGAAATGCTGGAACCATCAGTCACGCATCCATCTTTTGAAGATCGTTCTGAAATTAAGCCCGATAAAGGTTATGCTGCATTCACATTAAATAAATATCCAACCAAAGCGGTTATGCCCATGGCTACTGTTCCCCAGAAAGTAATCCGGATAATTGCTTTTCCAATACTCGAACCACCTGTTTTTGCGGCCAATGCCCCCAGAACTATGAGAAAGAAAATGGCAAAAGCATAGAGCGAATACTCAAGGCTCTTGACTGGAAGGAAAAGCGTTACAATAAGAGGTAGTATACCACCAACCGTAAACGAGGCTCCTGAGGCTAAAGCTGCCTGTATTGGTTTTGCCTGTGTCATTTCGGTTATCCCCAGCTCGTCGCGAACATGCGCGGCCAATGCATCAATCTCGGTTAGCTCCTTTGCCACATTTAAAGCGGTTTCCTTTTTAAGACCTCTCTTTTCATAAATCTCGGCCAACCGCTGCAACTCCAGTTCAGGCATATCAATCAGCTCTTGTTGTTCTCGTTCAATATCGGCCTTCTCGACATCGGTTTGAGAACTTACCGAAACATACTCTCCCGCAGCCATCGATAATGCACCGGCAACCAGTCCTGCCAGAGTTGCCAACACTACCGGAGCCCTGAAATCGCTTGCTGCTGCAACGCCAATTGCAAGACTCGATGTCGATAAAATCCCGTCGTTTGCACCAAGCACCGACGCTCTTAACCAATTGCTCTTATGGATGTAATGGTTTGCCAAATAGTTGTCGGACAATTCAATGTTTTCTGCCATATTATAATAATTTGATTTCGAAAGATAATATTCAACTCAATATCGAAGGAAAAATAGAGCGGTTTATTTCGTCATCCTCGAAAACTCCTTGTCAAGCTCGTTGCCTTTGCGGTTGAACTCGGCAGCCCCGGCGTCATCGCCAAGTAGTGTTTTCATGCGGGCAACCTCATGGTATTCCAATGGTGTACCCAGTTTCTGAGAAATATACTGATCGAGCAAGGCTTTGGCCTCCTCTTTTTTGCCCGAAGTAATCGCCTCCTCGATATCAAAAATATTGATGAACGAGTAATCCATTCGGAATTTAAAACCGGGTTCGCGGTTCATGAATTCGGGATAGTTGCAGGCACAGTTTAGCCGTTTGGCATTTTCAACAAGAACAGGAACTGAGGCATTCCCTTTTTCGTCGATATGGGTCAGGAACATATCGGAGTAGTTATCCAATGCTTTGGAAACATAAACCATCCATTTCCCATTTGGCGACCATGAGTGCCATGAGTTCATATCGTCGAAATTGCATTTCAGCTTACGGGCTTTACCACCTTCCAACGGCAAAATAAACAGACGGCTATCGGGGCGAAGCATCATAAAGTTTTCCGCCTGACAGAATACAAGCCATTTACCATCGGGCGAAACAGTGGGGAAATAGTTGCTCTTCCCATTGTTTGAAGCGCCTTTTATGGGCTGGGCCACCCCACCCTTTCCTTCGTTGAAAGGGATAATGCAGATGTCGAATTTCAAAGTTTCTTTTTCCTGAATATACCGTTCGATCAATGCCTCATCGCGGACAAAACAGTCGAACTTAGTTTCGTTTTCAGGGAACGGAAGAGCCTTCGCCCTTACAAAAACAATGTATTTATCGTCGGGAGTCCAAACTGCATTCGACTGTACATATTCAGGATCGTTGGCTCCGGGCAGTTCGGTCAGTTGTTTGGTCAGAGTGTCGTAAACAGCCAATACCCCATTCACAGGGAAGAACAACTGAGAGTAAGCCACCCGTTCCGGATCATCAATTGCTTTGGATATAACCCTGTCTTTTACCGTTGTAACAATGTAACGGCCATTCCACGACATACGCGAGAGGAGTCCGAAGGTGTTCCTGCCCGACATTTTTGACCACGACAGGTAACTGTTCCTGTTGAATGAAGTTACCGTATCGACAGGGGCAACAAAATAACCTCCTTTATCGCGGGAGACAGCATCGAAATCGAGACCGATTGTTTTGCCATTTCCCGATAACGAATGACAATTTCCACAGACCTTAAAAGAGCCAAGCACATTGTGAAAAGGCAGCGGAGAGGTTACATCAATAACCGAATAACTTGTTTTGTCGATATTTTTTTCGGCAAAAGAAAAAGGGAGTGGAATTTGACGGTAAAGAATGGGAGCCCCAACTTCATCGGTTGATAGTTTGATATTCAATTGCCCCGATTCTTTTGATAATTGCCCCGATTGATTTCGATGGACATTGAACGTGATATTGTTGAATCCCGAGTTCGATTTTATGTTGTTCCACACTTCTAACGATGGCCTCCATTTTTTATCGGAAACATTTGTGGTATAAAAGTTTTTCTTCCCTTCAAGGTCGATGGATATTTGCCACGAATTGGTTGTGGAATCCTGATCTTCCCAATAAAAAGTAGGAGCGGTAAAGTCTTTAGGAAACAAAGCACCTTCGAGAGGGAAAACAAAATGGATTGTCTTATTATTCAAACCGTTTGTAGTACACGATGAATTAAAAAAGATCAAACTCAGAAGCAACACACCACTAAATATGGAGACAAAAAAACGGATCATACTTTCTGTATTAAAAAAATAGAAAGGCTAAAAGTACAATAAATAACCTGTGCTGGTGTAGCATTTCGGCGAAGAAATACGGGAAAAGAAGAGTTGTTTGCACCACAAACAAATGAAAACAAACCAGCTAATTGACAACAGACAAAATAAGGGTTAATGAACTGATAGCCTATCAAAAAGAGTCGTAGCTCACATCTGAGCCAATGCTGTTACGGTAATTTTCGTAATCGATATCGTGTTTTAAAATGTGATTAATCCACCACTCTCTTATGTATTCAATTATTTCATGAGGATTGGGAGGATTACTTCCAAGTAAATTAAAATTATACATCGACACTTTGTAGTTATAGTTGCGATGGAATTGCTGGTGTTCTTTTAACTTCGGATACCCAAACTCTTCCATGTATTTTTCTTCATTTTTCAGATGCTTAAATACATAGTCGGTCATCTTCGAAAGGATTTTTGCAAAATCCTCGTTACTTCCATTATGCTCAATCAGGTCGACTAAATCGTCGTAAACTTCAAGTAGTTTCTTATGGTCGTTATCAATTCTGACATTGCCAATTGATAATTCATCAGTCCAGATTTTCTTTTTTGCGCCCATGTCCACTTTATTTAAGATGATTACATTTTTGAATAAATCCCTAAAATAAAATTTTATAGCATAATTTCCAAACCAACGAAATTATCGCCCAATAGCTGGAGCCGTCCCCTTAATTGCCCCAACTAGTCATGTTCGTTTCATTCCTTTAGCTTTGCAAATCTTACTTCATCAAAGATCATATTGTTTTTGCAAATCGATTTTTTGAATACCGCTTCTTTT
>DAOQAB010000201.1:0-3379 GCA_035353695.1 Prolixibacteraceae bacterium
ATTCTTGGAGGCACCACAAACAGAGGGGAAGATGGATGTCTTTCCCTTTTTTTAACCCCTCCAACCTCCCCTAAAGAGGAGGCTGTAACCGACTGCAAGTTCCCATTTCGTCTGTCTATACACCATTTTTAAGTAATAGAAACTATTTATTGTCGAATGATTTGTTGTGCCAAAGTACAACCAGTTAGCACTTCGTGCAAATAATAAATCGGTTACACGAGGTCGGAAGATTGGAAACTCTTTTTCACGCTGGAATGTGTTTCCCGTGAACAGGCACTAGAAATTTCCACAAATCTTTTCACAAACTTTTAAAAAAAAATAGCACCACAAAAAAGGCTGCTTTGCAGCAGCCTTTGGTTCGTATTTTAGAAGTAGAAAATACTTCGCGATGTACGGTTGGTTTTGTATTTGCCCCGTCGGACAATTTTGATAATGGAACGACGGTTAATGGCATGTTCCTCTTCGGTACACTCGACATCGTTACCGCACTGGTTCAGCAGCTTTGTTTCACCAAAGCCTGAATATTCAATTTTGTTTCCCGCAATGCCTTTACTGACCAAATAATCGTAGGCCGACTTTGCCCGCAATTTAGACAACTTCAGGTTATATTCATCACTTCCCTTCGAGTCGGTGTGGGATTCAATCTGCACTTCCAAATCGGGATATTGTTGCAACATGGACACCACTTTATCGAGGATAAAAGCGGCATCCGACAAGATCTTATCACTAGCAAAGCCATAATTGATGTGCTCGATCTGGATGACCTGCAAATCATTTCCATTAATTGTCTCCATGCTGAGTGGTTCCAGCTGATCCGGGTCTTCGAGCTGATTGAAATTCATTTCGATAAACATTTCCACATCAATTTTTTCGTTTGGAAGCTTATTATAGGTAGAAATGTCCTTTTCAGCAGGCATATACTCTTCCTTGGTTACCGACAACCGATAATTACGCTGTTTATAAGCGGCAAAAACAAATTCCCCATCTTCCTTTGAATAGGTAACCGAAATGGTATCCATGTTTTCATCGAGCAACGCGACACGAGCTCCCGGTACTTCAAACATATTGATCCGGTCGCGGACCGTTCCTCTGATCTGAACGGGGATGTATAAAATCTCCACTTTATAAATGTCGTCAAAACCTTTTCCTCCGGGGCGGTTCGATGAAAAATAGCCACTCATCCCGGTATTATCGAGCCACATTCCGAAATCGTCTTTCGCGCTGTTTACAGGGTAGCCCATGTTTTCCACCGAAGTATAAACGCCACGATCGGGCAATGCCATATAGATATCCAATCCTCCCATACCACCTTTCCCATTCGATGAAAAGTAAAGAACGCCATCGGGAGCAATAAACGGGAAGACCTCTTCTCCTTCGGTATTAATTTCTTCGAGGTTGATGGGGTGTCCCCATTCCCCGTTTTCTTTACGGCACCAGTAGATATCGTTTCCACCTTTGCCACCCGGCATATCGGAAGCAAAAAACAGGACATCGCCGGTTGCATTGAGCGAAGGATGCCGCATGTTGTAACGTTTATCGTTGTATTTAAACTCGCCCTTCAACTGCCACATTCCATTTTCGTAATCGGCATAAAATATCTGCAGGTTATTTTCTTCGCCCTTCGTATTGGAGGCTTTGGTGGTCCGGTTGCTATTGAAATACATCCGCTGGTTTTTTGCGTCGAATGTAGCGGGTCCTTCATGATAGGATGTCATCAGGTTCTTAGCGAAAACCTCGGGTTTGGAGTAATTGCCATACTCGTCAATATCAACCGAATAAAGATCCAAAAATGGAAGGTTATCCCAATTATACTTGATATCGCGGTTATCTTCCGGATCGCCAGTCGACACATAAACCAGTTTATTCCCATACTGAACGGGTCCCCAGTCGGAGCCCTTGGTATTGAATGGCAATGTTTCGATCTGATACCGGACCGAATCTTTCACCAGGAAGTCGATATAATCGAGCAACGATTGTTCCAGGTTAATACGGCCATCTTCCGGGCGCATGGTGGCATACTCTTTCAGCGCGGTTTCTGATTCATCATACTTCCCGTTTGCTTTCAGCGACTGAGAATAATTGAAAATATCGTCGGGGGTTTGTTCGTTCATTTCGATCAGCTTTTTCAGCCAGATCTCCACATCTTCGGTCCTTCCAATATTGCGATAGCAATCGGCCAGCCTTCTCACCACATAGGCATTTTGAGGATCTTTTTCATGGGCATAAGTGTACAAGTCGATCGCCTCGAGCCACGAAAAATCTTTAAATGCCTGATCGGCAAGCTTCACTGTGATTTTTTGACCAAAAGAATAGTTCGTCAAAAACAGGAACAAAACGAAGAATACCGCTATTTTAATTTTTTTCCACATAGTTGTCATATCATTAGAAATACCTCGGAGACCTTACACGACCCCTTCCAAAACTAAAGTCATAATTTATCAACACCTCATGGGTTCCCGAATTATAAGCTCCCAATTCATTCGTGGTTAAATCATACGCATAACCTATTTTCAACTGCTGTGTTACCTGTGCCTGTAACATTGCACCAAATCCATCACCTACCCGATAAGTAGCACCCAACCAAATCTTTTCAAAAAACACAAACTGACCGGTAAGATCGGTAGAAATTGGAGCATTTGGCGTAAACCTTAGCATAAAATATGGCTTAAATTTAAGAATTCTATTCATATCAAACACATAACCTCCCATAAAAAATGCATGCAATTCCTCCCTGATGGCAGTCCCGGTCTCAACCGATGAGGAAGATATTTTGTTGGTGATCAATTTGGGGACCGAAATACCCAGGTAATATTTGGGACTCGACAGATAAACCCCGACACCGGCATTAGGCAAAAATTTGTATTTAATATCATTTTTAAAGGCCGGGTCATCCTGATCGCTTTCACCCAAATTGACCGATGAAAGATCGGCATCGAAAAAGCTAAAACCAGCTTTCAAACCAAACGACAGATACTTTTCGCCAGGATAGGTGATGGTATAAGAATAGTCGCCAAAAATGCCAAAATTATTCACAATACCAATCCGGTCGTTCATGATACTCCCCCCCACACCCATTTCGGTATTCAACGGAGAATGAACAAAGAACGTTTGTGTTTTGGGATTCCCGGTCCAGCCAACCCACTGTTCACGCACAATCAGCGAGGCGCTGGTTACCCCTTTGGCGCCGGCATAGGCCGGGTTAATCGTAAGCAACTGATTCATGTATTGGGTATACATCGGGTCCTGCTGAGCCATTCCCTTCAACCCGCTGATCAGAACGATGAAAAACAATATGTATTTAACTTTACTCACCTTCACATCACTTATCACTTGCTACGTAAATATTTCCTTTCACAATCCGGTTATTGACTTCTTTCCC
>DAOQAB010000202.1:0-3370 GCA_035353695.1 Prolixibacteraceae bacterium
GAGGCTTTCTGCTGATGGTGCTGATTGCCTGGCTCACTTACCGGCGACGGCCCCACAAAATGAACAAACTTTTCAAACGGATGCAGATCTTTTCGGGAGGGTTTATGGCATTGAGCCACGGATCAAACGATGCGCAGAAATGTATGGGTATTATCACGCTGGCATTGTTCCTGTCCAAATCGATCCCCGAGTTTGAAGTTCCTTTCTGGGTAAAATTGGTTTGTGCATTGGCAATCACCATCGGAACGGCCACCGGAGGCTGGAAAATCATTAAGACCATGGGGAATAAAATCTTCAAGATGGAGCCTGTTCATGGGTTTACCTCTCAGATTGCCGCTTCGCTGGTTATTTTGAGCGCTTCGGCTTTTGGCGCCCCTATCAGTACCACGCATGTCATGTCGTCGTCCATCATGGGCGTTGGAGCATCCAAAAGAGCTTCGGCTGTTCACTGGAATGTGGCCGGAAACATGGTGTTTGCCTGGTTTGTAACCATACCGGCAGCCGCACTCGTTGGAGCGTTATGCTACTGGGTTATTTGTTTATTTTAGATTAAATTTCCTCATAATCATTCTATTTGTTTGAGTTCTGATTTTAAACAGAGGGAACATTGAGGTTTCTGTTTATCTTTGAACTTTGTTTTTAAATCGATGTTATACTACGCATGAGAAATGTCGCATTGTTCGTTTCGGCTGTATTGATGGTGCTTCTTGCATTTTCTGCCGATGCTATAGAGAAAAATAAAAACCAAAAACCGGTGGTATCGGTGAGTATTTTGCCACAGAAGTATTTTGTAGAGCAAATATCCGGCGATTTTCTGAAGGTGAATGTCATTCTTCCTCCCGGATCGAGCCCCGAAGATTATGAGCCTACGCCTAAGCAACTGATCGATGTATCCGGTTCAAAATTCTTTTTTTATGTGGGCCATTTGGGCTTCGAACGCACGTGGCTGAATAAGCTGATCGATGTGGCTCCCAAAGTGAGTTATGTCTCGTGCAGCAAAGGGATCGATTTGCTGGAAGAAGGAAATATTCACGATTCCGGCGAGCCAACGCCCAAATCGCACAACTACGGTACCGATCCTCATATATGGACTTCGCCCGAAAATGTAAAAAAGATGTGCCGCACAATCTGTTCGCAGCTATCGGTTGCCTATCCGGCACAGAAAAAAACGTTTGAGAGTAACCTCACTACATTCATTGCCAAAGTCGACACCCTCGATACACACATCCGTTCGGTGTTGAACGATTCGATCAATACCTCGTTTATGATTTACCATCCGGCGCTGGGTTATTATGCCCGCGACTATCATCTGATACAGTATCCGCTGGAATATGATGGGAAGGAACCCAGTACGTCCCACATGAAACAACTGGTCGATGTTGCCCGGAAGAAAAATATCCACACAATTCTGATCCAGTCTCAGTTTGAAACATCCAAAGCCCAGGTGATTGCCAAAGAAATTGGGGCTCAAATTGTCCCAATCGATCCGCTGGCCGAAAACTGGCTTGCCGAAATGTATTCGTTAACGGATAAAATGAAAGTTGCGCTTGCCAAAAAGGGCCGATGAATAACCTGATTGAGATAAAAAACCTTTCGGTTGCATTCGATTCAAAAGTGGTTTTGAGCAATGCAAACCTGTCGATCAGCGAACACGATTTTATCGGCGTAATTGGACCCAATGGCGGAGGAAAAACCACGTTGCTGAAAGCCATCCTGGGCTTGATTCAGCCCTCTTCGGGACAGATTGTCTTTTCTGATTTCATGCAAAACAGGGGTAGCGATATTGGTTATTTGCCCCAGGTAAACAAATTCGACAGCCGGTTCCCGATTTCGGTTTTCGAAGTAATTTATTCCGGTTTGGCCCGGCAGGGAAGCTGGCGAAGCGGCTTTATCCAAAAAGACAAATCGAAGGTTGAAGCAATCATCCGCGAACTGGGCATCGAAAAATTTGCCCACAAGCCGATTGGGGAACTATCCGGCGGACAAATGCAACGAGCCTTTCTGGGACGTGCGCTGGTTTCGGATCCCAAACTGCTGATCCTCGACGAACCCGACACCTATGTCGATAACCAGTTTGAGAATGAACTCTACAAAAAGCTAAAGGAACTCAACTCCCGCATGGCCATTCTGCTGGTAACACACGACATTGGGACAATCTGTACCTACGTGAAAAGCATTGCCTGTGTGAACCGCGAATTGCATTTTCACCCGTCGAACATCATTTCGCCCGAACAACTGGCATCGTACAACTGCCCGATCCAGATTATTACCCACGGAAGTGTGCCCCATACCGTGCTCGAAATGCACGATCACCAACATCAATAAAATCGAAGAAATTGTCATGCTCGAACTGCTTCAATATACTTTTTTCAGGAATGCCCTGCTGGCTGCTTTGCTCTCGGCCATATCGTGCGGGATTATCGGCACTTATATTGTGGCCCGGAGGATGGTTTTTATTGGCGGCGGAATTACCCATGCTTCGTTTGGGGGAATAGGCATTGCTTATTTTCTTGGGATCAACCCAATTTTTGGCGCAGCGGTATTTGCGGTATTGTCGGCTTTTGGGATCAATTACTTTTCACAGAGCGGGAATATCAGGCAGGACTCTTCCATTGCCATCTGGTGGTCGCTGGGAATGGCTGTTGGCATTGTTTTCATTGCTCTTACCCCGGGTTATTCACCCAACCTGATGAGCTTCCTTTTTGGGAGCATCCTCACGGTAACCACTGCCGACCTGATCTATATGGCCTCATTGTCGGTTGTGATTTCTGTGTTATTTCTTCTGTTTTTCCGGTTGATTATGATGATTTCGTTTGACGAAGAGTTCGCAAAAGCCCGTAATCTTCCGGTGAAGTTCTTCAATTACCTGCTGATGGCACTGAGTTCGCTGGTTATTGTGGCTTCCATCCGTGTTTCCGGGGTAATCCTGGTGCTTTCGCTGCTCACATTGCCCCAGGCAACGGCAAACCTGTTTACCAAGAAATTCAGCTCCATCATGGTTTCGTCAATCCTGATTGGTTTCATCGGAATGGTAACCGGATTGGTTGTTTCTTATTATACCAACCTTCCTTCGGGAGCCACCATTATTCTGGTATTAACCGCTTTTTTCGGAATTGGGAAGCTGGGTGTTTCACTTCTCCGGTTGCGCAAGAATACCGGAAACCTGGTGGGCTAATACCTCCGACAACTTCATGGCAGATTTTAAATCCAAATGACTGCCATCATACGTTTTATATTCGGTGGAATTTAGATGGATCCAATGTCCGCCAGCTTCGTTGAACCGGGCGCTGATTGCCGTTTCATTGTAAAAGCCCATTGTATCTTCCAACATTTTCATTGGAACCGTTACCGGAGGGCGAAATCCCACGAC
>DAOQAB010000203.1:0-3367 GCA_035353695.1 Prolixibacteraceae bacterium
TCCTGTTTTGGGCACAAAGGTGGTCAGCATTGAAAAATGTTGGCCCTTTTTTTTACCGTTAAGGAGGGTTAACAGCCCTTCTTTCGTATCACATGGAAAGAAAAATAGTTATCATGATCATTCTTTTCGCATCGTTACCAGTATTCTCTTCAAAACTCAGAAAGGATGGATAAAGTAAGAGCATTCTTTGCGTTCCTAATCTTGATATTCCTGACAAACTCCTTGAGTGCTCAGTATTTCAATATGGGACAGGATCGGGCTTCCATTCGGTGGAAACATATTCAAACGGTTCATTTTGAAGTGATTTTTCCCGAAGGTTTTGAAAAGCAGGGCGATCATGTGGCCCGGCTTCTGGAGAAAGCGTACGATGAGGTTCCGACCTCCCTGGGAACAAAACCCAAAAGGGTTTCGGTGGTTTTGCACACCGAGACGGTTAAGTCGAACGCTTTTCTGGGCTGGTGCCCCAGTCGTATTGAAATGTATGCTACTCCCAATCAGGGAATTTATTCACAGGATTGGTTGGAACAGCTTTCGATCCATGAGTTCAGGCATGTGGTGCAGATGAACAAATTGGAAAAGGAGATGCCCCAGGTACTGAAGTACATCTTGGGTGAACATGCCGCCGCTTTACTTGCCGGGTTTTATATGCCTTTTTGGTTGATCGAGGGCGACGCGGTGTGTGCCGAAACGGGTTTGAGTGAGAGTGGGAGAGGTCGAACTGCCGATTTTTTTCGTGAATACCATGCGCAGCTTGTCGAAAAGGGAAAGTTTGATTATGAGAAAGCGTATCTCGGGTCGTATCGCAGCCATGTCTCCGATCACTACCAGTTGGGCTATCTGCTTACAGCCGGAGCCCGGGAGATGTATAATAAGCTGGTTTGGGATTCTGTGTTGACTTATATTGCCGGTCATCCTTTGGGCATTGTTACTTTCGACGAAGCTCTTGAGAAAAATATGGGGCTTTCGACCACTTCGCTGTATGACACAGTATTCAATAACCTGGCTACCCGGTGGCGGGAGAATGACAAGCTTCTTCATCCAACAGCGAACCGGCTTCTTTCGCGAAAAAACAGCTATTTTACCAGTTATACCAACGGGGTAAAACTTGCCAATGGAAGTTATTTTGCCGCAAAAACTGGGTTAGCCGATATAGCCCGGTTTGTCGAGATTTCTCCCGATGGGAAGGAGAAAAAATTGTTTACTCCCGGTTATTCTTTTGAGGAATCGGTAACCGCCCGTGAAAAGGTCATTGTCTGGAGCGAACGTTTTACCAATTTACGCTGGTCTCATGCCGATAATTCGCTTTTTCGCATTTATGACACCGAAAGGCATCAACTTTCGGAATACGTGTTTAAGTCGAAAATATATGCACCGGCCATTTCTCCCGATTTGACTAAGGCGGTTGTGGTCGAAGCCGACAACCATTATGGTTTTTACCTGTCGGAAATTGATTTGAAAACGGGGAAAATGATCAGCAAATATCAATCGGAGGGGAACGACTACTTTTTTACCCCATCCTACACTCAATCGAAAGATCATGTGTTGACGGTGCTGATGCACAACAACCAGAAAGGGATTGTGGATATCGACCTGAGAAACAAAGCGCGAAAAGTGATTTTGCCTTTTCGCGTTCAGGAAATAAGACGACCCATTGAACACGAAGGATCGGTTTATTACATCGGAGGTTACCGGGGAACCGACGATCTTTATGCCATCGATACCCTTACGTCGCAAACCTGCCGGGTAATAACTTCCCGCTTTGGGATTGCCGATTATTCATTTGATGGGAATACTGTTGTCTATTCCGACTACTCTTCCGATGGTTACCGGATGGTTAAAACCAATCTGGATTCGATTGTTTATCAGCCAGTCAATACCGATACCATCCAATGCTGGCTTCCATTTTATGAAACATTGGCCCGGCAAGAGAAGGCCCCCATCGATTTTACCCGACTTAACGACATCGATTATCAGTCGGCCCGGTACCGAAAGACTCAGCATTTGATGAACTTCCACAGTTGGGCGCCCATTTCGGTCGATCCCTACAATTACATGGCTTATCCTGGCGTATCGGTTATGAGCCAGAATATGCTGAGCACTTCGGAAACAACTTTCGGCTACCGTTATCTCTGGGAAAATTCAAGGGGAGAATGTTATTTGAGCTACAAATACCTGGGGTGGTTCCCGGTTTTTAACATCCAAAGCAACTACGGGAAATCGAAGTCTTATTATTATCAGGTCACAAACTATCTGAATAAGAAAAATGAAGTGGTTGAGTCCGACACCGTAAAGCAAAATTATTCCTGGAATGAACTGAATCTGTTGGCACAGGTTTACCTGCCATTGAACCTCAGCAGGGGAAAGTATACCCGGTATTTGTATCCGATTCTTAATTACCACTATACCTATTATGACCACAACCGCTCGACGCCGGAGAGATTTCCGCAAGGGAGTGTCAATTACGTAGAAGGCGCATTGCAATACTATTCCCAATTGAAGCAGTCGGTCCAGTCGGTCTATCCGGCCTGGGGTTTAGGGCTTACAGCCGGTTATATGCACTCGCTATCAGGCGTCTTGGATATGGGGCAATATGCCTATTGTTCCGGGTATTTTTACCTGCCGGGACTGTTCAAGAACCATGGAATAAAAATTTATGGTGGTTATCAGTTGAAGAATGACGGGGATTTTTCGCTGAACGAGAAGATTCGTTTTCCGCGGGGGCATCAGCAGATCGAAAACAAATCGATCATTTCGTGTAGTTTCGATTATAAAATGCCGGTGCTTTATCCTGACTTTAGCCTGGGCCGGTTTGTTTATATCAAACGGATTGTCCTTGGTGTTTTTTATGATCAGGCACATTTGGAATGCCCTGTCAATAAAGGGACTGTGCCGGTAACCCTTCGGTCGACCGGGACTGAAGTGGTTTTCAATGCCAATTTCTTCCGCTTTTTTGCTCCAATCGATATCGGATTCCGGGAGAGTTACCTTTTTGACCGGAGTTTTAAAACCGATTTCTTGTTTAGTATCAGTTTTGAACTGTAAGTTATGATGAATATTGAGGAGTTGTTGAGTCAGATTGATGAGCAGATTGCCGTTAATGGAGGCTGGAATATTTTTTATCAGGGTGAAGACTCATCTCTCCGAATTGCCGATGATACCATTGATCTTATTAAAACGACCGTACAACTGAATGGTCCGGAAGTAGAATTTCTGATCAATCAGTTGACCGAAAAGGCACTAAAGGAGTTCTATCGGGTGAATCAATACTATTCGTTCACCGAGTTCCACCAGTTAGCGTTGCGCATGATTTATTATCAGTTGTTCTATTCCATTCGGGAGATGAATGGGGCCTTTGGGAAAGAAAAAC
>DAOQAB010000204.1:0-1629 GCA_035353695.1 Prolixibacteraceae bacterium
AGCCACTCAAAATTCTTTTCAGAAAGCCTGTGATGGTTGCCGATACTCCTTGCCGAATGGTTATTAATAACAAGTTGTATGCGTTCGAAAAGGTCTCGGGAAAGCGGTTGCTGCCATTCCTCGAAAAAGAGTTTGTGAAAGTGCCGCCCACGGTGACTGAAAAGTACCTGAAAACATTCGTTTTTAATATAGTACGCGACAACGATGTGGTGGCAAATGGCTTCGATATTCTTACTCTCGACTCCGACAAGAAGCTGATCATTACGGTTGAGCGCGGGCTCGATCTAGAGCCAATGCTTGTGCTGAGGTTTCAGTATGCGTCGAAACGTTTTTTGGCCGATAAAAAAGGCGATGTTGAGGTCGACCTGAAATTGGAAAACGGAAAGTATGTGTTCCGCAAATACAAACGCAATTTTGAATGGGAGAAGGAGATGGTCGACTTCCTGCGAACAAAGGGGCTTGTGCTTAGTGGAAACCGCCTTACCATTGCCAAAGATTCCGACTTGTTTAAAGATGAACCGCAGTTTGCTATTATCAACTGGATTAACAGGTTGAAGGATGAACTTGGTGAAAAGAATATTTTAATTGAACAGCAAATTAGCGACATAAAATATTATACAGGATCGCAGGAGATTAAAGTCGATATGAAATCAGAAGACGACTGGTTCGACCTCTATGCCATGGTTTCGTTTGGCGATTTTAAGTTTCCTTTCATCCGTTTGAAAAAAAACATTCTGGCCGGAAAGCGCGAATACCTTTTGCCCAATGGTGAAGTGGCAATTCTTCCGTTGGAGTGGTTCGCCTATTTTCGCGAGCTTATTTCGTTTGCCGAAGGCGATGGCGAGAACCTGAAGTTTGCAAAACACCATTATAAAATACTTGAAGAGAACCTGAAAGGGCTCGATCCGAAGATTAATGAAAAGGTAAAAGAGATCGAAAACCAGACGTTTGAACTGGTCTCGTTGCCCGAAGGGTTGAAGGCAAACCTCCGAAGTTATCAGGGAGAGGGCTTTTCGTGGATGTACGCACTTGGTCAGAAAAACTTTGGTGGTTGTCTTGCCGACGACATGGGGCTTGGCAAAACCCTTCAAACCCTTACATTGCTGTTGAAAATGAAAGGGGAGTTGGCCGAAACGGTTACCGAAGAGAAACACGCTGTTGCTAATCAGCTTTCGCTTTTCGAACCTCAGATTAATATTCCCCGGCAGGCATCTCTTGTTATTGTGCCAACATCGTTGGTGTATAACTGGTACAATGAGGCAAAGAAATTTGCACCGCAGCTTAAAGTACACAAATACATCGGGTCGAAGCGGAAAAATAT
Organism: Prolixibacteraceae bacterium; assembly: GCA_035353695.1. Classification (GTDB taxonomy): domain Bacteria; phylum Bacteroidota; class Bacteroidia; order Bacteroidales; family Prolixibacteraceae; genus CAYMTR01. Next base: position 1,322 of record DAOQAB010000204.1, read on the forward strand.
CTCCAGCCTTCAGTCTATTGCAAACCGTTACGATCTAATTATTACAACGTATGGAACCGTCAGAAACGATTTTGGACAGATGAAGGATATTTTCTTCAGGTACCTTATTCTCGACGAAAGCCAGAATATCAAAAACCCCGACTCGAAATCGTACAAAGCGGTTTGTATGTTGAACTCGAAACACAAACTGGTACTGACCGGTACCCCAATCGAAAATTCACTTTCCGACTTGTGGGCTCAGATCAACTTCTTAAACCGCGACCTGCTCGGAAGTTATTCTTTCTTTCAGAAGGAGTTTATTGTGCCAA
>DAOQAB010000204.1:1729-3151 GCA_035353695.1 Prolixibacteraceae bacterium
AACCGCGACCTGCTCGGAAGTTATTCTTTCTTTCAGAAGGAGTTTATTGTGCCAATTGAAAAACGGAACGATGAAGAGAAACAGCGTCAACTCAAAAACCTGATTTCGCCGTTTATTTTGCGCCGCACAAAAGAACAAGTTGCAAAAGATCTTCCTGATTTAACCGAGCTGATCCGCAATTGCGAAATGACCGAAGATCAGAAATCGTTGTACGAAACCCAAAAATCGGTTATTCGGAACAGTTTGTTGGAGAACATCGAAAAACAGGGAATCCAGAAATCATCGTTCCTAGTTCTGCAAGGAATGACCAGGTTGAGGCAATTGTCGAACCATCCGGCACTGGTTGGCGAAACAGCTTGCAGTTCGGGTAAGTTTAATGAAGTGTTGAGCAACCTCGAAGAGCTGATGTCTGAAAATCATAAGGTGTTGGTTTTCTCATCGTTTGTTACACACCTGAAGCTTTTTCAGGATGAATTTGAGAAACTCGGGTGGCAATATTGCCTGCTTACCGGGCAAACTACCGATAGGGAAGCTGTGATTAACGAGTTTCAGAATAACCCCGAGAAGAAAATCTTCCTTATTTCGCTCAAGGCGGGTGGGGTAGGGCTGAACCTTACTTCGGCCGACTATATTTTCATTCTTGACCCTTGGTGGAATCCCGCTTCCGAGAACCAGGCAATTAGCCGAGCCCATCGTATTGGGCAGGAAAAGAAGGTGTTCGTTTATCGTTTTATATCCGAAGAAACCATTGAAGAGAAGATTCAGAAACTTAAGGAACGCAAATCGGCACTGGCCGAGAAATTCATCCAGCCAGGCTCTCCATTTCAATCTGTTTCTGCCGATGAAATTCTTGATTTGTTCAACTAGAAATAGTTATTTTAGCACAAATTTAACTGAACATGGAAAAACTTACGATAGTAAAGGTTGGGGGTAAGATTGTAGAGGAGGAACAATCGTTGAATCAGTTGCTTACTGATTTTAAAAGTATATCAGGGAACAAGATTCTGGTGCATGGGGGAGGCCGTACGGCTACCGCAATTGCAGCTCAGTTGGGCATTGAAACAAAGATGGTTGATGGGCGGCGTATAACCGATAAACCCATGCTCGATGTTGTGACAATGGTTTATGCCGGATTGGTGAATAAAAATATTGTGGCAGGCTTGCAGGCTAAAAACTGTAATGCAGTTGGCTTTACAGGTGCCGATATGGATCTTATCAGGGCTTTTAAACGTCCTGTGAAAGAGATCGATTATGGTTTTGTTGGCGATGTTGCCGAGGTCAATACACGCGAACTGAGTTACTTGCTCAGCCAGAATATTGCTCCGGTTATTGCCCCAATTACGCACGACGGGAAAGGCACTTTGCTTAATACCAATGCCGATACAATTGCTTCGGAACTGGCAATTTCGTTATGTTCCGATT
>DAOQAB010000205.1:0-3089 GCA_035353695.1 Prolixibacteraceae bacterium
AAGAACTGCATCTCCATCTGCTCAAATTCCCTCATGCGGAAAATAAACTGACGGGCAACAATTTCGTTACGGAAAGCTTTCCCAATCTGGGCAATCCCAAACGGGATTTTCATGCGGCCGGTTTTCTGCACGTTCAGGTAGTTAACAAAAATACCCTGAGCCGTTTCGGGACGAAGATAAATCTTCATGGCGCCATCTGCGGTAGAGCCCATCTCGGTCGAAAACATCAGGTTAAACTGACGCACTTCGGTCCAGTTGCGGGTTCCGGAGATTGGGCAAACAATTTCTTCATCGACGATGATCTGCCGCATCTCTTCCAGGTTGGTTTCGTTCATGGCTTTGGAATAGCGCTCGTGAAGGGCATTCCATTTTGCCTGATGTTCCAGAACCCTTCCATTGGTCGTACGGAACTGGGCTTCGTCGAACGAATCGCCAAACCGTTTGGCTGCTTTTTCAACTTCCTTGTTAATTTTTTCCTCAATTTTAGCCAGTTGCTCTTCGATGAGCACATCGGCGCGGTATCTTTTTTTCGAATCTTTGTTGTCGATCAGCGGGTCGTTGAATGCATCGACGTGGCCAGAAGCCTTCCAGATGGTAGGGTGCATGAAGATGGCCGAATCGATGCCAACAATATTTTCGTTCAGCATCACCATCGAATCCCACCAATATTTTTTGATGTTGTTTTTCAATTCAACGCCATTCTGTCCGTAATCATACACGGCGCCAAGCCCGTCGTAAATTTCACTGCTTTGGAACACAAACCCATACTCTTTGCAATGGGCTACCAGCTTTTTAAAAACATCTTCAGCCATACTTTTTGCTAATTTTTTGAAATCGAGGCCAAAAATAAAATTTTATCTTGAATAAACCCATCAACTACACCGTCGATTTCACAAATAATAAAAACACCGGAGAAGCCTTCGCCCTCCATTGACTTTTGCGTAGCATTGGATTAACTTTGTTCTACTAATTGAGGGTTAACGATAATGTTACGTGTATGGACGGGGTTTCTTTCATTGAATACAAAGGGAAAAAGATACTGTATGTCGATTATTCCCATTGCAAAACGATTCAGGATTCACTGGATGTACTGGAAGAGGTCAGAAATGAATATTTGCGGACCAACGAGCTCTATTTGAAGCTGAGCAACTTTCACAATACATTATCGAATAACGAGTACCTGGAAGTCGTAAAAAAGTATGCAAAAGAGTTGTTCGATTCACGTACCATCCGGAATGCTGCCATTGGAATTACCGGCACCCAAAAATTGTTACTGGCAGCGTACAACATTTCGGTCCGAAATAAGCTGCTAGCGTTCGACACCAAAGAAGAAGCTCTCGAATATCTTGTAAATAAGGGTTAGATATTCAGAAACCGCTCGGGATTACGGCTGGCAATACGGTCAAATTCTGTTCCAAAAACCTCTTTGAATTCGGCAATGTAATTCTCCATGGTTGGGCCAAAAAGCAACACAAAAAAGAAATCGGAGCCATAAAGAATTTTATTCTTAACCGAATCGGGCAACTGGTCGTATACGTTCGCTTTAAAATTGGTGAGCGGTCTCTTGATGGAATAGACATTATCCACCGTTTCGCCATCGGTAAAACACGATACATCAGTATAGGCGTTGGGAAAGGTTGAAATGATATCAAGTATGGTTCGCGACCAGTTATCCTGCCAACCAACCTGATAAAGCGCCTCCCAAAGTATCCGACGGTCATCGTCAGCCATTTTCTTATCCAGCACATACACCACGCGCACCGGTTTGTTCTTAAACTTCATCTCACGCTTTTGGTAACTCTTTATTACCAGATCGATGATCACTTCGTCGTCGAACAAGTCCAAAAGCGAAGCGAATTCGGAACTGGTCAGTCGTGTTTTATCAATTTCACTGTTTACAAATTTCGACAATTCCGCTTTTCCACCGAAATGAGCCAAATCGAGCTTCAGGTTGGGATACTTTTCAAATACCTTTCGCCAAATCTTCGGATGATTGAGTGTGAGAGCCCTTTCCTTTATGGCCGTGCGCATGCGCAGAGAGAAAAACGGAGTACCAAAACGCACAATTTCATTGTCGATCTGAACCAGCTGGTTGTTCAGGTTCACCAGACCGTTTACCCTTACGGAGTTGGCGTGGGTTGAGAATCCTTCGCTCGAATTATGAACCGTAATGGGGATGCCTTCCTTTTCACAGAGTTCGTAAATACCTCCATCGGCAAACAAAACCGGATCGGTTGGCGAAAAACCGGTGGGGGCATACAGTTTTATCCCGGCAAACAAAGCGCCATCGCTCACAATTTTTTCTTTCACCAATGCGACAAGATCCTGTTTGGTTGCCCTCCGGGCATCAATTCCCAAAAAGGGTTTCACACGGTTGCATTTTCGGGCAATTGTCTCCAGCTCATCAATCTGGTTCTGGAAGTTGTTCTTCTCAAACAGTTCAAGGTCGGGTTTCAGAACATCCTTCCACAACACGTGGTCTTCACTGGCCATGATACCTACTTTCCTGTTCAATTTCGGATAGATCGAAGTAATTTCATTGATCCGGTCGCGAACCGACGTGAAAAATTTCACCGCAATCTCACGCCAAAGTTGCTGTTTGTATTTTTCGACAATCCCCAAATCCTCACAGTCGGTAAACTCCAAATCCATCATCAACGGGGTCAATACAAATTCATTGTTGTAATAGCGGTCGAGAACTTCAAAGACCTCTTCGCTGCTCATTTTCATAAAAGCATTCAGAAAGCTGTCGCCTTTTTCAATCAGCTCACGCAGGTTTTTCTCCGGCAATTTGCTTTCAAATCCATCCAGCAATTTGAACGATGGGGTCAGCAAAATATCAAGTCGTTTATTCACAATGACTCGGTTGAAGATGTGGCAATGAATGTCGTAATACATGATCCGAAATTTTCGATAAAATTAATGCTTTCAAACGAAACTAAATGAAGTTCCTTTGATTTGTGGCCGACTGGGCAATTCACAATTAGTGTGACCACTTTGTTCGGGATATGTTATCCCAGCCTCATTAGTAAAGAATTTACAATTCGAATAAAACTTCTGAGAAGCATCTGGAAATCAAAACAAACTAA
>DAOQAB010000206.1:0-3002 GCA_035353695.1 Prolixibacteraceae bacterium
GCCCTGTACCTGACCCGGGGTGAGGCCGGCATCGAGAAGAAGACACATAAGGAAGCCGCGACCATTCGGACACGCGAGGCCGAAGCGGCCTGCAAGATCCTGGGGATGCGCCCGCGGTTCCTGGGTCAGATCGACGGCGCCACGGAACTGACTCCCAGGTGGTACGACAAAGTCGCCGCCGCCATCAAAGAGGAACACCCGGATATCCTGGTGACGCACTGGCCCGTCGACACCCACCGCGACCACCGGGTTTGTTCTTCACTGGTGCTGGATGCCTGGTATCATCTGGAACGAAAATTCGATCTCTATTATGGAGAAGTCATGACCGGCATACAAAGCCAAAACTTCTGCCCCACCGATTATGTCGATATCACCCCGGTGATTGATCAAAAACACAACGCCTGTTTTGTCCATAAAAGCCAGTTCATTAAAGAGGAATATCCCCAATCTCACGGAGCAATGGAACAATTCAGGGGTATGGAGCTGAATTGCAGATATGCCGAGGCATTCATCCGGCATTTTCAAAAACCCCAAAAGAACGATTATTTAAGAATGTTATAACCAGCAAATAATTAGCTTTGTTTCTGTCTAATTTATTGATACCTTTCAATCACCTAAAATCAACAAAGGCAATTATTAATATAACGCATCCTAAAAAATGAGAAAAACAGTGATCCTTTGCATCGCATTGGCAATGCTGACACTGGGAACAGAAGCTCAAACCCTGATTGCGACCAGCAGTTATCCCAACGCCACGGAAAACCATAACCAGCGGAAAATAGTACGCGACCTGAACGACAACATTTATGTGGTATTTGTCGACCGTATCAACCTTGAAAAAACCATAAAAGGGGTTAAATTCGACCAAAAGAGCAAACAATGGAGCAATGCCATCCCCATTGCCAAAGGGGATCATCCAACCCTCTCAATTAGCCGTAGCGGGGAAATCCATCTGGTATTCGAATCGGATGAGTCAGTCCGAAAAATAAAACATTCCCGGACCACCGATTTTATAAACTGGACTCCGGAAACCACCATCAGCGATTCGGCCTCGAACGCGAGAATTCCCGTGGCCGACATCGATAAAAGCGGAAACCTCAATGTGTTATGGATACAGGAAAACGATGGATTAACCTCTTCACTGATTTATGCCCGTATCCAGGCCGATACTTTGACACTGAAAAAAACCGTTACAACCCAAAAAGAGATCAACGATATAGCCATTGCCAACCATCTGCAATACTATTCCGATGTGCTGATCTTCGCCCTTCAACATTCAACCGATTCCCTTCAGTTCTTCCGGACAACCGATTCTTTGGCTTCGTTTGATACCATCTATTCGGCCAGAGGCTCCCAACCCTGCATCTCCTACAATTCGTTCAATGGTGGTGATCTCGCCGAAGAAAGCAGTATCCGGATGCTATATCTCGACACATTATCACAACTGGTTGAAGTGGAATCGACCGTGGCGCCCAAAAACAACAATCAGCTAAGCGTTCGAAAATTGTCGTCCAATCAAACCAGCTACCTCTGTATCGATGATGTACAGGCTCCCATTGGTTACAGCTTTCTTTTTATGCAGCATGAAAATCTTTACCATGGCTTTTCATGCGGTGCAGAATGTGGATGGTATACCCTACTCGATACCATTCAGGGTAATCCATTATTTCCATCGCTGGCGTATAAAACCTTCAGCTACGACCATATCGACTTTGTGTGGATGAAGAACAACGGAAATGGTTATGATATCTTCTATAAACGCGAGGATAAATACCGTCAGGTAGGTATTCGTGATGACGAGTTGGGAAAAGGGTTTTCGGTTACCGGATATCCCAACCCGTTTACCGACCGGTTGACGATTAGCATCACCACCGTAAAACAGAAAGAGAATCCGGTGATTGAAATTTATAACACCAATTCCCAGTTGATTCAAACATTGATTGGCCGTCATACATCGTCCAATCACTATTCGTTGGTTTGGGATGGTACAAATCAAAAGAATGAGAAGGTCACGCCGGGCATGTACATCCTTTTATGCCGTGTTGGCCAAGTAAAGACAGCCCGCAAAGTGTTTTATGCGGAATAACCCTTTATAGCAAAATAGAAATATTCAGCAAGGTTGCTTACCCGAACAGGAAGCAAAAGTGATTTACAAAGCCGTAACCGACAAAAAGAACAAATTCCGATACAGTTCTGATTCCAATACGAAATTGGCGGTATTTTTACATGCCATATTATCAACCGCAACGTTTCAGTCGTTGATATCCAAACAAGCAAAATCACCTTTACCATTTCAATCGACAAAGTCGCTTATGTGAAAGATGTTGAAATGAGCACTTGTTTTGAGTCCAACATAAAAATTGATGCAACGAACAATATTACAACCTCTTCAACCGACAGAAATGATTAATTTTACCGAACATTTCAGGGTCTTAATTAGTACGCAAATAATAATGTCTCATTTTTAGCTTGCGTACTTTGTGGCTTTGCGTGAGATTTTGTATAAAGTCGCGCGAAGTCGCTAAGTACGCTAAGCAAGATATAAACCGAATGGAATGAAAAACACGACATTAAATATTTTCTAATACTTAATCCATAAGAAAGAAAAGCTTTTTGAACCGTTTTCATAAAGCTTTTCTTTTGAAAGTCATTTCCTTGTTTCTTTTTTTACTTTTTACTTTCTACTTTTACTACGCACATTTTACTCCTCTGGAGTAACTGGTCCGGATGATTGCGTTGGTTCTACCCCCAAATGCTTTGGAGGTGATGAATATTTAACCCTTCGGGTTCTTAATTTCCTTAACATTCGAATTCCCTTTTTTCTCTCATTTTCTCATTCCTTCGTGTCTTAGAGCCTTTGTGTTAAAACCTTTTCCCCATTCCGTCCGAAGGGAGGATCTACCGTTGGCGATCATTTGAGCGCGGACGGTTTTTTTTGGTGCATCTGTTATCCCGGGGCGTTGCCACCGGGCTGAAATCATTTGGCCCTTCAGGCCGCACAC
>DAOQAB010000207.1:0-2983 GCA_035353695.1 Prolixibacteraceae bacterium
TAGTGCGGCCACACTCGGGTCGATGTTGTCTTTTTGTCGGAGTTCGTCGAAAAGGGTAAGCAGGTCGTTTACTTTCAGCCTCTTTTTTTCTTCTCCACGGAAATCGTAAGCAACTTTTCCCTGATGCATCATGATGATCCGGTCGCCAAGGTTTACAGCTTGTTGCATCGAGTGTGTAACCATTAACGTGGTTAGTTTATCTCTCGAAATTACTTGCTGGGTAAGGTCAATTACTTTGCTCGCCGTTTTTGGGTCGAGGGCAGCAGTATGTTCGTCGAGCAGCAACAGTTTTGGTTTCAGAGCAGTGGCCATAAGTAACGTTAGCGCTTGCCGTTGCCCACCCGAGAGTTTTCCAATTGGGTTTTCCAAACGGTCTTCGAGCCCCATGTTCAGCGGCCTGACCATGTTTTTGAAATCGTTAATGGCTGATTTTGGGAGTCCCCAGCCTAGTCCGCGACTTTTACCACGTTTCATTGCCAACGCAAGGTTCTCTTGTATCGACATGTTTGGAGCTGTGCCGCTATATGGATTCTGGAAAACGCGGCCAATGAATTTTGCACGTTTGTTTTCACTCCATTTGGTTATGTCAACGCCGTCGAGTGTAATTGAACCTTCGTCGGTAAGGAAAGTCCCTGCAACGGCATTGAGAGTCGTTGATTTGCCTGAACCGTTTGTGCCAAGTACGCACACAAAACTACCTTCTTCAATCTCAATTGAAACGCCTTGTAACGCTTTAACTTCATTAACCGTTCCGGCGTTGAACGTTTTTTTAATGTTATCGATCTTAAGCATTTACTTTCCTTTTAAATGTCAGCTTCTTTTTGTTTTTCATCAATCCGGGCAGAATAAGTGCAATAAATACAAACAATGCCGTTATGATTTTTAGATCGTTAGGGTTTAATCCCCAGCGGAGTGCAATGGCAACCAACAATCGGAACAATACCGACCCTAAAACAGTTCCGGCTATGATAAACCCAACACTGTTGTCGTTAATGATTGCTTCGCCAATAATTACACTGGCCAAGCCCCAAACCATCATCCCTATTCCCATCTGAACATCGGCAAAACCCTGGTACTGTGCAAGCATGGCACCGGCCAAAGCAATAAACCCGTTCGACAGGCCAATTCCGGCAATGATCATTGTTTTGGTGTTCACCCCAAGGGCGCGTATCATTTGGTCGTTATCGCCGGTAGCACGCATGGCTGTTCCAATGTTGGTTTTGAAGAACCACCAAAGGATTCCGCAGAAAGCGACTATTGCCAGAAAGCAGAAAAGCAGTGTCCATAAATCTTTTGTTGCAACCGACCAGCCAATGATCATGGTTTTTGAGTCGGCACCCGAAATCGACGCCGAGAAGTTGTCGATCCAGCTGAAAACGGTGGTTTGACTAAGCAGTGGCATGTTGCTTTTTCCCATCACATGCAGGTTTATCGAGTAAAGAGCGGTCATTACAAGTATTCCCGATAGCAGTGGGTTGATTTTGAACCGTGTGTGGATTATCCCGGTTAATGCACCTGCAACACACCCTGCCAGAAATGCCACAAAACTGGCAATAAGCGGATTGACTCCGGCAACAATAAGCGATGCTGCAGTTGCCGCACCAAATGTGAACGACCCTTCGGCGGTGATGTCGGGGAAATCGAAAATGCGGAAGCTGATGAAGATTCCGAGCGCAAGCAAAGCCAGAATTAACCCAATGGTTGTTGATCCGATTAATAGTGCCATGTCGATTTATTTTGTTGAAATTATGGTTGTTGATTCAATAGGGACTATCCAGCAAAAGCCTTGTACAAATTGGCTTTCGCCTTGCCCCGATATTTCACGATTATCGTTGATCAGGTGGAGAATATCTCTTAATTCTGATGTCTCGAACAGGTAATCAATGGTCTCATTCAGGTCGATGTCGGTTTTCTTGAGTGGTGTGTAGGGGAAAACAGCGGTATGAACATGTGCCGATATTGATGAACCTTCGCGCAACAGTCTTAGGAATTTGCTTCCGTTTTTTTCTTCCGAAGAGAAAAATCCAACCGAAAGGGTCAGCATTTTGTAGTGTGCAGGTTCGGTAGTGAAGTTCATGGTTTCTTTTACTTCGGGGAAACTGAAAACTTTGTTTCCATCAACAGGCGGAGCATTGAGCGATGTGCCAATCAGTCCGCCACTTTCGGCAACCATCACAACGGCCATTTGCTTGAAATTTGTCATTTTCTGAATGCTTTCAGCTAGTTGGCTCAACCCAATTGTGTTTTTCAGATCTTCGGGTTCGAAATAGACAAGATGCGAAAAGTTTCCTTCGAAATGAATTCCATAGAGTTCGGTTAACGAGGCAATTAGCTGGCCGCTGCTCACCATGTAGTCAGGTTTTTTCGACCCGTCGGCAGGGAGGTAGGCAATGCTTTTCCCCATCATAATATACTCGCCAAACCGGTTTTTACATTCGTCGAACGAATTTCCGATGGCGCCTAATCCAATTGCAAAATGTTTCTCTTCTGAATTTATTTGCCGCGAATGTTGGGGCTTAAACCCCGATTCCTTAATCAGTTCAGGGTTTCCATATAAAGTGGTTTTTGTGTTTCCGTTGGGTTGAAGATCGGAAAGTTTAAACCGGAATCCGTTCGAAATAAGTTGGTTGCTTGTTTCCTGCTTTTTTTCTTCAACAATGACTTTTTTGGGTTGCTGGCCAAGCATTTCGACCATGCCCACCATATTCAGAACCTGCCTCACATTTTCCGACATTGCAGCAATGTGAAAGTTCCCGTTGATCGCTTTTAGGTTTTTATATTGTGTCACCAGCGAACGGATACCAGCCGAACTGAGGTATTCAATGCCGGTCATGTCGAGCGATATCTGGTAGAGGCCTTCGCGCACCAGCCTGTCGATGTAATCGTTTAGGTGGCCTGCCTGATTGGCATCGAGCCTTCCGGTACATTTCAGAAGGATTTCATCTCCATTGCTTTCTCTGTTGATTTCCAGATTTGTCATGGT
>DAOQAB010000208.1:0-2841 GCA_035353695.1 Prolixibacteraceae bacterium
TTATGGACTGGGGTGCGACCAATAACTGGGGACATGACAACTCGTGGACTTGTGACGATGGACCCGAAGATACCATTCTTACCCGCTGGGACGAGCGCAGCAAAATGACCAACTACACCTGGGCGACCAACAAAGGGGTCCCTTATGAGATGATGTGTGATTTGTGCAACAGCCTCGGCAAAGATTTGTGGGTGTGTGTTCCACATTGTGCCTCCGATGAATACATTCGGGAGATGGCAACACTGATCAAAGGGCGCCTCAATGCCAACCTGAAGATATACGTCGAATACAGCAATGAAATCTGGAACTGGATGTTTGGTCAAACCCAGTGGCTGAACAATTTTTATTGTGAAGGAAGAAAGATTAGCTGGCCGGAAGGCATTGTCGACCGGGTTCAAAACAATCTGAATATCTGGACCGATGTGTTTGCTGACGATTTGAGCCGTCTTACAAGGGTTGCAGGCGTTCAAACAGCCTGGCAGGATGTGGCCAACCGCACCATCCGCAATCTCGATCCCGATAGTTTCGATGCCATCGCCCTGACTGCCTATTTTGGACTGGGAGAAAAAGGCGACAGTGTGCTTGATGGTCTGGGAGCAAGTGCCACCGTCTCCGATGTGGCCCGTTTCGTTAGGGAAGAGATGAAGGAAAATGAGGTTGAATGGATCAAGAGCGATTACGACGAGTTGGGAATCCCGTTAAACAAACAAATCGTCTATTACGAAGCCGGGCAACACATTACACCCACCCCATTCGGCGAGGAACCAGCTTATGCGCAGGCATTGCTCGATATTCAGCGGGATACGGCCATCTATAATTTGTATAAAGAGTGGTTTGCCAAAATTGAAGATATTATTCCCAACGGTCAACAGGCTTTGTACATGAATTTTTCTTTCATCGGAACACTCAGCGCACAATATGGCTCCTGGGGAATATTGGAAACCCTCGATCAGGATACCAGTCGGGTACCAGCTCCAAAATACAAAGCATTAATGGAACAAATTTCAAAATGCGAAGGAATAACCAGCGCTGATCCGGGAAAATCAGTTGCAAGTCCTGATTATAAAATCAAAATTGTCAGGCGTTCAAAGGGACATTATCTGATTTTGGCTGATTTTCCCTTAACCGCAGCAACGTTGTTTGATCTGAATGGCAAAAAGGTTGGTTTCTTTGATGCAAGAATATCCGATTTTATTGATCTTAACCTCGAAGGATTTACTTCCGGGAATTATATTCTCCTTGTTAAGACCCCAAACGGTGAGATCAGTAAAAAAATGGCGCTTGATTAGTACTTAAAGTAATTCTCCAATTACCGCTTCCAATCCGCTGTTTTCAGGAACTTTAATCGACTGCATTCCGATCGATTCAGCCATCCGGCAATTGTCTTCCCGGTCGTCGACCATGACCGTTTCTTCTGCTATAATCCCTGCATGGTTCAGCACATAGTGAAAACTTTCAGCATGAGGTTTGCGAAATCCAATTTCAGAGGAATAAAAGACTTTTGAAAAGAGATCGGGCAGGTGAATATGGTACCGGTTTTTAAAATCCTGCTCAAAGCAGCTGATGTGTATCTCATTGGTATTGCTTAGTAGGAACAGATTGTATTTTTGAGCCAGCGATTTGACCATTTCAACCCTTTCGTGGGGGAACTCAAGAACCATTGCATTCCAGGCATCGATAATCTCTTCTTCAATGACCGACGGTTTACAGATCTTTTTAAAGTAACCGAAGAACTGACTTTTATCCCATTTCCCTACTTCCATCGAGCAAAGAGCTTCGGTTGCATCTTCCCAATTAATCGATTCATAGATATCGGGCTGCATGATTCTTTTAAAAGCCTCTATCGTATTTGACGGTTCAATATCAACAAGGACTCCGCCCAGGTCGAGTATGACATTTTTTACGTTTTGCTGGTCGATCATGATCAAAAGTTATAAATTGCCGCAAAGTTAATATCCTTATGAAATCATGAGAATAAACGGACAAAATTTTCACACGATATGGGCCGATAAAAATGATCCGAAAAAAATAAAGATCATCGATCAGCAAAAGCTCCCTTTTGAGTTTTGCATAAAAACCCTTCAAACATTTGACGATGCATTCAATGCTATCAAAGAAATGATTGTCCGGGGTGCGCCCCTTATCGGGGTTACGGCAGCTTATGGCATGTATCTTGGATTACTAAATTTCAAAAATGAAAAACCTTTAGCCGATTTTCTGGAAGAAATTTGCGACCGCATGAAGAGTGCCCGACCTACTGCCGTGAATCTTGCCTTTGCCGTTGATACAATGTTTGCAACTTTAGAGAAAACCGACAATATTGAACAGATGATTCCGTTGGCACTGGATAAAGCCAATGAAATAAAACAATTGGAAATCGAAAACTGTAACTCCATTGGTGAACATGGGGTGACTTTAATTGAAGAAATTGCAGCCCGAAAACCCGGTCAGCAGGTCAATATTCTTACCCACTGCAATGCGGGATGGTTAGCCTGCATTGACTGGGGAACCGCGCTTGCCCCGGTTTATAAAGCCCATCAAAAAGGAATTCCGGTGCATGTTTGGGTCGACGAAACCCGGCCGCGAAACCAGGGAAGCAAACTTACTGCTTTTGAATTGAAGCAGGAAAACATTCCACACACCGTTATCCCCGATAACACCGGCGGACATTTGATGCAACACGGTATGGTGGATCTGGTGCTGGTTGGCAGCGACCGAACAACCCGAACCGGCGATGTTTGCAACAAAATCGGAACTTATCTGAAAGCGCTTGCTGCTTCGGATAACGGTATTCCATTCTATGTCGCTCTGCCCACATCATCCATCGATTTTTCCATTTCG
>DAOQAB010000209.1:0-2669 GCA_035353695.1 Prolixibacteraceae bacterium
CGAAAGCCGAGTCGCTGATGATTGCCGGTTTGTTTGTGATTTACGGTCAGGATTATGTTGAGCTCTGTAAAAAACTAGGCAAAACCGAAGAAGCAGCTCGCGCACAATCGCATGTCGATGCCATGAAAAAAGCTGTAAAAGAGCATGGCTGGGATGGCGAATGGTTTGTTCGTGCCTACGATTATTTCGGTCGTAAAATTGGCAGCAACGAAAACGAAGAAGGCAAAATCTTCATCGAATCGAACGGCTGGTGCACCATGGCCGGAATTGGCAAGGAGGAAGGTCTTTGCGAAAAGGCGCTCGACTCAGTGAAAGAACGTTTGGATTGCGAATTTGGGATTGTGCTGAATAATCCGGCTTTCACCAAATACTACATCGAATACGGCGAAATATCGAGCTATCCGGCTGGTTACAAAGAAAATGCAGGAATTTTCTGTCACAACAATCCGTGGATCATCATTGGCGAAACGGTTATTGGCCGTGGCGATCAGGCATGGGACTATTACAAAAAGATTTGTCCGTCGTACCTCGAAGACATCAGCGATTTGCACAAGACCGAGCCGTATGTGTATGCGCAAATGGTAGCCGGAAAAGATGCTTCCCGCCCTGGCGAAGCTAAAAACTCCTGGTTGACCGGAACCGCTTCGTGGAATTTCTATGCAATTACCCAGTTCATCCTGGGTATTCAACCTGATTACGATGGAATTAAAATCGATCCGTGCATTCCTTCAGGATGGAAAGGATATGAGGTTACGCGCAAATTTAGAGGTGCAACCTACCAGATAAAAGTTGAAAATCCGAATGGTGTTAGTAAAGGCGTAAAAGAAATTAGCGTTGACGGCAATTTGCAGTCGTCTAATATCGTTCCAATATTTCAGGATGGCAAAGAGCATTCTGTGGTTATAATTATGGGGTAGCTGGTTACTACCCGAAATTTGAGGTATGTAAAGCCCGGTGCACTTGTTGTACCGGGTTTTGAATTGAATAAAGGCAATATCAATCAAAAAAATCCCATTTTTACCAAACTTAAACCCACAAACAAAAATCATGAGCAAAAGAATCGCGCTGGCAATGTTTATTTTGTTGGTCATTTTAGTTACCGGCTGTCAAAAGAAAGACCCGTCAATGGTTGTTTCCAAAGAGATTTCTGAAAACTGGACATTTCGCCAGGCCGACAAAGAAGAATGGTTTCCGGCGAAAGTTCCTGGTTGTGTTCACACCGATTTGTTGGCCAATGGCAAAATCGAAGATCCGTTTTATCGACTGAATGAACATAAACTTCAATGGATTGATAAGGTCAATTGGGAATACAAAACAACATTTCAGGTTGATAAGAGAGTATTGAATCGCGACCGTATTGCGCTTGATTTTAAAGGGCTGGATACCTATGCCGATGTTTTTGTTAACGGAGTACAGGTTCTTTCGGCCGACAATATGTTTCGCGAATGGCTGGTTGATGTGAAAGACAAAGTGAAAGAAGGAGCCAACGAACTTCGGATTTTGTTTCGCTCACCAATTGTTGAGGGAATTAAAAAATATGATGCCAATGGTTTTGTAATTCCAGTGTCGGATAACGATCAGGCAGTGAATGGAGAAGTTCCCGGCGGAAAAATGGTATCAGTTTATACGCGCAAGGCCGGTTATCATTTTGGTTGGGACTGGGGCCCTCGTTTGGTTTCCAGTGGCTTGTGGCGACCCGTTTACCTCACCGTTTGGGATGATGCCCGAATTGCCAGCCTCCAGTTGAAACAAAATACAGTTTCTGAAAAAGAAGCAATCCTCACTGCCAATTTCGAAATCGAAGCAAATGCTGATAATGGGGCAACTCTTTCTATTGAAAATGATGGGACCCAATTGGCGAAAGCCGATGTAAAACTGACCAAAGGTATTTCGGTTTACGCAGTCGATTTCAAGATTGAAAACCCGAAATTGTGGTGGACAAACGGGCTTGGTGAGGCCCATTTGTACAACATCAAGGGGAAAGTAACCGTGGGAAGGCGTGTAACCGAGAAAACAGAACGAATAGGAATTAGAACAATAGAATTGGTGCGCAATAAAGATGCTAAAGGGACCTCATTCTATTTCAAACTGAATGGTGTCCCAGTGTTTATGAAGGGAGCCAATTACATTCCGAACGATATTTTTCCGGCTCGTGTAACCAACGAGATGTATAAAAACGTGGTTAATACCGCTAAGATTTCGAACTTTAACATGATGCGTATCTGGGGCGGCGGAATATACGAATACGACAAACTCTACGATTTATGTGATGAAAATGGTATTCTGATCTGGCAGGATTTCATGTTTGCCTGTGCCATGTTCCCCGGCGACGAAGCATTCCTGAATAATGTGAAGGCGGAGGCTGCCGACAACATCAAGAGACTGAGGAATCACCCGAGCATTGCCTTATGGTGCGGAAATAACGAGATTCTGTCGGCTTGGTATGGTTGGGGCTGGAAACAAAAGGAGGAAGCCAAAAACAAAGAAAATGCTGATAAAATATGGAAAGCCTACGACGATATTTTCCATCATATTTTGCCTGAGGCAGTAGCTGCTTACGATCCGGGACGTGCTTACTGGGGCTCTTCACCTTGCGCCGGATTGGGTGTTCCTTCCGATTTAAATAATGGCGACGACCATTACTGGGGCGTTTGGTGGGGCAAAGAGCC